>DAMCRY010000122.1:0-9998 GCA_032115075.1 Massilia sp.
CCGCCACCTGGGCCGGCGCCGCGTCTTCAGCTGGCGCTGCGGTTCCGGCCCGCCTCCTTGGCGCGGTAGAGGGCGGCGTCGGCCCGGGCCACCAGTTCGGCGCCATCCTCGCCGGCTTCCGGGACGGCCGCGTGGATTCCGATGCTGACCGTGACCACGCCACCGGGCGCATCCTGGTGAGCAAGCGCGCGCGCCTGGACGGCGGTACGGATGGCCTCGGCGACTTCGCGCGCGCCGGCAAGGTCGGTGTCGGGCAGGATGACGACGAATTCCTCGCCGCCATAGCGGGCCGCGAGATCGCCACTGCGGCGCAGCCCGCGCTGGATCGCCTGCGCGACGGCCTTCAGCGTCGCATCGCCGGCCTGGTGGCCGTAACGGTCGTTGTATTTCTTAAAAAAGTCGACGTCCAGCATCAGTACCGCAATCGGCGCACGGTTGCGGCTGGTCCGGCCGATCTCACGCTGCAGGGCCTGCTCGTAGTAGCGGCGGTTGAACAGCTCGGTCAGCCCATCGATGTAGGCCATGGTGGACAGGGCCGCGTTGGCCGTCTCGAGGCCGGCCTTGGTGGACAACAGCTCCCGTTCCAGCTGGTCGCGCAGGGCCACCTGGCGCACCACGCGCCGGCCGAGCAGCAGCAGGCCGGCGATCAGGACGAGCATGGCGAGACAGGCAAACACGGCCGAGTTGCGCCACGCGTCCAGGATGGTGTCCTGGCTCTTCACCACCGTGATCCCGACCGGGTAGCTGCCGATCCGCGCATGGCTGAAGATCAGCGCTTCGCCTTCCAGCTCGGTGTCGATGGTACGGGTGGCGAACGCCTGCTGCGCCTGGAGAAGGAACTCGGGACTCGAGGCGATGCTGCGTCCGAGTTCGCGCTGGTCGAAGGGTTCGCGCAGCAGCAGCGTTCCGTCGTTCAGTGTCATCAGGACCTGGCCGCCGGGACCCAGGTCGAGGCTTTCGTAGATGCGGCGATAGAAGTCGATCTTGATGGTCGCAAGCGCGACGCCGGCGAAGCTGCCGTCCGGATGTTCGATGCGACGGGACACCGGCAACACCCACGCGCCGCTGGTGCGGCCGATGATCGGACTGCCGATATGCACGCCGCGGTCGCGCGACCCCTTGTGGTATCGGAAGTAGGCGCGATCGCCGTTGTTCCGGCCGTCGAATTTTCGTCCCGAGGAATTCGCGATCCAGCGTCCGGTCTCGTCGTAGACGAACAGTCCCTGGAGCGCCGGCAGGTGATCCATCTGCTTGGCCATCAGCGTGCGCAGGCGATCGACGTTGAGTTCGCTCCAGCCATCCGTCTCGATCTTGTCGACCAGCGACACCAGCACGGTGTCCGCAACATTGAAGGAGGAACTCGCCTGGTTGGCCAGGGTCAGGGCCGTATTCGACGCATTGATCGCCGCATTTGCCAGCTCGAGCCTGCGCGAGTTCGCAACGTTCCACGCCATCACCGATGCGGCTGCCAGGCAGGCCAGCAGCACCAGGCTGACCGTGGCCGCCTTCAGCGAACGGCGCTTGCCGTAGAGGCGGCCGAAACGGCGGTCTTCCTCACGCCCCAGTTCCTTGCGCAACAGCGCAGCCGCCCCATCTCGCTTCAATATGTCTCCGCAAACCGAACATGTCATGCACAGGCTTGCTAGTGTATTCCATCTCAGCAACAATTCATCGCTAGCCAGACACCGCACGGCATCAAAAGCAATGAACGTGTCCTGACAGCAACAAACTATTGTTAAGGGAATAAGCGAAATGGAGGGTCAGGTCTGACATTTAGACACGGGCTCAACAAAACATTGAAGTAATGCTCGAGCTCGTGTCCGAATGTCAGACCTGACCCTGGTGTGAGACAGAAAAAACCCGCGTTGCCGCGGGTTCTTGTCAGTCGATTACATCGCCGCTTTCTGCTCGGCCGGCTTGGCCTTCGCGTCCGCCTTGGCCGAGGTCTTCTCGGCCTTGGCCGGCTTGGCCATCGCGCCGTCCATCGGCTTGCCGTTCACCACCAGCCCGGCCTCCGACAGCTTCATGGCCTTCTTGCCCTTCACGCCCTTGACGCGTTCCTGCAAGTCCGCCCAGTCCTTGAACTCGCCCTTGGCGCGTTCGTCGAGGATCATCTTCGACATGCTCGGGCCGACGCCCTTGATGCCGTCCAGCGCGGCCGCGTCGGCCTTGTTGACGTCGACCTGGGCCAAGGCGATGCCGGTCGAGGCGACCAGCGCGGCAACAGCGAGCAACAGTTTCTTGATCATGTAAGTCTTCTCCGTTGGTTGAGATGGCCAGCGAGCGCCGGCCATCCTTGCCCTAACGGAGCGGCCCGGCCGCCGTTGACGGCCCCGACTTGACGGGACTCAAACCGGGCTCAAGCAGCGGGAAACAGCTCCTCGCGGGTCACCGTCGCCGTGCCCAGCTTGCCGACCACGATGCCGCCGGCACGGTTGGCCGTGGCCAGCGCCTCGTCCAGCGGCGCGCCCGCGCCCAGCATCGCGGCCAGGGTGGCGATCACGGTGTCGCCCGCGCCCGAGACGTCGAACACCTCGCGCGCATCAGCGTGCACGTGCAGCACTTCGTTTTCGCCGTACAGGCTCATGCCCTCTTCCGAGCGGGTCACCAGCAGGGCCATCAGGCCGAGTTCGGCGCGCAGGCGCTGCGCCTTCTCGGTCAGCTGTTCCTCGGTCTTCCAGCCGCCCACCACGCGCTGCAGTTCCGAGCGGTTCGGGGTCAGGATGCTGGCGCCCTGGTAGGGCGAGAAATCGTCGCCCTTCGGGTCGACCAGCACGATCTTGCCGGCCGCGCGCGCGACCCGGACCATCTCGGCCACGTTCACCAGCGAACCCTTGTTGTAGTCGGACAGGATCACGACGTCGTAGTCCGGCAGCAGGGCCTTGAACTGGTCGAGCTTGTCGCGCAGCACGGTTTCGGTCGGCGCGTCCTCGAAGTCGATGCGCACCATCTGCTGCTGGCGGCCGATGACGCGCAGCTTGATGATGGTCGAAATGGCGTCGTCGCGCTTCATGTAGCTGTGGATGCCGCTTTCGCGCAGCAGCTTCTCGACTTCGTCGCCCGCCTCGTCCTGGCCGGTCACGCCCAGCAGGCCGGTATGCGCGCCGAGGGCGGCGGCGTTGCGCGCCACGTTGGCGGCGCCGCCCAGGCGTTCTTCGCGGCGCTCGATGCGCACCACGGGCACCGGGGCTTCCGGCGAGATGCGCGAGACGTCGCCGAACCAGTAGCGGTCGAGCATGACGTCGCCCACGACCATCAGGCGTACGGCGGCAAGGTTGGGAGCCGCCTGGCGGCGGAAGCTGTCTGCCGCCAGCAGGCGGCTCGGGGTCGGGTGGTTCATGGTGTCCGGGACGGTGCGCTCGCGCGCATCAGTTCATCACGTTGAGTTCTTCGGTACGGCGCGGCGGATAGGTTTCCCAGCGGCTGCAGCCCGGGCACTGCCAGTAGAACTGGCGCGCCTTGAAGCCGCAGTGGCTGCACTGGTAGCGCGCCAGTTTCTGGGTATAGCGCTGCACCAGGTTCTTGACCATCGACAGCTCTTCCCAGACTTCGGTGCGCGCTTCCATCAGGTGGGCTTCGAGCAGCTTGTCGAGGCCCAGCAGGGTCGGATTGCGGCGCAGCTCTTCGACCACCAGCTGCTTGGCGGCTTCCACGCCGTCGAGTTCGATGACGGCCTTGAACACGACCTCGATCAGGTCGATGGAGGACGCCTCGAGCAGGTAGGCGCGCAGCAGGTTGACGCCTTCCTGCGGCCGGCCCACCTTGCGGTAGCCGTCCATGAGGCGTGCCGCCACCAGGGCCACGTGCGGCACGCTCTGCTGCTCGACGCGGCGCCAGGTGACCAGCGCGGCCTCGGTGTCGCCCTGGGCCAGCTGGGCGTCGCCGTAGAGGATGGTGGCGCGCACGCTGGAGCGGTCGGCCTGCAGGGCCTTGTCCAGCAGCGCCATGGCCTCGCCCGGCGGCAGGTGCACCAGGGCATCCTGGGCAAGCTCGCAGTAGAACTGGGCGATTTCCTTCTGGCGCGCGCCGGCGCCGGATTCCTGCAGGCCGACGGCCACGTCGATGGCGCGGCGCCATTCCTTTTCGCGCTGGTAGATTTCCAGCAGCGCCCTGCGGGCCTGCACCGCGTAGGTGGTGTCGACCAGCTGGTTGAAGGTTTCCTCGGCGCGGTCCAGCAGGCCGGCCTTCAGGTAGTCCATGCCGAGCTCGTAGCGCGCCTGGGCCTTCTGCTCGCCCGGCAGGTCGGGGCGCGCCAGCAGGTTCTGGTGGACGCGGATGGCGCGCTCGGTCTCGCCACGGCGGCGGAACAGGTTGCCGAGGGCGAAGTGCATGTCGGCCGATTCCGGATCGAGCTTGAGGATCTCGATGAAGGAATCGATGGCCTTGTCCGGCTGGTCGTTGAGCAGGTGGTTCAGGCCCTTGAAGTAGCCGCGCGGCAGGCTGCGCGATTCGGAGACCAGTTCATTGATGTCGACGCGGGCGGCGATCCAGCCCAGGCCGAAGAAAAAGGGGATGCCAAGCAGCATCCAGATTTCGAATTCCATGTGTTCTTGTTCTGTGTGTGGGGCGACTTGATGGGACGGCTTATTGCGCCAGCTTCTGCGCCGGGTTCACGGCATCGGGCGTAGGCTGGGCATTGCCGGTGCCGGCGGCGCTCTGCAGGGCCTGGATGGTGTTCCTGTGCTGCGAGGTCTGGCGGCGCTGGCGGAACACGGTCGGGGTCAGGGCCAGGATGCCGAGGGCGGCGCCGGCGACGAAGAAGGCCAGCAGCATCAGCACGAGCGGGCCGCGCAGTTCGTAGTTGAGGAAGAAATGCAGGTCGACTTCCTGCGTGTTCTTCAGGGCGAAGCCGAAGAACAGGACGAACAGGATGATGCCGGCGATGGTCGAAACGAATTTCATCGGGAGTGCCCGCTGGGTGAGTGCGCAAAGGCGAAGTGTCGCATATCCGACATGATATTTCAAAAGGCGTGGGGATGCTCAGCGGCAGGTGGTGCAGGGAGGAGCTAGCGGCATGCGACGAACCTGGATTCCCGCCTTCGCGGGAATGACGGTCTTTGATGGTGAACTCAGACAACGTCGCTCCCGCGAAGGCGGGAACCCAATCTTGCATGCGCGCCGCCAGCTCTGGCTCGACACGAAAAAAAACGGCATCCCCGAGGGGACGCCGTTCTTGTCTGCTCGCTGCAGACGACTTCAGGGAGACTCAATCCTCGATGATCGGTTGCCCGACCATCGCGTCCACCCGCTCGCGCAACTGCTTGCCTGGCTTGAAGTGCGGCACCCGTTTTTCGGGCACCATCACCTTGTCGCCGGACTTCGGGTTGCGGCCGATGCGAGGCGGCCGGCTGTTCAGCGCGAAGCTGCCGAAACCGCGGATCTCGATGCGCTGGCCGCTCGCGAGAGCGTTGGTCATCGCATCGAGGATGGTCTTGACGGCAAACTCCGCATCTTTCGCCACCAGCTGGGAATAACGTTCAGCCAGGCGGTTGATCAGCTCGGACTTGGTCATCTGGTCGCCTCGGAAAGAGTATTAACCCTTGTTGTCGAACTTGGCCTTCAGCAGTGCGCCCAGGCTGGTGGTGCCCGAAGCGGCGCTGTTGTCGGCAGCCAGCTTGCTCATCGCTTCCTGGGTCTCGACATTGTCTTTCGCCTTGATCGACAGCTGGATGCTGCGAGCCTTGCGATCGATGTTGATGACCAGGGCTTCGACCTTGTCGCCCACCTTCAGGTGGGTGCCGGCGTCTTCCACGCGGTCACGCGAGATTTCCGAAGCGCGCAGGTAGCCTTCGACTTCGTCGTTCAGGGCGATCACGGCGCCTTTCGGCTCAACCGACTTCACGGTGCCGGTGACCAGGGTGCCCTTGTCGTTCAGCGAAGCGAAGTTGTTGAACGGGTCGCCTTCCAGCTGCTTGACGCCCAGCGAGACACGCTCGCGCTCGACGTCGATCGCCAGCACGACGGCTTCCAGCTCGTCGCCCTTCTTGAAGCGGCGCACGGCCTCTTCGCCCGGCTCGGTCCACGACAGGTCCGACAGGTGCACCAGGCCGTCGATGTTGCCCGGCAGGCCGATGAACACGCCGAAGTCGGTGATCGACTTGATCGAACCCTTGACCTTGTCGCCCTTCTTGTGGGTCATGCCGAAGTCGTCCCATGGGTTCGCCTTGCACTGCTTCATGCCCAGCGAGATACGGCGACGCTCTTCGTCGATTTCCAGGACCATGACTTCGACTTCGTCGCCCAGCTGCACGACCTTGTTCGGAGCCACGTTCTTGTTGGTCCAGTCCATTTCCGACACGTGGACCAGGCCTTCGATGCCTTGCTCGACTTCGACGAACGCGCCGTAGTCGGTCAGGTTGGTGACTTTACCGAACAGGCGGGTGCCCTGCGGGTAGCGACGCGACAGACCGGTCCAAGGATCGTCGCCCAGCTGCTTGACGCCCAGCGAGACGCGGTTCTTTTCCTGATCGTACTTGAGGACCTTGGCGGTGATTTCCTGGCCAACCGACAGCACTTCCGACGGGTGACGCACGCGACGCCATGCCAGGTCGGTGATGTGCAGCAGGCCGTCGATGCCGCCCAGGTCGACGAACGCACCGTAGTCGGTGATGTTCTTGACGACGCCGGTGACCACGGTGCCTTCCTTCAGGGTTTCCATCAGCTTGGCGCGCTCTTCGCCCATCGATGCTTCGATGACGGCACGACGCGACAGGACCACGTTGTTACGCTTGCGGTCCAGCTTGATGACCTTGAATTCCAGGGTCTTGCCTTCGAACGGGGTGGTGTCCTTGACCGGACGGGTGTCGACCAGCGAACCCGGCAGGAAGGCGCGGATGCCGTTGGTCAGGACGGTCAGGCCGCCCTTGACTTTGCCGTTGACGGTGCCGGTGACGATCTCGCCCGACTCCATTGCTTTTTCCAGAGCCAGCCACGATGCCAGGCGCTTGGCCTTGTCGCGCGACAGGATGGTATCGCCGAAACCGTTCTCCAGCGATTCGATGGCCACGGAAACGAAGTCGCCGATCTGGACTTCCAGTTCGCCCTGGTCATTCTTGAATTCGTCGACAGGAATGAAAGCTTCCGACTTCAGGCCGGCGTTGACGATCACGAAGTTGTGATCCAGGCGCACGACTTCAGCCGAAATGACTTCGCCCGAACGCATGTCCTGACGCGACAGCGATTCCTCGAACAGGGCGGCAAAGCTTTCCATACCGGTATCTTGATTGGTTGCAGTAGACATAAAAGAGATTACTCAGGTTAGCCCAGCAGGCCGGCGATGGTGCGGACTGAACTGGGGTTAGGTTGAAACACACCTGCGATGGCGAAATTGCTCTCGCAGGCACCAACAAGGACGTCGTACCGTGGCAGGTGCCGTTCCGGCCACTTGCTTCAGTACGTCGTCCCCGCGAAGGCGGGGACCCAATTTTGTTTGCGTACCACGGCGATGACTCGAGCCAACGATAACGCTACAAACTTGGATTCCCGCCTGCGCGGGAAGTACCACCTGCCAGTGGCAGGTGGGACGACTCTTGGGCTAACGAGTCGTCATGCGATAACGGTTCGCGAGCTAACAACTCCAGCCAACCGTCATCTGAAACTCATGCATGCGCATACCACGCCAACACCTGTTCGACCGCTTCCGCAGCCGTCATGTTCGAGGTATCGAGCAGGTGCGCATCCTCCGCCGGGACCAGGGGAGCGATCGCGCGCTTGGTATCGCGCTCGTCCCGCTCCTTCAAATCCTTCAGCAGATCGTCCATATTAGCAGAAAATCCTTTGTCAATCAATTGCTTATATCTGCGTTCCGCACGGGCTTCCACGCTTGCGGTCAAGAACACTTTTAATTTCGCGCCGGGAAAGATCACGGTGCCCATATCGCGCCCGTCGGCCACCAGTCCCGGGGTCTCGCGGAAGCCCAATTGAAGGCCGTACAGGGCCTGGCGCACGGTCGGCAGCGCGGCGATCTTCGATGCCATGTTGCCAACCTCTTCCGCCCGGATCGCCCCGGTGACGTTCTCGTTGTTCAGGAAAATGTCACCGCCCACGAAGCGTGCCGGCAGGTGTTCGGCCAGCTTGGCGATGCCGTGCTCGTCGCGCAGCTCGATGCCGCGGCGCAGCGCCTGCAGTGCGGTCAGGCGGTACAGGGCGCCCGAGTCGAGCAGGTGGAAGCCCAGGCGCTCGGCGACCCTGGCAGCGACCGTGCCCTTGCCGGACGCGGTGGGACCGTCGATGGCGATGACGGGAATGGGATTGTTCGGCATGGTTTTTCTTTTTTAAAACAGTTCGTTCTTGGCAATGCCAGCGAAGGCCTCGAAGTATTCCGGGAAGGTTTTCGCCACGCACTTCGGATCGTTGATCCGCATCGCGTTGCCCCTGCGTGCCGCGCCGTCGAGCGAGGCCAGCGAGAAGCACATCGCCATGCGGTGGTCGTCGTAGGTGTCGATGGTAGCCGGCTTCAAGAGTTCAGGCGGCGTGATACGGATGTAATCCGGTCCCTCCTCCACCTCGGCGCCGACCTTGCGCAGCTCGGCGGCCATCGCCGCCAGGCGGTCGGTCTCCTTGACCCGCCAGCTGGCGATGTTGCGCAGCGTGCTGGGGCCGTCCGCGTACAGCGCGGCCACGGCGATGGTCATGGCGGCGTCCGGGATATGGTTGAAGTCGGCGTCGATGGCCTTCAGGACGCCGTTCGAGCGCGCCTCGATCCAGTTGTCGCCGCGCGTGACGATGGCGCCCATGCGCTCGAGCGCGTCGGCGAAGCGCACGTCGCCCTGGATGCTCCGCTCGCCCACACCCTCGACCCGCACCGGGCCGCCGGCGATCGCGCCGGCCGCCAGGAAGTAGGACGCCGACGAGGCGTCGCCTTCGACGTGGATGCTGCCCGGCGACACGTAGCGCTGGCCCGGCTGCACGGTGAACGAGGACCAGCCGTTCTGCTCGACCGTCACGCCGAAGCGGCGCATCAGGTTCAGGGTGATCTCGATATAGGGCTTGGAGATCAGCTCGCCGACCACGTCGATGGAGACGGCATGGGTGGTCGCCATCAGCGGCGCCGCCATCAGGAGCGCCGTCAGGAACTGGCTCGACACGTTGCCGCGCACCGACATCCGGTTGGCGTGAATATGCCCGCGGCGGATGCGCAGCGGCGGGTAGCCCGGCTCGCCGGTGTACTCGATCTGGGCCCCGACCTCGCCCAGCGCGTCGACCAGGTCGCCGATCGGGCGCTCGTGCATGCGCGACACGCCATGCAGCGTATAGTCGCCGCCGATCACGGCCAGCGCCGCGGTGAGCGGACGGATCGCGGTGCCGGCATTGCCCATGAAAAGGTCGGCCTCGCGGTTGGGCAGTACGCCGCCCTGGCCATGCACGACCACGGTGCGTTCGTCGACTTCGTCCCACCCGATGCCGAGCGAGCGCAGCGCGCCCAGCATCACCATGGTGTCGTCGGAAGCCAGCAGGTCGTGGATGGTGGTCGTGCCCTCGCTGAGCGCTGCCAGCAGCAGCGTGCGGTTCGAAATACTCTTCGAGCCCGGCAGGCGCACCGTTCCCTCCACGTGGATCACGGGTTCGAGGTCGATGTGCTGGGGGTAGTGTTTAGACTGCGTCATTCTATGTCCTGGGTTGGCGGCGGTGGCGGCGAACCGGCCTCGATGGCCTCCAGCCAGGCACGCCGCGCGCGCTGCGCGTTGGCGTACACGGATTCGAGGCCGGGCCCGTCGGCGGCGGCGAGCCGCGCGCGCAATGTAGTCAATTGTGCCAGATATGCATCGAGCTCGGTGAGCAAGGCATCGCGGTTGGCCAGGCTGATGTCGCGCCACATCTCGGGCGAGGAGCCGGCGATGCGCGTGAAGTCGCGAAAGCCGCTGGCGGCGTACTGGAACAGCATCCCGGCGTGCGGCTTGGCGGCGATGTCGTCCACCAGCGCGTAGGCCAGCAGGTGCGGCAAATGGCTGACGGCGGCGAATACGCGGTCATGGTCTTCCGGGCTGAGCGTATGGATC
>DAMCRY010000123.1:0-9981 GCA_032115075.1 Massilia sp.
TGCTGCGCAGCGACGTGAGCGCCAGCGCCATCGGCTACGGCGAGGGCGCGCAGGCCCTGTTCGCGAGCGCCCTGGCCCAGGCCTGTCCGGAACGTATCGCCGGACTCGGCGCAGGCTACCTGGGCGAACTCGACTGGGCGCGCTACGAGAAGCTGCTCGGCCGGGTGGCCGCCCTGGCCGGCCACCGCGCCGCCTACGCCGGGCGCATCGCCGAACTGCAGGCGCTGCACGAGGCGGCGAAGGGCGAGCAGAAGAAGGACATGGCGGCGGTGCTGCAGGCGGCGGGGGCCCAGCTCAAGGTGGTGGACGCCTTCGTCGATTCGCTGCGGGCCGGCGAGGCCAGCGACAAGAGTCCCCTGTTCAATGCCGCGCGCTACCTCGGCTACGGCGAGCGCACCGCCGGCGCCCTGCTGCTGGACGTCGACCTACGTTTGGAAGGCCTCAGCATCGTGAAGGAAAACCTGTTCACGGGCCAGCACCTGCGCCTCTCGGGCGTGGCCTTCCTGTGGTACCGCCTGCACGAGCCGGACGGGCGCCTGCTGCGTGCCGAGGTGCTGCGGCGCATCAGCCGGCCGGTCGAGGTGGATTTGCGGGGGAAGGCGGCGCCGGACGGGTTCTGGGGATTGTAGTAGGATGCTCGGCTCCGCCGACCACCCTACAACTTCCTGACCGCCTGCTCGATCGCCCCGAACACCGACTTCCCCTTCTCGTCCAGCATCTCGATCCGGATCGTGTCCCCGAAGCGCATGAATGGCGTGCTGGCCTGCCCGTCCGCGATCATTTCCAGGCAGCGCTGCTCGGCGATGCAGGAATAGCCGCGGGAAGCATCCTTGTTCGACACCGTCCCCGAACCGACGATGCTGCCGGCGCGCACGTTGCGGCTCTTGGCCAGGTGCGCGATCAGCTGCGGGAAGTTGAACACCATGTCGACGCCGGCGTCCGGCTGGCCGACCAGGTGGCCGTTCCAGGTCGAACGCAGCGGCAGGTGCACCTTGCCGCCGCGCCAGGCCTCGCCCAGCTCGTCCGGCGTCACCGCCACCGGCGAGAAGCCGGTAGCTGGCTTGCTCTGCAGGAAGCCGAAGCCCTTGGCCAGTTCGTCGGGAATCAGGTTGCGCAGCGAGACGTCGTTGGCCAGCATCAGGAGGCGGATCTGGCCGTGGGCCTCGTCGGGCGTGGCGCCCATCGGCACGTCGCCGGTGACCACCGCGACCTCCGCCTCGAAGTCGATGCCCCATTCCTCGTGCGCCAGCACGATGTCGTCCGTGGGGCCGAGGAAATCGTCGCTGCCGCCCTGGTACATCAGCGGGTCTTCCCAGAACGAGGCCGGCATCTCGGCCTTGCGCGCCTTGCGCACCAGCTCAACGTGGTTGACGTAGGCCGAGCCGTCGGCCCACCCGTAGGCGCGCGGCAGCGGCGCCATGCAGCGGGCCGGGTCGAAGTCGAAGGGGCGGCGGGCGCGGCCCTCGTTCAGCAGCAGGGACAGGTCGGCGAGCTGGGGCGCGATGAAGGCCCAGTCGTCGAGCGCGGCCTGCAGGGTGGGCGCGATGCCGTCGGCGACGTGGGCGGTCTTCAGGTCACGGGCGACGACCAGCAGCTGGCCGTCGCGGGTGCCGTCCTTGAGCGTGGCAAGCTTCATGGAAAAGTCTTAGAAATGTCGAAGCGCCTATTGTAGCGGCGCCCGCCCTACCGTTCACCGATCCTAGAACAGGCCGAGCACGCCCACGCCGACGGAGCGCTGGAAGTAGTTATAGTCGATCAGGCTCTGGCCGTAGCCGGCGAAGACCTGCGTATACCCCTTCAGGTTGCCGGCCAGCGGGAAGGCCCAGCCAGCCTGGATCGCGCCCTTGTCGGTATGGAAGTTGTAGCGCAGGGTCGAGGAAAAGATATGGCCTTCGCGGCGGTAGGCCAGCGCCAGGTCGCCCCGGCCCATGTAATCGACGATGTCCGGGTTGTCGTCGTCGCTTTCCTTCATGCGCTTCCACACCCGCGCCGTGGCCGAAAAACCGTCGCGCTCCATGCCGAACTGGGCGTACAGGCGGTTCCAGCTGCGCGAGAGCGAGCCCGACTGGCCGTTCGACTGGTGCACGACGCCGAGGCCGACGTGGCGCAGCTGGAATCCGCCGAGCTCGACCGCCACCGGCGCGATCGCCATGACTTCCGGCTGGTAATTGGTTTCGCGGAACGGGCTCGACGCGTCGCTATTGGCGGCCTGCCAGAAACTGTTCTGGGTATAGCCGAACCACAGGTCGACCGGCTTGCCGAACGCGCCCTCGATCATCTTCATTTTGAAGCTCAGCTGGAACGCCAGTTCGGCCTTGGACAGCCGGGTGTCGTTGCCGGTCAGCTCGCGGAAGGGCTCGTAGGGCGCCTCGTTCGGCCGGTAGGAACGGGTGCCGATCAGGTAGCTCGCGTGGTGCGGACGGAACTTGAACACCCCGCGCCGGTAAGGCGCCTCCAGCTCCCAGTGGTCGAGCTGGCTGAACTTGGCGCTGCTCTCGGCCGAGGGCTGGGCCGTGGCGACCGCCACCTTGGCGACCGGCGCGCCGTCGTCGGGAGCGACCACCACGGCCACCTCGGTGCGCGGGACCGGGGTGGCGGCAAGCACGTCGAAGCACGCCAGGCGTTGCGTATTGTCCTGGATATTCGCGCAGTCGGAGAGCACCTTGGGCGCTTCCTGGGCAAGGACGGGGGCGGCCAGCAAGGCCGGGACAAGGGAGACGAACAGGTTACGGGAGAAGGACATCGGGCGCTTTATGGATGAGAAAGAGGCCAACAGCAAAATGCTGCAAAACCCGCAGTATCGCGTATTTGCATTTCCCCTGTCGCACGACGTTAATTGTCTAGCAACAGCTCGCCTGCGCGCCCGATGCGCGCAAGCGTCCTAGGGCACCAGCAGGGCCAGCTGTTCAGGCTCGAGGAAGCACCACTCGCCCTCTTCCAGGCCGAGCGATTCCAGCGTGAGTCCGCCGATCTGCGAGCGGTGCAGCGCGCTGCAATGGTTGCCGGCTGCGGCCAGCATGCGCTTGACCTGGTGGTACTTGCCCTGCTCCAGCACGATCTCGAGCTGGTGCTCGCCGCGCTGGACGCAGGACACGGCCTTCAGCGGCGCCGGTTCGTCGTGCAATTGCACGCCGGCCAGCATCTGCTGCACCAGCGCCTCCGTCACCGCTTCGGCGGTGGTGGCCTGGTAGACCTTGGGCACGTGGCGCTTGGGCGAGGACTGGGCGTGGATGAAGGGGCCGTCGTCCGACATCAGCAGCAGGCCGGTGGTGTCGTGGTCGAGGCGCCCGACCGGCTGCACGTCGCGCCATTCGAACTGCTCGGGCAGCAGGGTCAACACGCCGGGATGGTGGCTCGGCTTGCGCGAGCACTCGTAGTCGGCCGGCTTGTACAGGGCGATGTAGACGCGCTCGCGGTAGCGCCACTCCTCGTCGAACACGGTCAGGACCAGGTCGGCGGTGTCGAACGTGGCCTTGTAGTTGTCGACCACCTCGCCGTTGACGGCCACGTCGCCGTCCTCGATCAGGGCGCGGCAGTATTTGCGGGTGCCGAATCCCTGCGATTGCAGGATGCGGTCCAGGGAAAGTTTGCTCATGGGGCGCCACTGTAACAGAAGCGGCGCCGAAGGGGCAGGCCCGGCAAGGCACCGGGGGCCGCCGGCGCGCCCGCCCCAATGCCAGGCGGAAAGGTTTCCATGACATGGGCTGATGCGCTCGTTCATTTGACGAGCATCAAGCTTAGGAGTTTTCTGATTGATAGACTTCAACGCGTTAGGAATCCGCCTAACGGCCCGAGGAAAACTTTACAGCAGAAATCCCTCGCCTCAAATAATAGGACACGACCGTGCACACCGAAGCGCAACCGACCGAAGACCTGTTCCCGCCCGCTCCCACGCCCGCCGAGCGGCGCCAACTCGCCAGGCACCATGCCGCCCTGTTCCCGACCCGGCTTGCCCTGGCGCGCTGGCAGCATGGCGGCCACCTGCCGCACCTGCACAGCGGCTTCCCCGCCCTGCGCGCGGCCTGGTACGGCACGGCCCGCCGCGACTTCCAGGCCTGGCTCGACCGCGGCGGCTTCACCCAGCACGAAGACCACGACAAGCATGCGTGCCATGGGGACGCCTTGCCCACGCCCGCCGCCCCGGTGCGCGACGACGATACCCGTCACCTCGGCAGCTGCATCTGAGTTCCTTCTCGAGAAATGAAAACGACGGCCGGAGCCGTCGTTTCCACTTCCTGAGAAGGATCACCACTGTGAGGAATGGAATTCTCTCGATCTGCACCCGCGGTGCAGTGGGGGTTGCGCCTCGCCGTCAAGCCCGCAAGTCGCTACACACAATATAGAACATGAGACGCGGGATGCAAGGAAAACATTACCGCACCTGCGGCACCGTTCCCTTGACGACCGCCTTGACGGCGTTTTCGCCGACGGCGGCGCCGAATTTCTTCAGCACGCGTTCCGGCAAGCCTTCGTGGGCGGTGTAGTCGACGATGTCCTCGGCCTTGACGATGTCGCGCGCCACCGTGTCGACCGTGCCGAAGCCGTCCGCCAGCCCCATCTCCACGGCCTTGGCCCCGGTCCAGTACAGGCCCGAGAAGGTTTCCGGCGTTTCCTTGAGGCGCTTGCCGCGGCCGGCGCGCACCACCGCGATGAACTGCTGGTGGATTTCGTTGAGCATGGCCTGGGCGTGGGCCTTGTGGCGTTCGGACTGCGGGCTGAAGGGATCCATGAAACCCTTGTTCTCGCCGGCCGTCATCAGGCGCCGCTCGACGCCCAGCTTTTCCATGGTGCCGACGAAGCCGAAGCTGTCCATCAGCACGCCGACCGAGCCGACGATCGAGGCCTTGTTCACGTAGATGCGGTCGGCCGCGGAAGCGATGTAGTAGCCGCCCGAGGCGCAGATCTCGTCGACCACCACGTACAGGGGCTTGTCCGGGTAGCCGCGCTTGAGGCGCTGGATCTCGTCGACGATGATACCGGCCTGCACCGGGCTGCCGCCGGGACTGTCGATGCGCAGCACCACGGCGGCCGAGCCGGCGTCCGCGAAGGCCTTGTTCAGCGAGGGGATGACGGTGTCGGCCGCGCCGCTGCCTTCCGCCTCGATCTCGCCATTGATTTCGATCAAGGCCGTATGGCGGCCCAGGTTTTCGTCGCTGCTGAGGCCGAAGGTGGAATCGTAATAGGTCAGCAGGGCCAGGATGGCCACCAGCAGGAAGCTGAGCTTGAAGAAGATGCCCCAGCGGCGCGCCGCGCGGCGCTCCTGCACGGTGGCGAACACCAGTTTTTCCAGCGTGGCGCGCTCCCAGTTGCCCACCGTCGGGTCGGCGGCGAAGCGCTGTTCGCCGCGCTCGTCGCCGCGCTGTTCGCCAGGATGCTTACCCGGAAGATCGTGAGGAGTCTGGTCGCTCATACTGTGTCGTTGTCAAAATGCCGTGGTGCGCTGTTGCCCTGTGCTGCCCTGTGTTTTTGCCTCACGCCGGAGCCCGGACCGCCTCGTCCGGCTGCCACCAGATACCGCCGTCGCGTTCGACGACGGAGATCGGACGCAGGCGCCCGCCGCGGCAGGGACCGCCGGCGCACTTGCCGGTATCCGGCGCGTAGACCGCTCCATGCGTCGCGCACATCAGGTACAGGCCGCTCGATTCGAAGAAGTCGCCCTGCGACCAGTCGAGTTCGATCGGCACATGTGCACAACGGTTCAGATAGGCAAATGGTTTACCGGCATAACGTACCACAAAGCCGGTAGCCGGGTGCCCGAAGGCAAGAACCGGAAAGCGCACACCCTTGCCGCCATCGAGCAAGGCGCCGGCTTCGCACACGAACAGGCCGTCTTCCACCGCCATCCTTACGCGTTCTCCAGCAACCAGGCGTGCAGCTCGGGGATCGACCTGGCCGAGAAGACCGGGTGGCAGGCTTGCAGCTGGTGCACCGGATGCGCGCCGAACTCGACCGCGATGCCGGCCGCGCCGGCGTTGCTTGCCATCATGAGGTCGTGGGTGGTGTCGCCGATCATCACGGTACGGCGCAAGTCCTGGCCCAGCTCGCGGGTCAGTTCCTGCAGCATGGCCGGGTGCGGCTTCGAGAAGGTTTCGTCGGCGCAGCGGGTGGCATCGAAGGTGGACAGCAGGCCGGCCGCGTTCAGGGCGCGGTTCAGGCCCACACGGCTCTTGCCGGTGGCCACCGCCAGGAAGTAGCCCTCGCCCGCAAGATCGCTCAACATGTCGCGAACGCCCTTGAACAGTACCAGTTCATGGTCCTTGGTCAGGAAGTGGTAGCGGTAGCGCTCGACCATGCGCGGATACAGGGCGGGGTCGATGTCGGGCATCACGGCCTGCATGGCCTCGGACAGGCCGAGGCCGATGACATGGGCGGCCGAAGCATCGCTCGGCACCGGCAGGCCCAGGTCGCGGGCCGCCGACTGGATGCACTTGACGATCGTCGCCGTGCTGTCCATCAGCGTGCCGTCCCAGTCGAAGACGATCAGGTCAAATTGCTTTCTTGGCATTGGTTTGATTATTGGTGTTGCGTCACGTGGACGGTTATGCGATCGGTTGCCCCAAGCTTACCAAGAATCGGTCGCACTCTGGCGGCAGCGGCGCGCGCAGGGTCAGCGGCTGGCCGGTATCCGGGTGGGTGAACGTGATCTGGTAGGCGTGCAGGAACATGCGCTTGAGCGCGCCGCGCGTGTCGCTTGCCTTCTGAAGCTGTTTGTTGAGCGCGAAATCGCCGTATTTCTCGTCGCCGAGGATCGGGAAGCCGCTCGAGGCCAGGTGCACGCGGATCTGGTGCGTGCGCCCGGTCTTGAGCTCGGCTTCCAGCAGGGCGAAGTCCTGCCACTTGCGCTTCAGGTTGAACACCGTGTGCGCTTCCTGGCCGCCGGCCTGCACCACCACGCGGCGCTCGCCGTCCGGGGTCGTGAATTTATGTAAAGGGGCCTTTACATGCTGGCGTTTATTCACCCAGTCGCCATGGACGGCCGTGAGGTAGCGCTTGTCGGTCACGCCGTCGCGCATCTGGTCGTGCAGGTTGGTCAGGGCCGAGCGCTTCTTCGCGATCAGCAGCAGGCCGGAGGTCTCGCGGTCGAGCCGGTGCACCAGTTCCAGGAACTTGGCCTGCGGCCGCGCCGCGCGCAACTGCTCGATGACGCCGTAGGAAACGCCCGAGCCACCATGCACGGCCACGCCGGCCGGCTTGTCGATGACGAGCAGGTGGGCATCCTCGAACACGACGGCGAATTCCGCGCCGGGCGCGGCTTGCGTGCTGCTTTTTTCGGCGATGCGGATCGGCGGGATGCGCACCACGTCGCCTTCGTTCAGGCGGTACAACTGGTCGATGCGGCCCTTGTTGACGCGCACCTCGCCCGAACGCAGGATGCGGTAAACATGGCTTTTCGGAACGCCTTTGCAGACACGCAACAGGTAGTTATCGATGCGCTGGCCTGCTTCTTCTTCGGTGATGGTGACGAATTGCGCCTGTAGTGCTTGCTGTGATGAAGGGGGAACAACATCGTTTTGTGCCGGGGCTCGCATTGTCTTCCCAGAAATTCTCTCTAAGTCCTTCATTTTGAATATATAATCGACAGGCGGCGGTCAAACCTCTGCTGGTGTAAGAATTAAAACGATATTTTACACAGGGGCGCGCTCCATCGGCCCCGCCAATGTGCAAATCGATGGAAAAAACGTGTACGCACATTCAGGCGCGAATCAGGGTTGCACCTGCAGTTGCAATCGGGTTGCGCGTGTGGATGCAGGATTGGATTGTTTGGATTTACAAGGACAAGTACCTGCAAGCCGCGATTGTCGGCTCGCAGGTTGATGGTGTCGATAACGCTTGTCGTTTTCGCCCGACCCGATGTAGGCCTCACCTGAAGGCTTGAGAGAGTAAGGCTGATTGTCGCTGATCGATCGCCTCGGTATCGAAGTCTTGGTTGTTCGCTGGCTACGGTCTGGCACGTTGTTGCACACCGCCCCGCCGGTCCCGTCGTGCCCACCCCAACGTGGTGGCAGTCGGTCCCGGTCGCTGGTCGCGGCGTGTCTAGACAATGACGTTCGACGTCCATTTGCGCCCTGTGCGGCAGCGACGCTTTGCGTCGTCGTACCCCACGCTTTGGGCATTCCCCCCTCCAACATTCTTCTTCCGCGTACATTCCCTGTACTTTCGCCACGTCTTACCAACGCGGCATGACACGGCCCCCGGGTCGCGGAGTTTATAAAAATGAAACGAATGTTGTTTAACGCTACGCAGCAAGAGGAGCTGCGCGTAGCGATTGTCGACGGCCAAAAACTGATCGACATCGATATCGAGACCGCCGGTCGCGAGCAACGCAAGTCCAATATCTACAAGGGTGTCATCACCCGCATCGAACCCTCCCTCGAAGCCTGCTTCGTCTCCTACGGCGAAGACCGCCACGGTTTCCTCCCCTTCAAAGAAGTTGCCCGTTCCTATTTCCGCGATGGCGTCGACGTGCGTAACTGCACGATCAAGGAAGCCCTCAAGGAAGGCCAGGAAATCATGGTCCAGGTCGAGAAGGAAGAGCGCGGCAACAAGGGCGCCGCACTGACCTCCTTCATCTCGCTGGCCGGCCGCTACCTGGTCCTGATGCCGAACAACCCGCGCGGCGGCGGCGTGTCGCGCCGTGTCGAAGGCGAGGAGCGCCAGGAACTGCGCGAAACCATGGACAAGCTCGACCTGCCCCAGGGCATGTCGGTGATCGCCCGCACCGCCGGCATCGGCCGCACGGTCGAAGAACTGCAGTGGGACCTGAACTACCTGATGCAGCTGTGGCGCGCGATCGAAGGCGCCGGCAAGTCGGCGGCCGGTCCCTTCCTGATCTACCAGGAAAGCTCGCTGGTGATCCGCGCGATCCGCGACTACTTCCAGCCGGACATCGGCGAAGTCCTGATCGACACCGACGAGATTTTCGACCAGGCGCAGCAATTCATGTCGCACGTGATGCCGGACATGGCGCATCGTGTAAAACGCTACAGCGACGACGTGCCGCTGTTCTCGCGTTTCCAGATCGAACACCAGATCGAGACCGCCTACGCGCGCACCGTGCCGCTGCCGTCGGGCGGCGCGATCGTCATCGACCACACCGAAGCCCTGGTCTCCATCGACGTCAACTCGGCGCGCGCCACGCGCGGCTCGGACATCGAGACCACCGCCTTCAACACCAACTGCGAAGCGGCCGACGAAGTGGCCCGCCAGCTGCGCCTGCGCGACCTGGGCGGCCTGATCGTGATCGACTTCATCGACATGGAAGTGGCCAAGAACCAGCGCGAGGTGGAAACCCGCCTGAAGGAAGCCCTGCACCATGACCGCGCCCGCGTTCAAATGGGCAAGATTTCCCGCTTCGGCCTGATGGAACTGTCGCGCCAGCGCCTGCGTCCGTCGCTGTCGGAAGGCTCGCACGTGACCTGCCCGCGCTGCTCGGGCACCGGCCACATCCGCGACACCGAATCCTCGGCCCTGCAAGTCCTGCGCATCATCCAGGAAGAGGCCATGAAGGAAAACTCGGCCGCGATCCACGTGCAGGTGCCGGTCGACGTCGCCGCCTTCCTGCTCAACGAGAAGCGCGGCGAAGTGCTCAAGATCGAGAACCGCCACCGCATCACCGTGATCCTGATCCCGAACAAGCATCTGGACACCCCGCACTACAAGCTCGAGCGCATCAAGCACGACGACCCGCGCCTGGAAGACGCCGCCGCCAGCTACACCATGGCGGAATCGGCCGAGACCGACATGGGCTTCAGCAAGCGCCAGAAAGAAGAGCAGAAGCCGCGCCAGGAAGCCGTGGTCAAGACCATCACCCCGGCCCAGCCGGCCCCGATGGTGGACCGCAGCGAAGTCAAGCCTGTGAAACCGGCGGCTCCCGTCGCCGCGCCGGCGCCGGCCCCGGTCGCACCGCCGGCCGAGATCGGCTTCTTCGCCCGCATCCGCAACTTCTTCATGGGCGCGCCGGTCGTCGCCCCGGCGCCGGCC
>DAMCRY010000124.1:0-9964 GCA_032115075.1 Massilia sp.
TGGCGCCGGCCGGCAGTCCGTTCGTGACGATCGCCAGGGTGCCGGTGGTGGCGGCGGGGGGCGTGGGAGCGCCCGGCGTGCCCGGGTTGCCGCCACCGCCGCCGCAGGCGGGCAGCAACAGGACCAGCAGGAACATGGACAGCACCAGCAGGAAGCCGCGCCAGTGCGCGCCGTGCTCATGGGGGATGCGCACCTGTTTGGACAGCACTCGTTCGGACGACATGTCGGCTCCCTCGCGCTTGGATCGTCCGGCCATTGTGCCAGCGAAGGGCCGCGCACGCATGCATGGCTCGGCGGATTTCGGCGAAATTCAGCGGCTTGGGCGATAGATCAGGATCGCGGCGCGGACCGCGGAACTTTCCGGCGATGCGAGGTCGGCGCTGTCGTCGGCGACGGTACGCCGGGTCAGGGCAGGGCGGGCGGACGGGTACGCGTCTTGGCGACGATGCCGGCCGGGTCGAGCAGCACGACGAACTCGCTGAAGCGCCCGCCGCCCGCCGGCGACTGGTAGACCCAGGCTTCGTAGCCGCTGTCGAACACCACGCTCCTGGTCGGACCGAAGGCGGCCAGCAACTGGGCCCTGGTGGTCGTGCCGGGCACGATGGTTTGCTGCAGGCGCTCGGCCGGCGCCTGGGCGCCGGGCGGGACCGGCGTGGCGGCGCAGCCGGCCAGCAGGAGGGTGCACAAGGCGCACCGGGCGAGGACGCGGGGCATCATGGCCGATCCTCCATGTATTCGAACTCGACCAGGGTGTCGTCCGGCCAGGAACTGTCCCAGATCGGCGCATAGAAGGTGCGGTCGAGCATTACCTGGCAGTCGCAGTACTGCAGGTCGGCCTTGCTCTGCTCGCCACCGGCGTAGAGCATCCTGAACGGCAGGACCTCGACCCGGTCGCCGGCGCGCAGGCGCACCGAGAAGATCGGACGCTCGGCGAAGAACAGGTAGTTGCCGTTGGGGCTGCCGCAGACCTGCTCGGGCGAGGTGAGGACGTCGTTGATCCAGCTGAACAGCGGCGAGCTGTTCGACACCAGGCCGGCCTCGACGCCGACCCGGCATTCGAGGCGCATGTCGCCCAGGCGCCGGGTGCCGGGCGGCAGGCCGGGGGTGACGATCAGGGCGCGCCAGGTCATGCTGGTGGTCTTGCGGTTGGCGAGCACGGCGGCGTCCTCGCGCAGCGCCGCCTCGTTGCGCGGCAGGACGAAGCTGTTGTCCTCGGCCACCGGCACCGGCACGCTGACGGTGTCGCCGGCCACGCGCAGGGTAATGCCGCGCATGTCCACGGTGGGCAGGCGCGGCAGCAGCTGGAAGCGCAGCGGGGCGTTGGGTGCCAGCGCGTGTTCGCGCTCGAAGCGTTCCATGCCCCGGATCATTTTTCTATAAGATTTATCGACCGGGTCGCGGGTCGATTGCACCGTGACGGTGGTAGGTTGGCCGGACTGGGCCAGCGCAGGCGCGCTCGCGCCCGCCAGGCAGGCCAGGAGCAGGATGACGCGGTGAAGGAGCCGCGTCATGGTCTCACCAGTACCGGACGCGGCCGGTGTCCATGTGGACGAACTGCGAGCTGTCGTAGTAACCGACGCCGCCGCCCTTGAGCGACATGGCGGCCTTGTGCAACATCTTGAGGTCCTTGCCCGGCAGGCGGATGTCGATGGCCTTGGCGTCCATGTGCAGGCTGTGGCGGGCGACGCCGCCGCTGGCCGCGCGCAGCTTGGCGTTCGACTCCGGCGAGCGGTAGCCGGAAATGATGTGCAGCTCGCGCTTGTTGTCGAGCTTGTCGTTGAGCTGGGTGAGCAGGAGCAGCAGCTCGGGGTCCATCTGGGCGACCTTGTTGTTGCGGTGGTCGCGCAGGACCTTGTTGATGTCCTTCATGGCATCCGGAATGAAATCGCCTTCGGCCCAGAACACGGTGCTCAGCTTTTCGCCGGTGTGCGTATTGTACAGGCGCAGGGTACGCTCGCCGGGAGCGGCTTGTGCCGTTTTGGCAAGAGCGGGGATGCTGAGGGTGGGAGCTACTGCAGAAACTGCAAGGAGGGAAGACTTCAGGAATGCGCGTCGTTGCATCATCGGATGAAATCCTTGTGGCTGGTTCGCGAAAATGTGAATTCTACGCCTCTTGTGTTAAACGTGCAGACAAAATGCGCCAAATCGCAGTAAATAGGCTACATTGTTAATGCTTTGACCAATTTTGGGAGAGTTTTGATGACGAGTTATCAAGGAATTGCCGTGGCTGTTGTCACCCTGTCCAGCTTGCTGGGCGCGCCAGCCTTGGCGCAGGGCATCGAAACGAGCGGCGAACCGCCGGCGGCCAAGGGCTGGCGCGCCGAAACCGTGGTCGACGGCCTGCCGCAACCCTGGGGCATGGCCTGGCTGGCCGACGGCCGCATCCTCGTCACCGGCAAGGACGGGACCCTGCACCTGGTGGACGGCAAGCGCGCCGTGGCGGTGCCGGTCGAAGGCTTGCCGCGGCTGTTCACGGGCGGCCAGGGCGGCCTGCTCGACATCGCCGTGCATCCGGCCGACAAGGGACCGAATCCGCGCGTCTACATGACCATGGCCAGCGGCACCCAGGAAGCCAACCGCACGGTACTGGTGCAGGGCGTGTTCGACGGCAAGCGCGTGCACGGCGTGAGGGCCATCTTCACCGCTTCGCCGTCCAAGAGCGGCGGCCAGCACTTCGGCTCGCGCATCGTGTTCCTGAAGGACGGCACCCTGTTGATGAGCATCGGCGACGGCGGCAACCCGCCGGCGCGCGTGGGCGAGATGCTGGCGCGCGACCAGGCCCAGAACGTCAGGAGCCACAACGGCGCCATCCTGCGCCTCACCGCCGAAGGCCAGGCGGCGCCGGGCAATCCGCTGGCAGGCAAGGGCGGCGCCTTGCCCGAGCTGTGGAGCATCGGCCACCGCAACATCCAGGGCATGGTGGTCGATCCGCAGGGCCGGGTCTGGGCCAGCGAGCACGGCCCGCGCGGCGGCGACGAGCTCAACCTGATCGAAGGTGGCAAGAACTACGGCTGGCCGCTGCAGAGCTATGGCCTGGACTACCAGACACGCGAGCCGGTCGGCAAGCACGTGGTGCCGGGCATGGTCCAGCCGCTCGTCGCCTGGTCGCCGTCGCCGGGCGCCTCGGGCCTGGCCTGGTACACCGGTCAGGCCTTCCCGGCCTGGCGCGGCAGCCTGTTCTCGGGCGGCCTGGCGACCGAAGACATCCGCCGCGTGGCCTTCGACGCGCAGGGCAAAGTGGCGAAGCAGGAGCGCCTCGACATCGGCAAGCGCGTGCGCGACGTGCGCCAGGGGCCCGACGGACAGTTGTATGTGCTGACGGACGAATCGAAGGGCAGCCTGCTGCGCATCGTGCCGCAGTAACCGGTGGTACCGGTTCGGTAGGGTGGTCGGCATTGCCGATCGCCCTACGAAATGCATGGCGCATGGATTCAACGCCCTGCCATTGTTGCAACAAGAAAAGCTGCCTAGAATGCTCCATTGCATCCATTCCGGATGCTCCTTTGGAGGAGCAAGATGGCAGTTTCCCTTCGTCGTACCATCCCGCTGGCCGCGGCGCTCGCGCTCGCAGCGAGCGTGTCCGCCGTCCAGGCGGCGCCGGCCAAGTCCGCGTCCACGCCCGACATTCCCATCCCCGACGTCAAGTACACCAAGTTCACCCTGAAGAACGGGCTGACGGTGCTGGTCCACGAAGACCACAAGACCCCGGTGGTGGCGATCAACACCTGGTACCACGTCGGGTCGAAGAACGAAAAGCCGGGCAAGACCGGCTTCGCCCACCTGTTCGAGCACCTGATGTTCAGCGGCAGCGACAATTTCAAGAAGACTTACCTGAACGCGATGGAAGGGATCGGCGCGACCGACCTGAACGGCACCACCAACACCGACCGCACCAACTACTTCCAGAACGTGCCGACCTCGATGCTGGACTATGCGCTGTTCGCCGAGAGCGATCGCATGGGCCACCTGCTCGGCACCGTCGACCAGAAGAAGCTCGACCTGCAGCGCGGCGTCGTGCAGAACGAGAAGCGCCAGGGCGAGAACCAGCCCTACGGCGTGGCCTACGAGCTCTTGGTGACCAATACCTACCCGGTCGGCCACCCGTATTCCTGGACCGTGATCGGCAAGATGGAAGACCTGGATGCGGCTTCGATGACCGACGTGCAGGACTGGTTCAAGACCAACTACGGCCCGAACAATACCGTGCTGGTGCTGTCCGGCGACATCACCCCGGAAGTGGCGCGCCAGAAGGTCGAGCAGTACTACGGCCACATTCCGCCGGGCCCGCCGCTGGCCAAGCACGAGGCCTGGATCGCCAAGCGCACCGGCACCCACCGTACCACCGTGCAGGACCGTGTGCCGCAGTCGCGCATCTACCGTACCTGGAACGTGCCGGGCGCCAACACGCCGGAAGAAGCCCAGCTCGACCTCGCGGCCCTGGTGCTGGGCGGCGGCAAGACCTCGCGCCTGTACAAGCGCCTGGTCTACAAGGACCAGCTGGCCACCAGCGCGGTGGCGAGCGACGACGCTTCGGAAATCGGCGGCCAGTTCGACATGACCCTGACCGCGCGTCCGGGCGCCGACGTGGCGAAGATGGAACGCATCGCGGACGAAGAGCTGCAGGCCCTGATGAAGAATGGCCCGACCGAAGCCGAATTGCGCCTCGCCAAGACCGCCATCCTGGCGCGCTACACCCGCATGATCGAGCGTGTCGGCGGCTTCGGCGGCAAGAGCGACCTGCTGGCTTCCTGCCAGACCTTCACCGGCAATCCGGACTGCTACAAGGTCTACCTGCAGCGCATCAAGGACGCGACCCCGGCATCGGTGAAGAAGGCCATGAACGACTGGCTCAGCGATGGCGACTTCATCCTGCAGGTCGACCCCTACCCGACCGGCCTGGCCGCCGGCAAGCCGGGCGTGGACCGCAGCAAGGAACCGGCGCTGGGCAAACCGATGGCCCTGAAGCTCCCGGAAATGCAGAAGACGACCCTGTCGAACGGCCTGAAGGTCGTGCTGGCCGAGCGTCACGAGGCGCCGGTGGTCAACTTCCAGCTGCTGGTCGACAGCGGCTATGCTTCCGACGCGGCGGACAAGCCGGGTGTGGCCAGCCTGGCCATGCGCATGCTGGAAGAGGGCACGAAGACCCGTAAATCGCTGGAAATCGGCGAAGCCTTCGAGAGCCTGGGTGCGCAGTTCGGCGCCGGCGCCAACCTCGACAGCGGCATGGTCTACATGAACACGCTCAAGGCCACCATGCCGCAGGCGCTGAACCTGTATTCGGACCTGATCCTCAACCCGTCCTTCCCGCAGAACGAGTTCGAGCGCCTGCAGAAGGACCGCCTGGCCGCGATCGCGCGCGAGAAGACCGTGCCGCAGCTGATGGCCCTGCGCGTGCTGCCGGAAATCCTGTACGGCAAGAACCACGTCTACGCCAAGCCCTTCACCGGCACCGGCACCGAGGACGCCGTCAAGCGCATGAGCCGCGAAGACCTGGTGAAGTACCACGCCACCTGGTTCAAGCCGAACAATGCGACCCTGCTGGTGGTGGGCGACACGACCCTGGCCGAGATCAAGCCGCAGCTCGAGAAAGCCTTCGCGGGCTGGAAACCGGGTGAGGTGCCGAAGAAGGTGCTGGCGAACGTGGCTGCGCCGGAAAAGAGCGTGGTCTACCTGGTCGACCGTCCGGGCGCGCTGCAGAGCGTGATCGTCGGCGCCCAGCTGGCCATCCCGCGCAACGACCCGGATGCGCTGCCGCTGGAAGTCGTCAACGACCTGTTCGGCGGCAACTTCAGCTCGCGCATCAACATGAACTTGCGTGAAGACAAGCACTGGTCCTACGGTGTGCGCAGCCAGCTGCAGTCGGCCATCGGCCAGCGTCCCTTCATGAGCGTCTCGCCGGTGCAGACCGACAAGACCCGCGAAGCGATGCAGGAACTGGTGCGCGAGTACCGCGACATCGCCGGCGGCAAGCCGATCACGGCCGACGAGCTGAAGGCGGCGGTCGACAACAGCACGCTCGGCCTGCCGGGCGGCTTCGAGACCGCAGGCCAGCTGACCAATGCCTACACCAACATCGTCCAGTACGGCCTGCCGGAAGACTACTACAACAACTACACCCAGAAGGCCGTGTCGCTGACCCCGGCACAGGCCAATGCCCTGGCGGCGCGCAGCTTCACGCCCGACCGCCTGGTGTGGATCGTGGTGGGCGACATGAGCAAGGTCGAATCCGGCATCCGCGCGCTGAACATCGGCGAAGTGCGCAAGATCGACGCCGACGGCAAGCCGGTGCAGTGATCTCCTAGGGTGGTCGGCTCTGCCGGCCGCGCGTTCAACCAGCGCATGAACAGACGCTACGGCTGTTCATGCCTTGGTTGAACGCGAGACCTGCCTTACATGTCAGCCAGCAGCGCGGTCGCGATCTTCGCCTGTTCCGCCTGCTGCATGTCCGTATTGTTCAGCAACACCACCGCCCGGCCATCGGCCGGGTCGTAGGCGAGCAGCGATTTGTAGCCGCCGATGCTGCCCGTCACCCAGGTCATGGTGCGCGGGCCTTTCCTGGTCGCCACCGTCTTCACCCGTCCCCCCAGCGCATATTCTTCGGACGCCACCGCCACGGTGGACAGGTCCTTGCGCGCCTTGTCCGACAGGAGCTTGGTGAAATACACGGTGTCGGCGATCGCCACCAGGTCGCGCGCGGTGCTGTACAGGGTGCCGCTGGCCGCGACCATCGGCGGCACGGCCGGGGTCTTGCGCTGGCCGGTAGCGCTGTAGGCGACGGCCATGCCGACTTCGTCTTCGTAGCCGGTCGCGGCGAAACTGGTGTCGCGCACGCCGCTCGGCGCCAGCACCAGCTCCTCGACCGTCTCGGTGAACGGTTCCTTGCGCGCCCGCTCGACCACGGCCGCGACGAGGATCCAGTTGGTGTACGAATAATCCCATTTCTCGCCCGGCGCCGCGGCCGGCGTTCCCGTGCCGAAGCGCAGGGCCGCCTCGACCGGGCCGATCTCGAGGTTCTCGACCGACTTGTCCTTGCGCAGCGCGTCGGCGAGGCCGTTCGGGATGCCGCTGCGGTTCGTCATCAGCTGGCGCAGCGTGACGGCGCCGTTCGCGGCCGGCAGTTCCGGCAGGTGGCGCGCGATCGGGGCGTCGAGGTCGAGCTTGCCCATGTCGGCCAGGCGCAGCACGGTGACGGCGGTGATCCATTTCGTCATCGAGCCGACCAGGAAGCGGGTGTCTTTGGTATTCGGTTGTTTCTCTTCGCGCAGCGCCAGGCCGCTGGCGTGCGTCACCAGGGTCGAGCGCGCATCCTCGCGCACGGCGACCACGCCGCTGTAGTCCTGCGGCACGTTGCGCTCGAACAGGGGACGGCTGGCAAGGTTGGCCACGGCGGCGCAGCCGGACAGGATGGACAGCACGAAGGCGGCGGAAACAAGCAGGGCAGGGCGCAAACGCATGGGAGCTCCAGGTAAATCGTGAGCTTCGATTGTAGCCCGGCGTCCATACGGGGGGCGCGTGCGCCGGCCGAGCCGCGATTCGGCAATACTGCGCCGAAAAGATACGAGGAGAATGGCATGACCGAACAATCCCTGGACCTGGCGCGCACGGCCCTCGTGCTGATCGACCTGCAGAACAGCAACGTCAAGCGCGAGCTGGCGCCCCACAGCGCCGAGCAGACGGTCGGCAACTGCGTGCTGCTGGCGCAGGAAATGCGCAACCGCGGCGCGATGATCGTCTATGTGCGGGTGCTGCTGAACGAGCTGCCCACGCCGCAGGCCGACGCGCCGATGCGCCCGCCCGGCGCCGCCGCGCCGCCCTACGACGCTTCGGAGCTGTCGGAACTGGCCGACGTGGAGGCCACCGACATCGTGGTCACCAAGCGCCAGTGGGGCGCCTTCTACGGCACCGAGCTGGACCAGTTGCTGCGCCGGCGCCACATCGACACCCTGGTGCTGGGTGGGATCGCGACCAACTTCGGCGTCGAATCGACGGCGCGGGCGGCGTTTGATCGCAACTACAAGCTGGTGTTCGTGGAGGATGCGATGAGCAGCTTCGATGCGGAGGCGCACCGGTTTTCTTGCATGCAGATCTTCCCGAAGATGGGGTGGGTCAGGTCGACGCGGGCGCTGATCGACATGCTGCAGGCGGGGACGGGCGACGCGTGACGGGCCCGTTCAACTCCAGATAGAACAGCTGTGCTGCTGCTTTGCCGGGAGTTGAACGCGCGGAGTGATCCAGTCCACCCTACGGTAGGGGCTTCAGCCCTTCTTGTGGATGTCGGCCGTGATCTCGTAGGCGCGCAGGCGCGCCGCGTGGTCGAAGATCTGCGAGGTGATCATCAGCTCGTCCGGCTTCGTCTTGGCGATGAAGCTGCGCAGCTGGCTTTCCACCGTGGCCGGGGAACCGATGGCGGTGCAGGACAGGACGCTGTCGAGCATCATGCGCTCGGCCGTGCCGAGGCTTTCCAGGTAACCCGGGATCGGCGGCTGCAGCTTGGTCGGGCGGCCGGTGCGCAGGTTGACGAACGCCTGCTGCATCGAGGTCGCCAGCACCTGCGCTTCCTCGTCGGTGTCGGCGGCGAACACGTTAAAGCCCAGCATCACATAGGGCTTGTCGAGCTGCTTCGAGGGGCGGAAGGTCGAGCGGTAGATCTCGATCGCCTGCATCATCATCTGCGGCGCGAAATGCGAGGCGAACGCATAGGGCAGGCCGAGCGCCGCCGCCAGCTGGGCGCCGAACAGGCTCGAGCCGAGGATCCAGACCGGCACGTCCTGGCCGGCGCCCGGCACCGCACGCACCTGGCGGCGCGGCGAGTCGGCGAAATAATCCATCAGCTCCACCACGTCCTGCGGGAACTCGTCGGCATCCGAGGCCAGGTTGCGGCGCAGGGCGCGTGCGGTGGTATGGTCCGAGCCGGGTGCGCGGCCCAGGCCCAGGTCGATGCGTCCCGGGAACAGCGCCTCCAGAGTGCCGAACTGCTCGGCGATCACCAGCGGCGAGTGGTTCGGCAGCATGATGCCGCCGGCGCCGACGCGGATGGTCGAGGTGCCGGCCGCCACGTGGCCGATCAGCACCGCCGTGGCCGCACTGGCGATGCCCGGCATGCCGTGGTGCTCGGCCAGCCAGAAGCGCTGGTAACCCCAGCGTTCGCCGTGCTGGGCGAGGTCGAGGGAACGTTGGAAGGAAGTGGCCGCATCGCTGCCTTCGGCGATCGGCGCAAGGTCGAGTATCGAGAAAGGAATCATGGGGGCCATGATACGCCGATGCGGAATTTCGCGTGCAAAGCGGCCTGAATCGCGATATTTGCTTGCTGTAGTGTAAAGATTGACCCTTGGCGGGCGCATCCTTATGATCGGGCGCACCATCCTGTCCGGACACTTCCATGCCCAGCCATTACGCTCCATGCCGCCGTACCGCCATATTCGCCACCGTCTGCGCCGCCTTGCTCGTCACCGGCTGCGCGCAGCTGCCGGGGCGTACCGGCGTGGTGCTCGACCGTGCTCCGCTGGCCGCGCTCGACCGCGCCATCCAGGACGATATCGCCGCGCGCAAGCTGCCCGGCGCCGTGTTCCACCTGGAGCGCGAGGGCGCGGTGTACGAGAAGGCCTTCGGCGCCCATACCTATGACGCCGGTGCGCCGGCGGTGACGCCGGCTACCGTGTTCGACGCCGCTTCCCTGAGCAAGGTGCTGGCCACCGCGCCCGCGGTGCTGCTGCTGGCCGAGGAGGGCCGGCTGGACCTGGAAGCCCCGCTGGCGCGCTACTTCACCGAATGCGCCAACGGCGGCAAGGAAGCCATCACGGTGCGCCAGCTGCTGACCCATTCCTCGGGCCTGCCCGCGGGCCTGCCGGCCAGGCCCGCGTGGCAGGGCCAGGAGGCGGCCCACGCGCTGGCCTGCACCCAGGCGGTGACGCATGCGCCGGGCACCTTCTTTCGCTACTCCGACATCAACTACATCCTGCTCGGG
>DAMCRY010000125.1:0-9959 GCA_032115075.1 Massilia sp.
GCCCCAGGCCCGCCACGCTGCGCACCGCGCCGGCCGCCTTCAGGGCCAGCGCGAAAGAGCCGCCGATCAGGCCGGCGCCGACGACGACGAGGCGGTCAATCATTCAGCCCAGCACCTTTTTAAGAGCTTCGATGAAGGCGGCGTTCTCTTCCGGCAGGCCGATCGAGATGCGCAGCCACTGCGGCAGTCCGTAGTTGCCGACCGGACGCACGATCACGCCCTGCTTCAGCAGCGCCAGGTTCACGCGCGCGCCGGCCGCGTCGTCGCCGCCGACCTTCACCAGCACGAAGTTGCCGAACGAGGGCACGTACTGCAGGCCGAGTTCGTCGAAGGCGGCGGTCAGCTGCTTGTAACCTTCGGCATTGTTGCGCGCGCCCTTCTCCAGGAAGGCCTTGTCGTTCAGCGCGGCGATCGCCGCGGCCTGGGCCAGCGAATTCACGTTGAAAGGCTGGCGGATGCGGTTCATCAGGTCGGTCACGGCCGGCTGGGCGATCGCGAAACCGACGCGCAGGCCGGCCAGGCCATAGGCCTTGGAGAAGGTACGCGAGACGACCAGGTTCGGATACTGGCGCACCCACTGGCTCGATTCGAACTGGTGTTCCGGCGCCAGGTATTCGTTGTAGGCCTCGTCCAGCACGACCACGACGTTGGACGGCACCTTCTTCAGGAAGGCTTCGATTTGCGCGGCCGGGATGAAGGTGCCGGTCGGGTTGTTCGGGTTGGCGACGTAGACCAGGCGGGTGTCGGCGTCGATGGCGGCGGCCATGGCGTCGAGGTCGTGGCCATAATCCTTGGCCTGGACCACGATGGCGCGCCCGCCCACGCCCTGGGTCGCCAGCGCGTACACGGCGAAGGAATACTGCGAGTACACCACCGCCTCGCCCTTCTGGACGAAGGCGTGGGCGGCGATTTCCAGGATGTCGTTGCTGCCGTTGCCCAGGGTGATCCAGTCGGCCGGCACGTCGTAGCGGCTCGAGAGCGCGGCCTTCAGCTCGAAACCGTTGGCGTCCGGATAGCGGCCCAGGTCGGCGGCGGCCTGCGCCATCGCGGCGCGGCTCGATTCCGGCACGCCGAACGGGTTCTCGTTCGAGGCGAGCTTGACGATCTTGGCTTCGTCGAGGCCGAACTCGCGGGCGACTTCAGCGATGGGTTTGCCGGCCTGGTAGGGGGCGATGGCGCGGACGTAGTCTGGACCGAATTGCGACATAGGTATTCTCGAAAAAATAGAAAGGAATCGGGAGGGGGGCGGCTCAGAGGCTCTGCGGGTAGGAGCCGAGCACCTTGAAGAAGGCGGCGTTGTCCTTCAGTTCGCCGAGGGCGCGGGCGACGCCGGCGTCGCGCTGGTGGCCTTCGACGTCGACGTAGAAGTAATATTCCCAGGTGCCGATGCGCGCCGGGCGCGACTCGAAGCGCGTCATCGACACGCCGTGCCTGGCCAGCGGCGCCAGCAGGTTGTAGACGGCGCCGGCCTTGTTCGGCACGGCCAGCACGATCGAGGTGTGGTCGCGTCCCGAAGGGCCGGTTTCCAGGCTGCCGATGACGGCGAAGCGGGTACGGTTGTGCGGATCGTCCTGGATGTGCGCCTGCACCACGCCAAGCTGGTACTGCTCGCCCGCCATCTCGCTGGCGATCGCCGCCACGGTCGGGTCCTGGCTGGCCAGGATCGCGGCCTCGGCGTTGGACGCGACGGCGCGGCGCTCGATGCCGGGGTGGTGCAGGTTGAGCCAGACCTGGCACTGGGCCAGCGCCTGCGAATGGGCGCACACGACGGTGACGCCGTCCATGCCGCCGGTCTTGGTCATCAGGCTGTGGTGGACCGGGATCGAGATCTCGCCGCTGATCACGGTGGTGGTCGCCAGCATCAGGTCGAGGGTGCGGTTGATCGCGCCTTCGGACGAGTTCTCGACCGGGACCACGCCGAAGTCGGCGGTGCCGGCCTCGGTGGCGCGGAACACCTCGTCGATCGACACGCAAGGCAGCGTCTCGATGGCGGTGCCGAACTGCTGGTAGACGGCCTGCTCGCTGAAGGTGCCGGACGGGCCGAGGTAGGCGACCGTCACGCGCTTTTCCAGCGCGCGGCAGGACGACATGATCTCGCGGAAGATGGTCTGCACGTCGCGGTCCTTCAGCGGACCGGGGTTGCGCGCGGCCACGCCGCGCAGCACCTGGGCTTCGCGCTCGGGGCGGAACACCGGGGCGTTGGTCTCGGCCTTGACGTGGCCGACTTCCTGGGCAATCTTGCCGCGCCGGCTCAGGAGGTCGAGGATTTGCGCGTCGATCGCGTCGATCTGCTCGCGCAGGGGGGTGAGTTTGTCTGTCATCGTTGGGTCGTTGTCCATTTTCGCGGGCTGCTCATGCGTGATGTGAACGCGTGGGCAGCTTCCCTGCCCACGCGTTCAGCCGGCCCGTGCGTCGACGCGCAAAGGGCCAGAACGCTCGATCACCGGCCCGCGAATTCGTTCAAATAATCGACGAGGGCCTGTACACCCTCGAGCGGCATCGCATTGTAGATCGATGCCCGCATGCCGCCGACGGACTTGTGGCCCTTCAGTTGCAGCAGCCCGCGCGCCTTCGCGCCGGCCAGGAATTTGTCGTTCAGGGATTCGTCGCGCAGGTAGAACGGTACGTTCATGCGCGAACGGAATGCGGGCGCCACGCGGTTCTGGTAGAAGTCGTCGGCATCCAGCGCGCCGTACAGCAGGCGCGCTTTTTCGATGTTGATCTTTTCCATGGCCGCCACCCCGCCCAGCTTCTTGAGGTGGGCGAACACCAGCCCGGCGATGTAGATCGCGTAGGTCGGCGGCGTATTGAACATGGAATCGTGCTCGGCCACGGTCTTCCAGTGGAAGGCCGAGGGGCAGATCGGCAGCGCGTCCTCGAGCAGGTCGTCGCGCACGATCACGAGCGTGAGGCCGGCCGGGCCGATGTTCTTCTGGGCGCCGGCGAAGATCACGCCATACTTCGACACGTCGATGGTGCGCGACAGGATGTGCGAAGACATGTCCGCCACGATCGGCACCTTCGGCAGCGACTCGGGCACGAAGTTGTACTCGACCCCGTCGATGGTCTCGTTGGTGCAGATGTGCAGGTAGGCCGCGTGCGGCGTCAGGTTCCAGGTGTCCTGCGGCGGCACGCCGGTGAAGCCGTCCGCTTCGCCGCTGGCCGCGACGTTGACGTTGGCGTAGCGTTTCGCTTCCTTGATCGACTTGCCCGACCAGGAACCGGTGTGGACGAAGTCGATCGTCGCCGGCTGCGCGCAGCAGCCAGCCAGGTTCATCGGGATGATCGCGTTCTGGCCGAGTCCCCCGCCCTGCATGAACAGGATCTTGTAGTTCGGCGGCACCGCCAGCAGCTCGCGCAGGTCGCTTTCCGCCTGCTGGTAGATCGAGATGAATTCCGGACCGCGGTGGCTCATCTCCATGACCGACATGCCGCTGCCGTGCCAGTCCAGCATCTCGCCGGCGGCCTGCTGCAGCACTTCTTTCGGGAGGACGGCGGGGCCGGCCGAAAAGTTGAATACCTGGGTCATGCGGTCCTTTCGCTCTTACGGTTTCTGCACTTCCTGCATCACGTCCTGCATCAGCTTGCCCAGGCGCGGGTTCATGATGCGCTGGCCGATGGCCATGCCTTCGGCCGACAGCCTCGGCGTGAGCGTCATCATCTTGCGGCCGAGCGGGCTCTTGTAGAACGCCGCCAACTGCCTGATCTCTTCGACCGTGTAGTTGTTCGTGTACAGCGGCACCATTTCGGTAAGCATCTCGTCGATCAGGGCCGGATCGTTGAAGATCCTGCCGATCGCCTGCGCCACGCCCGGCAGCATCTGCTCGGCCTTGGCCGCCGCTTCCTTCTTCTGTTCCGGCGTCAGTTTGGGATCGGCTTCGATCATGGCGACCGCCTGCTGGCGCAGCATGGCCGGCATCGCCTTCTGCATCTCGGCGTACATCGCGGTCATGTTCTTGCGCATCTCCATCGCATCGAACATGGCGTTGACGGCGGCGACGGCCTGCGGATCGGCGCCCGGCGCGGCCAGGGCAAACGACGGGAAGGCCGAGAAGACGGCGGCGGCGCTCAGGGCGAGGACGAATTTTTTCATGATTGTGCTGGCGGGCAGCTGTGCCCGTTGTCGGGTTCGATCAGGGCGGGCCGTCCGGGCCCGCCGCCAAAAAAACGGGCCGCTCAAGCGCGGCCCGTCCGGACGGTTTTTTTACTCGGGCGCCTGTTCGATCTCGACCTCTTCGAGGTCGGTCTCGACGATGCGCTGCAAGCCGGACAGCTTGGTGCCGTCCTCGACCGCGATCAGGGTCACGCCCTGGGTCGCGCGGCCCATCTCGCGGATCTCGGCCACGCGGGTGCGGATCAGGACGCCGCCGGTCGTGATCAGCATGATCTCGTCCGTCGTGTCGACCAGGGTCGCCGCCACCACCTTGCCGTTACGCTCGGAGGTCTGGATCGCGATCATGCCCTTGGTGCCGCGGCCGTGGCGGGTGTACTCCGTGATCGGGGTACGCTTGCCGAAGCCGTTCTCGGTGGCCGTGAGCACCGACTGCTGCTCGTTCTCGGCCACCAGCAGGGCGATGACCTGCTGGCCTTCCTCCAGGTTCATGCCGCGCACGCCGCGCGCGGTACGGCCCATCGGACGCACGTCGTTCTCGTCGAAGCGCACCGCCTTGCCGCCGTCCGAGAACAGCATCACGTCGTGCTGGCCGTCGGTCAGCGCCGCGCCCACCAGCACGTCGCCCTCGTCGAGGTCGACCGCGATGATGCCGGCCTTGCGCGGGTTGCTGAAGTCGCGCAGCGGCGTCTTCTTGACGGTGCCGAGCGAGGTCGCCATGAACACGTAATGGTCTTCCGGGAAGGTCCGGTTCTCGCCCGACAGCGGCAGGATCACGGTGATCTTCTCGCCGTCCTGCAGCGGGAACATGTTGACGATCGGCTTGCCGCGCGAGTTGCGCGAACCCTGCGGCACTTCCCACACCTTCAGCCAGTACATCCGGCCACGGTTCGAGAAGCACAGCATGTAATCGTGGGTGTTGGCGATGAACAGCTGGTCGATCCAGTCCTCGTCCTTGGTCGCCATCGCCTGCTTGCCGCGGCCGCCGCGCTTCTGGGCGCGGTACTCGGCGATCGGCTGCGACTTCATGTAGCCCGAGTGCGACAGGGTCACCACCATGTCCTGCGGGGTGATCAGGTCTTCGGTCTCGAGGTCGCTGGCGTTGTGCTCGATGGCCGAGCGGCGCTGGTCCTTGCCGTTCTCGGTGTATTCCGACTTGATGTGCGCCATCTCGTCGCTGATGATGGTCGTCACGCGCTCGGGCTTGGCCAGGATGTCGAGCAGGTCGGCGATGTGGGCCATCACTTCCTTGTACTCGTTGACGATCTTGTCCTGCTCCAGGCCGGTCAGGCGCTGCAGGCGCATCTGCAGGATTTCCTGGGCCTGCTCGTCGGACAGCTTGTACAGGCCGTCCTGCTGCATGCCGTAGTGCTTCGGCAGGTGCTCCGGACGGAAGGCTTCGATGCCGCCGGCCGCGCCGGTCTCGGTACGGTTCAGCATTTCGCGCACCAGGGACGAATCCCAGGCGCGCTGCATCAGTTCCACTTTCGCCACCGGCGGGGTCGGCGCGGCCTTGATGATGGCGATGAAGTCGTCGATGTTCGCCAGCGCGACGGCCAGGCCTTCCAGCATGTGGCCGCGCTCGCGCGCCTTGCGCAGCTCGAACACGGTGCGGCGGGTGACCACTTCGCGGCGGTGCGACAGGAAGCACTCGAGCATCTGCTTGAGGTTCAGCAGCTTCGGCTGGCCGTTGACCAGCGCCACCATGTTCATGCCGAAGGTGTCCTGCAACTGGGTCTGCTTGTACAGGTTGTTCAGCACCACTTCCGGCACTTCGCCGCGCTTCAGTTCGATGACCACGCGCATGCCCGACTTGTCGGACTCGTCGCGGATGTCGCTGATGCCTTCCAGCTTCTTGTCGCGCACGTTCTCGGCGATGCGCTCGAGCAGCGATTTCTTGTTCACCTGGTACGGCAGCTCGTCGATGATGATCGCGACACGGCCGCCGTCCTTGCCGTATTCCTCGAAGTGGGTCTTGGCGCGCATCACCACGCGGCCGCGGCCGGTGCGGTAACCGTCGCGCACGCCCGAGACGCCGTAGATGATGCCGGCGGTCGGGAAGTCCGGCGCCGGGATCAGCTCGATCAGCTCGTCGATCGTGCATTCCGGGTTCTTCAGCAGGTGCTGGGCGCCGTTGATCACTTCCGACAGGTTGTGCGGCGGGATGTTGGTGGCCATGCCGACCGCGATGCCCGAGGAACCGTTGATCAGGAGGTTGGGGATCCTGGTCGGCAGGACGGTCGGTTCCTTTTCCTTGCCGTCGTAGTTCGGCTGGAAGTCGACCGTGTCCTTGTCGATGTCGGCCAGCAGTTCGCTCGAGATGCGGTCCAGGCGGCACTCGGTATAACGCATTGCCGCGGCGCTGTCGCCGTCGATCGAGCCGAAGTTGCCCTGGCCGTCGACCAGGGTGTAGCGCAGCGAGAAGTCCTGCGCCATGCGGACCAGGGTGTCGTAGATCGATGCGTCGCCGTGCGGGTGGTATTTACCCATGGTGTCGCCGACCACGCGCGCGCACTTCACGTACGGACGGCTATGCGTCGTATTACTTTCGTGCATCGAGTACAGCACGCGACGGTGCACCGGCTTGAGGCCGTCGCGCACGTCCGGCAGAGCACGGCCCACGATCACGCTCATCGCGTAATCGAGGTAGCTCTTGCGCATTTCTTCTTCTAGGGAAATGGGAACTGTTTCTTTTGCGAATTGATCCATTGGGCGGGTCGACTGCTTTCAGGCTAATGGTTATGAGTTGCAACTAATGATTCTACCATGGGCCACTTAGCGTCAGCACAATTACTCGGGATTCCCGCTTTTCAGGGGGACGCTTCCAGCATTGTCGATGCCGGCCCGATCCGCTTGAAAGAATGTTGCAACAAAACAACGTGATAAAAAATATGCTTGCCGTTTGATTTGCGTGCAGTCGTGCGATTTTGGTGCATGTGGCAAAATGGACAGGAAATTAATTGTTTGTTTCACAATGCGAAACTGACCACACCCGCGGTGTGTTAGTATCTTGACCATAAGTCCCGCTGCGATTCGCATTGCGCTTGAATCAAGTAAGCACGGCATTTACCCCGAAAGGAAAAAAGAACATGAATAAACTGGCAACCCTCATGCTCGCAGCTTCGGCCGCGTTCGCAGGCAATGCATTTGCCCAGAGCGATGCGCCGTATGCACCGCTGACGACCGACATCCAGGCGCGCACCCCCTACAGCGCCTATGTGCAGGACAGCCGCGGCGTGATCGCCCGCAATCCTTTCGGCCTGTGCTGGCGCACCGGCTACTGGACCCCGGCCGACGCGGTCCCGGGCTGCGACGCGCCGCTGTGCGTCCCGCCGGAGAAGCTGGAGAACGGCAAGTGCGTCGCGCCGCCGCCACCGCCGCCGGTCGCCGCACCTGCTCCGGCGCCTGCCCCGGCACCGGCGCCGACTCCGGTCCCGACCTCGGAAAAAGTGTCCTACTCGGCTGACGCCTTCTTCGACTTCGACAAGGCCGTCCTGAAGCCGGCCGGCAAGGCCTCGCTCGACGAGCTGGTCTCCAAGCTGGGCGACATGAACCTGGAAGTCATCATCGCCGTCGGCCACACCGACTCGATCGGTACCGATGCCTACAACCAGAAGCTGTCGATCCGTCGCGCCGAAGCCGTCAAGACCTACCTGAAGGGCAAGGGCGTGGAAGAAAACCGCATCTACACCGAAGGCAAGGGCGAGAAGCAGCCGGAAGCCGACAACAAGACCGCCGCCGGCCGCGCGAAGAACCGCCGCGTGGAAATCGAAGTCGTCGGTACCCGCACCGTCAACAAGTAATCCCTGCGGATTGCTTCATGAAACCCCGCTGCGGCGGGGTTTTTTTTCGCGTGGCGGGCGCAGGCCCCGGCGGTTCGCGTGCACAATCGGCGTGCGCCGCCCCGCCCCCGTCGATACATATTTTCCGTGCGGCATTCCGACAGCCGCATCATTTCCAGTATCATCCAGTTATGACTACGACGACCACGAACGCAGACCCCTTAGAAATCCAGAAATTCAGCGAACTGGCCCACCGCTGGTGGGACCCGACGTCGGAATTCCGTCCGCTGCATGAAATCAACCCGCTGCGCCTGGAGTGGATCAACGCGCGCGCCCCGCTGCTGGGCAAGAACGTGATCGACATCGGCTGCGGCGGCGGCGTGCTGTCGGAAGCGATGGCGCGCAAGGGCGCCAAGGTGACCGGCATCGACCTGTCGAAGAAGGCGCTGAAGGTGGCCGACCTGCACAGCCTGGAATCGGGCGTCGAGGTGCGCTACAAGCACATCGCGGCCGAAGAGATGGCGGCGGCCGAGCCCGGACAGTTCGACGTCGTCACCTGCATGGAGATGCTCGAGCACGTACCGGATCCGGCCGCGATCGTGCAGGCCGCGGCGACCCTGGTGAAACCGGGCGGCCATGTGTTCTTCTCGACCCTGAACCGCAATCCGAAGTCCTACCTGTTCGCCGTCATCGGCGCGGAATACGTGCTGCGCATGCTGCCGCGCGGTACCCACGACTACGCCAAGTTCATCACGCCGGCCGAACTGTCGCAGTTCGCACGCCTGGCGGGCCTGCAGGTCGACGGCATGAAAGGCCTGACCTACAATCCCCTGACCAAGATTTACTCGCTCAACGACGACACCGACGTGAACTATATGGTGGCGTGCAGCAAACCGCTGCCTTGACTCGCATCCGAATCGCTTTCAACCGCTCATGACTCTCCCGACCGTCCTGCCGGCACCGCGTGCCATCCTGTTCGACCTCGATGGCACGCTGGCCGACACCGCGCCCGACCTCGCGGCCGCCGTCAACTGGCTGCGCACCGAGCGCGGACTGCCGCCGACTCCGTATTCGGTGCTGCGCCCCACTGCGTCCGCCGGCGCGCGCGGCATGATCGGCGCCGCCTTCGGCCTGGCGCCGGGCGACGAGGGCTATGAAGAGCTGCGCATGCAGTGGTTCGACCGCTACCAGGAAACCATGGCGGTGCACAGCTCGCTGTTCGGCGGCGTCACCGAACTGCTGCTGGGCATCGAGCAGGCCGGCATGGCCTGGGGCATCGTCACCAACAAGCCGGCCCGCTTCACCGATCCGCTGATCCCGCAGATCGGCCTGTCGCATGCGGGTTGCGTGGTCTCGGGCGACACGACCCCGCACGCGAAGCCCCACCCTGCCCCGCTGCTGGAAGGCGCGCGCCGCCTCGGCGTCGACCCGACCCACTGCTGGTACGTGGGCGACGACAAGCGCGACGTCGAGGCCGGCATTGCCGCCGGCATGGTCACGGTGGCCTGCAACTGGGGCTATTGCGGCGCCATCGAACCGTCGACCTGGGGCGCCGACTACCTGCTCGACACCCCGACCGACCTGCTGCAGACCCTGCGCGGCGTGGTCGAAACGGCGCGCGTGGCCGAACGCGTCGCCTGAGCCTTTCCTTTCTCCTCGCGGGCGGCCGGCCCCACCGGCCGCGCTCGCTTACATCTCTTTACGACTGATACAGCCTACCGTCTAGGTTTGGCACGGGCTCGCCGGTAATCTACTCCCATACGACAACAACACAACGTCTTACGGAGCAGAACATGGAAACCACCCAACGCCTCACCTCCCGCATCCATTGATGGCCGCTGCCGCCGTCTCGGTCGTCATCGTCAGCCTGACCGGCGCCGCCGCGATCACCGGCCTGCTGCCGAATTCGAAGAGCGCACCGGACGCCCAGGCGTCCCTGGCAGCCGCGACGCCATACGCCGGCATGGTCCCGATGACGAATGCGCAGGGACAGGTGGTGATGGTGCCGGCCGCTGCCGTGCAGGGCCAGGCTCCGGTCGCCGCCGCCCAGCTGGCCGCCACCCCGG
>DAMCRY010000126.1:0-9842 GCA_032115075.1 Massilia sp.
CCGGCGAGCCGCCCGGCACCATCCGCTTGCGGTCCCATTCCGGACCGGGCTCGGCGCCCGCCGGCGGAATCAGGTGGCGCTCGCCGGTACCGATCAGGTCGCCACGGCCCATGCGCTTGAGTCCCTCGCGCAGGATCGGCCAGTTCTCCGGATCGTAGTAGCGCAGGAAAGCCTTGTGCAGCTTGCGGGTCTTGCCGCTCTTGGCGGTCTCGACGACTTCCGAATCTTCGGTCACCTTGGCCAGCGGGTTCTTGCCCGAGTGGTACATGGTGGTGGCCATCGCCATCGGCGTCGGCGTGAAGGTCTGCACCTGGTCGAGTTTAAAATTGTTCTTCTTCAGCCACAGGGCCAGGTTCAGCATGTCCTCGTCGGTCGAACCCGGGTGGGCCGCGATGAAGTACGGGATCAGGTACTGCTTCTTGCCCGCTTCCATCGAGAACTTGTCGAACAGGCGCTTGAACTCGTCGTAGGCGCCGATGCCCGGCTTCATCATTTTCGAGAGCGTCCCCTGCTCGGTATGCTCCGGCGCGATCTTCAGCAGGCCGCCCACGTGGTGGGTGACCAGTTCCTTCACGTACTCGGGCGAGCGCACGGCCAGGTCGTAGCGCAGGCCGGAACCGATCAGGATCTTCTTGATCCCGGGAATGGCGCGCGCCTTGCGGTACAGCGAGATCAGCTTGCTGTGGTCGGTGCCGAGGTTGCTGCAGATGGTCGGGTACACGCACGACAGGCGGCGGCAGGATTCCTCGATCTTTTTATCCTTGCAGGCCAGGCGGTACATGTTCGCCGTCGGCCCGCCCAGGTCGGTGATGGTGCCGCCGAAATTCTTGGTCGTGTCGCGGATCAGCTCGATCTCGCGCAGGATCGACGGTTCCGAACGGCTCTGGATGATGCGGCCTTCGTGCTCGGTGATCGAGCAGAAGGTGCAGCCGCCGAAGCAGCCGCGCATGATGTTCACCGAATAACGGATCATTTCCCAGGCCGGGATGTGAGCCTTGCCGTAGCTCGGGTGCGGCGCGCGCGCATACGGCAGGTCGTAGACGTTGTCCATCTCGTCCATGGCGAGCGGCAGCGGCGGCGGGTTCAGCCAGACGTCGCGGTCGCCGTGCGCCTGCACCAGCGCGCGCGCATTGCCCGGGTTCGATTCCAGGTGGAAGACGCGCGAGGCGTGCGCGTACATCACCGGATCCTCGCTCACGGTCTCGAACGACGGCAGGCGCACCACGGTCTTGCGCGCCTTTTCGCGCGCGGCGGCCTGGCGTTCTTCGCGGGTCATGATGATGACCGGTTTCGCCACGGGCTCCGGCGCGGCGTTGTCGAGCGCGCACTGCTTCGGGTCTTCCAGCGCCATCGCATACGGGTTCGGCTGCTTGTCGATGCGCCCCGGCACATCCACGCGGGTGGAGTTGTGCACGGTCCACTCGTCGTCCGGCAGCCAGCCGTTCGGCACCAGGAAGGCGGTGCCGCGCAGGTCGCGGATTTCCTTGATATTTTCACCTGCGGCGATGCGGCGGGTGACGTCGACCAGCGCACGCTCGGCATTGCCGAAGATGAGCATGTCGGCCTTCGATTCGAACAGCACCGAGCGGCGCACCTTGTCCGACCAGTAGTCGTAGTGGGCGATGCGGCGCAGCGAGGCCTCGATGCTGCCGGCGATCACGGGCACGCCCGGGAAGGCTTCGCGGGCGCGCTGGCAGTAGACCGTGACGGCGCGGTCGGGGCGCTTGTTCGGCTCGGCGTTCGGGGTATAGGCGTCGTCGGAACGGATCTTGCGGTCGGCCGTGTAGCGGTTGACCATCGAATCCATGTTGCCGGCGGTGATGCCCCAGTACAGGTTCGGCTTGCCGAGCGCGCGGAAGGGCTCGACCGAGGTCCAGTCCGGCTGGCTGATGATGCCGACGCGGTAGCCCTGCGCTTCCAGCAGGCGGCCGACCAGCGCCATCCCGAAGCTCGGGTGGTCGATGTAGGCGTCGCCGGTGATCAGGATGATGTCGCACGAATCCCACCCGAGCTTGTCCATTTCGGCACGGGTCATCGGGAGAAAAGGCGCGGCGGGTGCGCGGCTGGAGCGCTTCGGTACGCTCGCGAAAAGGTTCTGGGGGGCGTTCATTGGCCGGTATTGTACCGGAAAACCGTTTTCCGGTCGTCCTCTCGACCGGAAAATGGCTTAGTTATCAATGACTTGTGGCTGAGTAAGCTACTCGGCAGCGCGCTAGATGCCCATATTCGACAAGATATTGCCGAGCTCGCGCAGGCCGGTCGAGACGGTCGGGTGGCGGACGTTGAAGCGTGCCGCCAGTTCCTGGGTGCGCGAACCCAGGCCATAGGTGTTCTCGTCGAGCTGGCTTTCCTCGCGGCGCGCCAGGGCCCGGTCGATGTCGCCGTCGAGCTGGCGCAGCAGCGTTTCCAGTTCCGGGTCGACGTCGTTGGTTTCCTGCAATTGGCGGTGCAAGGCTTTCAGGCGCGCCTTCAGGGTTGCATCGTTCTCGCTATGGTTGTCGCTCAGCATGTCGTTCTCGCTAGTTGGTGAAGCGGGTATCGAGGTACAGCCTCTCGACCTGCTCGCGCGCCCACGGGGTGCGGCGCAGGAACTTCAGGCTCGACTTGATGCTCGGGTCTTTCTGGAAACAATTAATGTCGATCCTGCGGCCGAGACCCTCCCAGCCGTAATGCTCGACGAGGCGGGTTAACAGGGATTCTAAGGTAATACCGTGCAGGGATTGAGCACTCATCGCTGGTGTGTGGTGATAGAGGGGTGAAAGGAGCGGTTGTACACCGGGCTGGGGAAATCGAGCGCTACGTAGTCGCGGGCAAGCTTGGGCTCCCGCCTACGCGGGAGCGACGGCTTTATGGATACGGGCTGAAGTGCTAGCCAACGATCATCCGGACATGAAGCAACGTCGTTCCCGCGAAGGCGGGAACCCAAGTTTGCGTCGACAACCATGAACGCCAGCCGCCTTGCACGGCCGGCGCATCAAGCCAGCTTACTCGCCGGTCAGGCCACGCCGCTCCAGCAGCGGCGCTACCTGCGCGTCGCGGCCGCTGAAGTTACGGTACATCTGCATCGCATCGATGGTGCCGCCGCGCGACAGCAGGGTCTTGCGGAAACGGTCGCCGTTCTTGCGGGTCAGGCCGCCGTTTTCCTTGAACCAGTTGACGGTGTCCGCGTCCAGCTTCTCGGCCCACAGGTAGCCGTAGTAGCCGGCCGAATAGCCGCCCGAGAAAGTGTGCGAGAAGTAGGTCGTGCGGTAGCGCGGCGGGACCAGGGCGAAATCGACGCCGGCCTTCTTCAGCGCGTCAGCCTCGAACGCGAGCACGTCGCTCGGGATCTGGTTCGGCGACAGCTGGTGCCAGGCCTGGTCCAGCAGCGAGGCGGCCAGGTACTCGGTGGTGCGGAAGCCTTCGTTGAACTGCTGCGAGGCCTGTACCTTGTCGAGCAGCTCCTTCGGCATCGCTTCGCCGGTCTGGTAGTGCTTCGCGTAATTCGCCAGCACTTCCGGCCAGGCCATCCACATCTCGTTCACCTGCGAGGGGAACTCGACGTAGTCGCGCGGCACGCGCGAGCCCGAGAAGCGCGGGTACTTCACGTCCGAGAACATGCCGTGCAGCGCGTGGCCGAACTCGTGGAAGGTGGTCCGCACTTCGTCGTAGGTGAGCAGGGTCGGCTCGCCTGCGGGCGGCTTGGCCACGTTCAGGTTGTTGGCGATGACCGGCTTCGTGCCCAGCAGTTTGCTCTGCGGGACCCAGGCATTGGCCCAGGCGCCGCCGCGCTTGTTCGGGCGCGCATACGGGTCGAAGGTGAAGATCGCGAGCTGCTTGCCGTCGTGGTCGAACACGTCGAACACGCGCACGTCCTCGACGTAGGTCGGCAGGTCCTTGCGCTCCTTGAAGGTGATGCCGAATTCCTTGTTGGCGGCGAAGAACACACCATCCTGCAGCACGCGATTCAGTTCGAAGTAGGGGCGCAGCTGGCCGGCGTCGAAGGCGTAGCGCTGGGCGCGCACCTTGTCGCTGTAGTAGGCCCAGTCGTGGGCGGCGGCCTGGAATCCGCCGCCGTTCTGTCCACCTTCCGCATCGATCGCGGCCTGGATCTCGGCCGCTTCCTTGCGTGCGTTGTTCACGGCCGGCTTGGCGAAGTCGGCCAGCAGCTGGTTGACGGCGCCGGTGGTCTTGGCGGTCTGGTCTTCCAGGTGGTAGGCCGCGTGGTTCGGGTAGCCCAGCAGCACGGCGCGTTCGGCGCGCAGCCTGGCGATCTTCAGCACGACGTCGCGGTTGTCGAATTCGCCGCCGCGCGAGCCGCGCGCCAGCGAAGCCGCCAGCAGTTTCTCGCGGGTGGCGCGGTTGCTCAGCACCGACAGGGCGGCCTGCTGGGTGGTGTTCACCACCGGGATCACGAACTTGCCGTCCAGGCCGCGCTTCTTGCCTTCCGCGGCGGCGGCGTCGATCTGCTTGTCGGTCATGCCGGCCAGTTCGGCACGGCTGTCGACCACCAGGGCCGAGGCATTCGCTTCCTTCAGCACGTTCTGCGCGAACTGGGTCGACAGCGCGGCCAGCTGGCCGTTCATGGCCTTCATCCTGGCCTTGTCGGCTTCGGACAGCTTGGCGCCGGCGCGCACGAAATCGGTGTGGTAGCGCTCGATCAGGTACTGCGACTCGGCGTCCAGGCCCAGCTTGCTGCGCTTGTCGTACAGCGCCTTGATGCGCGCGTACAGTTTCGGGTTCAGGCGGATCGCGTCGTTGTGGGCGGCGAGCTTGGGCGCCAGTTCCTTGTCGAGGGCCTGCAGGGCGTCGTTGGTGTACGACCCCTTCAGGGTGCCGAAGGCGGCGCTCACGCGGTTCATCAGCTGGCCCGAACGCTCCATCGCGACGATGGTGTTCTCGAAAGTAGGCGCGGCCTTGTTGTTGGCGATCGCCTCGATCTCGAGCGTCTCCTGGCGCATCGCCTCGGCGAAGGCCGGCGCGAAGTGCTCGTTGCGGATCTTGTCCCAGGCCGGGTACTGGAACGGCAGGGTGCTCGGCCTGGCGAAGGGATTCGAGGCTTCGAGCATCGAGGCCGGGGCGGCGTAGGCCATGGTCGAGGCGACGCTGGCGGCGGCGAACAGCAGGATGTGTGGACGGATCATGATGTCCTCCTTGTGATTGTCATGAAGGTATTGAAAGGAGCCGCCGGGGCGGCTCCAGGTACGACGCGATGCTGCTTAGTTCAGGCCGCGGCGTTCCAGCAGCGGCTCGATGACCGGATCGCGGCCGCGGAAGGCGCGGTACATCTGCACCGCATCCATGGTGCCGCCCTTCGACAGGACCATCTGGCGGAAGCGGTCGCCGTTCTTGCGCAGCAGGCCGCCGTTTTCCTTGAACCATTCGCCGGCGTCGGCGTCCAGGCGCTCGGCCCACAGGTAGCTGTAGTAGCCGGCCGAGTAGCCGCCCGAGAAGGCATGCGAGAAGTAGGTCGAGCTGTAGCGCGGCGGGACCGGCGCGAAGTCGAGGCCCGCGTCACGCAGCGCCTGCTCCTCGAAGGATTTCACGTCCGACGGGATCGCCTTGGAGCCCAGCTGGTGCCAGCGCTGGTCGATCACGGCCGCCGCCAGGTACTCGGTGGTGCGGTAGCCTTCGTTGAACTTCTGCGAGGCGCGCAGCTTTTCCAGCAGCGCCGCCGGCATCGGCTCGCCGGTCTGGTAGTGCTTGGCGTAGTTGGCCAGCACTTCCGGCCAGGCCATCCACATCTCGTAGACCTGCGACGGCAGCTCGACGTAGTCGCGCGGCACGCTGGTGCCCGAGAAGCGCGGGTACTTCACCTTCGAGAACCAGCCGTGGGTGCCGTGGCCGAATTCGTGGAAGGTGGTGCGCACTTCGTCCCAGCTGAGCAGGGTCGGCTCGCCCGGGGCCGGCTTGGCCAGGTTCAGGTTGTTGGTGATGACCGGCTTGTTGCCCAGCAGGGTGCTCTGGCTGACCAGGGCGCTCATCCAGGCGCCGCCGCGCTTGTTCGGACGAGCATAGGGGTCGAGCACGAAGATCGCCAGGTGCGCGCCGTTATCCTCGAACACGTCGTACACGCGCACGTCCGGGTCGTAGACCGGCAGGTCCTTGCGCTGCTTGAAGGTGATGCCCCACAGCTTGTTGGCGGCGAAGAAGGCGCCGTCGTTCAGCACACGGTCGAGTTCGAAATACGGCTTGAGCTGGTTGGCGTCGAAGGCGTACTTGGCGGCGCGCACCTTGTCGCTATAAAAATTCCAGTCGTAGGCCGCGACCTTGAATCCACCCTTGTCGGCATCGATCGCTTCCTGGATCTCGGCCGCTTCCTTCTTCGCGTTGCGCACCGCCGGCGCCGACAGGTCGGACAGCAGCTTGTTGACCGCCTCGGTCGTCTTGGCGGTCTGGTCTTCCAGCGAATAGGCGGCGTGGCTGGCGTAGCCCAGCAGCTCGGCGCGCTCGGCGCGCAGCTTGGCCAGCTGCAGCACGATGTCGCGGTTGTCGAATTCGCCGCCGCGCGCGCCGCGCACGGTCGAAATCGACAGCAGTTTCTCGCGGGTGCCGCGGTTGGTCAGCAGCGACAGCGGGCCCTGCTGGGTCGTGTTCACGACCGGGATCACGTATTTGCCCTCCAGGCCGCGCTTCTTCGCTTCGGCGGCGGCGGACTCGATCGCATTCGCCGGCAGGCCGGCCAGTTCCTCGCGGGTGTCGACCACGAAGGCCGAGGCGTTCACTTCCTTCAGCACGTTCTGGCTGAACTGGGTCTGCAGCGCGGCCAGCTTGCCGTTGTACTCGCGCAGCTTCTGCTTGTCGGCTTCCGACAGCTTGGCGCCGGCGCGCACGAAGTCCTTGTGGTAGCGCTCGATCAGGTAGACCGATTCCGCGTCCAGGCCCAGCTTGGTGCGCTTGGCGTACAGCGTCTCGATGCGCTGGAACAGTTTCGGGTTCAGGCGGATCGCGTCGCCGTGCGCGGCGCGCTTGGGCGACAGTTCCTTGTCCAGGGCCTGCAGGGTGTCGTTGGTGTAGGAGCCGACCAGGGTTGAGAACACGGCGGACACGCGGTCCAGGAGCTGGCCCGAACGTTCCATCGCGACGATGGTGTTCTCGAAGGTCGGCGCCGCCTTGTTGTTGGCGATGGCTTCGACTTCAGCCGCCTGCTGGCGCATGGCTTCGGCGAAGGCGGGGGCGAAATGCTCGTTCCTGATCTTGTCGAAGGCCGGGTAGCCGTACTGCAGGGTGCTCGGCTTGGCGAAGGGATTCGCGGCGTCGAGCTGCGAGGCGGCGGCGGGCGCGGCAGGTGCGGCATAAGCCAGGTTGGCCATGGCGACGCTGGCGGCGATCAGGAGCATGCGGGGACGGTTCATGTGTCTTCGGATGTTATAGGTAGAAATTGACGCGCCTCCCCGCCGCCGCTCGTGACGGCGCGGGACAGGCGCAGGGAATGCCCGCGTGCGGGCACGGCTGCAGGCTCAGTTGCCCGTGAGCCCACGGCGCTCCAGCAGCGGCTCGATCACCGGATCGCGGCCGCGGAAGTCGCGGAACAGGTCCATCGCATCGGCGCTGCCGCCGCGCGAGAGCAGGGTCTTGCGGAAGTGGTCGCCGTTCTTGCGGCTCAAGCCGCCGCTCTCGGTGAACCATTGGACCGTGTCGGCGTCCAGCTTCTCGCTCCACAGGTAGGCGTAGTAGCCGGCCGAATAGCCGCCGTTCATCGAGTGAGAGAAGTAGGTGGTGCGGTAGCGCGGCGGCACCGGCGCGTAGTCCACGCCGGCATCCTTCAGGGCCCTGGCTTCGAAGGCGAGGACGTCGGTCGGGATCTCGCCCGGTTTCAGCTGGTGCCAGCGCTGGTCGAGCAGCGAGGCCGCCAGGTACTCGGTGGTCATGTAGCCCTGGTTGAATTTTTTGGACGCGACCACCTTGTCCAGCAGCGCCTGCGGCATCGGGGCGCCGGTCTGGTGGTGCTTCGCGTAATTGGCCAGCACTTCCGGCCAGATCGCCCACATCTCGTTGACCTGGGACGGATATTCGACGAAGTCGCGCGGCACGTTGGTGCCCGAGAAGTGCGGATACTTCACGTTCGAGAACATGCCGTGCAGCGCATGGCCGAACTCGTGGAAGGCGGTGCGCACCTCGTCATACGTCAGCAGGGTCGGCTGGCCTTTCGGCGGCTTCGGGATGTTCAGGTGGTTGCCGACCACCGGGCGCTTGCCCAGCAGGCTCGATTGCGACACGTACTCGTTCATCCATGCCCCGCCCTGCTTGTTGCCGCGGGCGTAGGGGTCGAAGATGAAGATCGCGAGCTGCTTGCCGTCGTGGTCGAACACGTCGAAGGTGCGCACGTCCGGGTCGTAGACCGGCAGGTCCTTGCGTTCCTTGAAGGTGATGCCGTATTCCTTGGTGGCGGCGAAGAACACGCCGTCCACCAGCACGCGGTTCAGCTCGAAATAGGGACGCAGCTGGTTCTCGTCGAAGTTGTACTTCGCGGCGCGCACCTTGTCCTGGTAGATCGGCCAGTCGTAGCTGGCCACCTGGAAGCCGCCTTTTTCGGCGTCGATGACCTTCTGGATTTCAAGCGCTTCCTTGCGCGCGTTGTTCACGGCCGGTTTCGCCAGCTCGGCCAGCAGCTGGTTGACGGCGGCCGGGTTCTTGGCGGTCTCCAGTTCCTGCGAGTAGGCGGCGTAGTTCGGGTAGCCCAGCAGCGCGGCGCGCTCCGCGCGCAGCCTGACGAGCTTGAGCACCAGCTCGCGCGAGTCATACTCGCCGCCGCGGCTGCCGCGGTTCAGGGACGCGGCCATCAGGCGCTCGCGGGTGGTGCGGTTCGTCAGGCTGGACAGCGCCGGCTGGCTGCTGGTGTTGACGATGGCGATCGCAAATTTTCCCTTCTGGCCGCGCGTTTCCGCTTCGGTAGCGGCGGCGGCGATCTCGGCGTCCGAGAAACCGGCCAGTTCCTCGCGCGTGTTCACGATCAGCGCCGAGGCATTGGCCTCCTTCAGCACGCGCTGCGAGAACTCGGACTGGAGCGAGGCGATCTCGCCGTTGTACTTCTTGAGCTTGTCCTTGTCGGCGCGCGACAGGTTGGCGCCGGCGCGCACGAATTCCTTGTAGACGCGCTCGAGCAGGTGCTTCGACTCGGCGTCCAGCTTCAGGGTGGCGCGCTTGGCGTGCAGGGTCTTGATGCGGCCGAACAGCGCCGGGTTCAGGTAGATGGCGTCGTTGTGCGCGGCCAGCTTCGGCGACATCTCGCGGTCGACCGCATCCAGCACGTCGTTGGTGTTGGCGGTCTGCAGGTTCGAGAACACGGCCGACACGCGCGCCAGCAGCTGGCCGGAACGCTCCATCGCCACGATGGTGTTGTCGAACGTCGGCGCGGCCTTGTTATTGGCGATCGCCTCGATCTCGCGCAGGTGCTCGGCCATGCCGGCGGCGTAGGCGGGCAGGAAGTGCTCGTTCCTGATCTTGTCGAACGCCGGGTAGTTCAGCGGCAGGCTGCTGGGCCGGGCGAACGGGTTCGAGGCGTCGAGTGCGGAAGCGGCCACTGGTGCGGCAACCGCGGCGGCGGCGGGGGCGAGCGCGAGGCTGGCGGCAACGATGAGCAAGTGGGGTCGGTTCATGGGATCTTTCACGGACTCTTGGGAGGGAGCTGCCGGGCATGCGCGACAGCCGTTGCCCGACGATCATAGCAGGCTGTACGCATGCCGTCACAACAAAAACCGTCTGTATGTGGCAGGGGACCGCCCATGTTTCCGGCATGTTTCAGGCTTGTAGCGGCATGTATCAAAACCGGCCGTGTTAGCATCCGCATCCATCATGGATTCCGTCTTTTCCACCTCGTTCGACGCCATCGTCGTCGGCACCGGCCCCGGCGGCGCGGCCGC
>DAMCRY010000127.1:0-9800 GCA_032115075.1 Massilia sp.
GCCCACGCCGCAGGCCAGGCCGCCACCTCGGCCGCGCCGGCCAGGCCGGCCGCCGCCACCGTGCTGCCGGGCGACGATTTCTATGCCTGGGCCAACGGCGAGTGGATGGCCAAGACCGAGATCCCGGCCGACCGCGGCGCCTGGGGCGCGATGTATGCGCTGGCCGAGGAGACCAATGCCCGCATCGTCAAGCTGATCGAGGAAGCGGCGGCGAACAAGTCCGCCAATGCCGAGGCGCGCAAGGTCGCCGATTTCTACCAGGCCTACATGAACGAGGCGGGCATCGAGTCGGCCGGCCTGGCCTCGCTCAAGCCGCGCCTGGCGAAGATCGAGGCGATCAAGGACCGCGCCGGCCTGTCGCGCGTGCTGGGCGAATTCCTGCGCGCCGACGTCGACCCGCTGAACGCCACCAACTTCAATACCCCGAACCTGTTCGGCGTGTGGATCAACCAGAGCCTGACCGACCCTTCTCGCAACGTGCCCTACCTGCTGCAGGGCGGCATCGGCATGCCGGACCGCGCCTATTACCTGGACAACAGCCCCAAGATGGCCGAGCTGCGCACCAGGTACCAGGCCTATATCGCCGCCGTGCTGAAGCAGGCCGGCTACAGCGATCCGGAAACGCGCGCCGCGAAGATCTTCGCGCTCGAGTCCGAGCTGGCCCAGAGCCACGCCAGCCGCGAAGAGTCGGCCGACATCCAGAAGGCCAACAATCCCTGGACCATGAAGGACTTCGCCGCCAGGGCGCCCGGCATGGACTGGGCCGCCTTCATGCGCGGCGCCCGCCTCGACAAGCAGGACCGCTTCGTCGCCTACCACCCGGGCGCGCTCAGGGGCGCCGCCCAGCAGGTGGCCGCCACCGACCTGGCGACCTGGAAGGACTACCTGGCCTTCCACAGCCTGAACCAGTTCGCCGGCACGCTGCCGAAGGCCTATTCGGACCTGCGCTTCGAGTTCTTCGGCAAGACCCTGACCGGCAGCCCGCAGCAGTCGGCACGCTGGAAGCGCGCGCTCTCCGCCACCAACGGCGCGATGGACGAGGCGGTCGGCAAGATGTACGTCGCCAAATATTTCCCGGCCGAGGACAAGGCACGCATCCTGAAGATGGTCGGCGAGATCAAGACCGCCTTCGAGCACCGCATCGACAAGCTGGAGTGGATGGCGCCGTCGACCCGCGCCCAGGCCAAGGAAAAGGTGCGCACCATGTACGTGGGCGTGGGCTATCCAGACGAATGGCAATCCTACGCCGGCCTGCAGGTCTCGCCGAAGGATGCGCTGGGCAACGTGATGCGCGCCCAGGAATTCCACTATACCCAGCAGCTCGCCAAGCTGGGGCGGAAGCCGAAGAAGACCGACTGGGCCATGCCGCCGCAGCTGGTCAACGCCGTCAACCTGCCGCTGCAGAACGCACTGAACTTCCCGGCCGCGATCCTGCAGGCGCCGTTCTATGACCCGAAAGCGTCGGATGCCCAGAACTACGGCGCGATCGGCTCGGTGATCGGCCACGAGATCAGCCACAGCTTCGACGACATGGGCGCCCAGTTCGACGCCCAGGGCCGCCTGCGCGACTGGTGGACCAAGGAAGACCTGGCCCACTTCAAGAAGGCCTCGCAGAAACTGGTCGAGCAGTACAACGCCTACAAGCCGTTCGACGACCTGGCGATCAACGGCCAGCTGACCCTGAGCGAGAACCTGTCCGACCTGGCCGGCCTGGCGGCGGCCTACGATGCGCTCAAGGCGACCCCGAACGGCAAGACCGTCGAGGCCGACCGTGCCTTCTTCACCGGCTACGCCCACGCCTGGCGCACCAAGGCGCGCGAAGCCTCGCTGCGCCGCAACGTGCTGACCGACGGCCATGCGCCGGGCCAGTACCGTACCTATACCGTGCGCAACCTGGACGCCTGGTACAAGGCCTTCGACGTGAAGCCGGGGCAGCAGCTGTACCTGGCGCCGGAGCAGCGGGTGCGGGTCTGGTAAGGGGAGGGTAGACTGCCGGGCCGGGTCTGCGCTGAAGGTGCGGGCCCGGCCTGTTCCGGATATTTCGCCGGATATCGTCGATAATGCGGCATGGACGCTGACGACATCTCGCGCCGCACCCTGGCGCACTACAACCTCACCGCCGACGCCTTCTTCGCCGGCACCATCGACCACGACGTGCGCCAGAACATCGAGGCGCTGCTGGGCGCCATCGACGCCCCGGCCCCCTGGACCATCCTCGACCTCGGCTGCGGCCCGGGACGCGACCTCAAGACCTTCAGCTCGCTCGGCCACCGGGCCATCGGCCTGGACGGCAGCGAACGTTTCGCCGAGATGGCGCGCGCCTACAGCGGCTGCGAAGTCTGGCGCCAGGACTTCCTGCACCTCGACCTGCCCGCCTGCCTGTTCGACGGCGTCTACGCCAACGCTTCCCTGTTCCACGTCCCCAGCGCCGAGCTGCCCGGCGTGCTCGGCAAGCTGCACGCCGCCCTGAAACCCGGCGGCGTGCTGTTCAGCTCGAACCCGCGCGGCGACAACCAGGAAGGCTGGAACGGCCCGCGCTACGGCAGCTACTACGATTACGCGACCTGGGAGCGCTACCTGACCGCCGCCGGCTTCCTGCCGCTGCACCATTACTACCGTCCGGCCGGCCTGCCGCGCGAACAGCAGCCCTGGCTGGCCAGCGTCTGGCGCAAGCCCGTGAGTTAACTGGCGCACAGAGTTGCCTGGCGATCAGGCATAAGGTGGGACCTCGATTCACTCAATAGACGAGGTGCCGTGATGAACGACGACCAAATCAAGGGCAAGGCCAAGGACATTGGCGGCAAGATCCAGGAAAAAGTCGGCGAAGCCGTCGGCAACCGCCAGGCCCAGCGCGAAGGGGTATCCAACCAGGTCGAAGGCAAGGTGCAGGAGAAGGCCGGCGACGTGAAGGACATCTTCAAGGGCAACAACTGAGCCTGCTTCCATGAACGCACAAGCCGCGCATTGCGCGGCTTTTTCTTTGGTGCAGGCGCTCCATCCGAGCCACCGGGAAAAACCGGTCACCCCGGCTTTTCCTTCTGCGCCGGCCGGTCGCCCAGCACGTCCTCGATGTAGAGCATCTTGACCAGCACGGCCAGCGCGGCCGCCAGGGGCGTCGCCAGCGCCACCCCGGCAAAGCCGAACAGGGTGCCGAAGACCAGCTGCATCACGATGACCAGGGCTGGCGGCAAGTCGACGGCCTTCGCCTCGATCATGGGCTGGAGCACATAGCCTTCGACCATCTGGACACCGAGGAACAGCAGCGCGGTGTACAGCGCCAGGTCCGGGCTGATCGACAGTGCCAGCAGCACCGCCGGGATACCGGCCATGATCGGCCCCAGGTAGGGGATGAAATCGAGCAGGCCGGCGATGATGCCCAGAATCAAGGCGAGCGGTACGTCCAGCATCATCAGGCCGGCCGTGGTGGCGACGCCGACGATCAGCATCGATGCGGCCTTGCCCAGCAGCCAGCTGGCCAGCGTCTTGCCGAGCTCCTGCTGCACCTCGCGCGCCCGTGGCCGCTTCGCCGGCGGCACCAGGCGCAGCGCACCCCGTGTGTAGAGTTGGGGCGAGGTCGCAAAATAGATGCCGACAAACAGGATGATGACGACATTGCCGAGCGCCCCGATCACGCCACCGAAGAACAGCCCGGCGTTCGGCACCATATCACCCATCTGCTTGACGATCTGCTCGGGCGGCGGCAGTTCGTCCACCACGCGTTTGAGCAGGGGGTGCTGCTGGACTTCTCCCTGCAGGCGTTTCACGGCGGCGGGGATTTCCTCGGCCAGCTTGGTCGATTGTTCGGAAATCTGCGGCGCCATGGCCCAGCCGCCGATGCCGACGATGGCGGTCAGCGCCACGACGACGATGGCCAGGGCGACCTTGCGGTTCATGTGCAGGCGGCGCGCCATGATCTCGCTCAGCTTGTAGAACAGGATGGCCATCAGGATGCAGGCGAACACCAGCAGCAGCGCGTCGGCAGCCAGCACGACGGCGGCGGCGATCGCGATGAAGAGGATGGCGATGCCGCTGATGACCGTCGTGCGTTTGGCGACGCGGCGCTGGGTTGCCGGTGCTTCGACCGGGTGCCTGGTATCGACCGGGTGCTTGGTATCTTCTTGTTCGTTCATGGTGGGCCTCGTCGAGCGCTGTCCTTACGTTGGCAAAAGATTAGCACTCGAAAGGTCTTGACGTCGCGCAAATGCTGACATTTGTGCAATGTGCGGACGCGAACAGAAGAGTTGGGCGGGGCGGCGTATTCTGGACCCATGCATGGCCATCCGGGCATGTGAATTCAAGGAGAAGACCATGATTAACGAAAATCAAGTTAAAGGTAAACTGAAAGAAATCGGTGGCAAGATCCAAGAAGAATTCGGTGATGCGATCGACAGCCCTACCCAGGAGGCCAAAGGCAAGGCGACCAAAGTCGAAGGCCAGGCTCAGAAGACGATGGGTGATGCGCAGGAGAAGGTCGAAGACAAGCTGGACAACGTCGCGCGTCGTCCTTGATTCCGCACGCTTCGCGTGATGGGAACAGCCGCCTGGGGCGGCTGTTGTCGTTTACGGGTGCATGGGAAAATGGGGTTCCCGCCTGCGCGGGAACGACGGCCTTCAGGTCAACGGTTCCAAGAACGCGTCCGTGCGGCCATCAGCAGTAGCACCGTCGTTCCCGCGCAGGCGGGAACCCAATTCCGCTGAGCAGCAACAAAAAAACAGCCGCCCTCGGGCGGCTGTCTCATCGGCAAAACAACGGCTTACTTCGGCTGCGTCCCGCCCAGGCTCTTCTTGGAGAAGTTTTCGATCATGCCATAGCCGTTTACGGTGCGCCGGGAAAATGAGGTTCCCGCCTGCGCGGGAACGACGGTCTTCAGGTCAACGGTTCCAAGAACGCGTCCGTGCGGCCATCAGCAGTAGCAACGTCGTTCCCGCGCGGGCGGGAACCCAATTCCGCTGAGCAGCAACAAAAAAACAGCCGCCCTCGGGCGGCTGTCTCATCGGCAAAACAACGGCTTACTTCGGCTGCGTCCCGCCCAGGTTCTTCTTGAAGAAGTTTTCGATCATGCCATACACGTGGCGCTGGCTGACGCGGCCCGAGATGCCGTGCTTGGCGCCCGGGTAGGTCATCAGGTCGAACTGCACGTTGCGCTTCACCAGCTCGTCGATCAGGCGGGTGGTGTTGGTGAACAGGACGTTGTCGTCGGCCATGCCGTGCACCAGCAGCAGCGGCGACTTCAGGCCGTCCAGGTGTGCGAACACGCCGCTACGTTCGTAGGCTTTCGGGTCCGATTTCGGCGTGCCGCCGATATAGCGTTCGGTGTAATGGGTATCGTACAGCGCCCAGTCGGTAACCGGGGCGACCGAGACGCCCATCGCGATCTTGTCCGAGGCGGCAGACAGCAGGCGCAGGGTCATGAAGCCGCCGTAGCTCCAGCCGAACACGCCGATACGCTTCGGATCGACGAAGCTCTGCTTGGCAAGCCAGTCGACGCCGGCCACCTGGTCTTCGACCTCGACCGAGCCGAGATGGTTGTAGAGGGCATCGGTAAAGGCACGTTCGCGACGGCCGGAGCCGCGGTTATCCAGGGTAAACACCACGAAGCCCTGCTGCGCCATGTACTGGTTGAAGTAGCTGCCCCAGGCACGGGTCACGCGTTGCGAGCCTGGGCCGCCGTAGGTGAACAGGAATACCGGATAGCGCTTGTTCGGGTCGAAGTTGGCCGGTTTGATGAGCGAGTAGTACAGGGTCTGGCCGTCCTTGGCCTTCATGGTGCCGTATTCGGTCGGCAGGTGGTCAGGCATGTACTTGGCGTACGGGTGGTTCGCGTTCAGCTCGTTCTTTTCCAGCCACTCCACCATGCTGCCATCCGCGCGCCGGATCGACACCTGCGGCGGGGTGGTGGGATTCGAGTAGGTTTCGACGAAGATCTTGCCGTTGCCTGCAAATGCGGATTCATGCCAACCATCGCCGCTGGTAATGCGCACCGGGTTGGCGGCATTGCTGCCGTCCAGTTTCAGTGCGTAGGTCTGCTTGTCGATCATCGCATCCTTGCCGGACGAGATATAAACGCGGCCGGCCGCTTCATCCACCGCCAGAATGCCGTCCACGCCCCATTCGCCTTTCGACAGCGGATACTGCAGCTTGCCGTCCAGGCCGTACACATACAGGTGCTTGCGGCCAGTGCGCTCCGAGGCCCAGATAAAGGACTTCTTGTTTTTCAGGAAGCGCAGGTCGTTGTGAATCTCGACCCAGGTCTTCGAGGTTTCGGTCAGCAGCGGACGCTGCGCCAGGGTGTCGACGTCGACTGCCACCAGGTCGAGGCGCTTCTGGTCGCGCGTCTGGCGCTGGTAGACCAGGGTTTTCGCATCGGCGCTGAAGTCTGCGCGCACCAGGTAGATGTCCTTTTCGGCGCCCAGGTCGACCTTGCGCTGCTGGCCGGTGGCCGGGTTGACGATCATCAGCTCGATCAGCACGTTCGGGTCGCCGGCGGCGGGGTAGTGCTGGTCGATGACCTCGGTGCGGTCGGCGAAGATCTCGAAGCGGCGCGCCACCGGCACCGGGGCTTCGTCGTAGCGGCGGTAGGCGATCGCGGAATCGTCCGGCGCCCAGTAGTAGCCGGTGTGCTGGTCCATCTCTTCCTGCGCGACGAACTCGGCTTCGCCGTTGTGGATGGTGCCCTTGCCGTCGACCGTGAGCTGGCGCTCGGCGCCGGTCTGCAGGTCGATCACGACCAGGTTCTGGTCGCGCACGAAGGAGACGTAGCGGCCCTTCGGCGAGATCTTCGGATCGGTCACGTTGCCCGACGCGACCTTGCGCGGCGCGTCCGGCCTGGCCACGTCGACCAGGTAGAGGTCGCCGCCGATCGGCACCAGCAGCTGCTTGCCGTCCGGCGACCAGTTATAGCTGATGATGCCGGACAGGCCCGCGGTACGGGCGCGTTCGCGGCGCGCCTTTTCCTCGAGCGACAGTTCTTCGTTCGGCACCAGGCGCTTGGAATCGACAAGACGCTGGGTGGTCTTGCTCTTCATATTGTATTCCCACAGGTCCAGCTGGTGCTGGTTGTCGGCACGGCCGCGCAGGAAGGTGACGCGCTCGCCGTCCGGCGACACGCGCAGGTTGCGCACGCCGGGACCGGACAGGGAGCTTTCGCCGTAGATACGGTCCAGCGTCAGGCGTTCGGCCGAGGCGGGAACGGCCGCGAAGGTGGTCGCAACAGCGGCCAGGAGATACAGGAGAGGGCGCATGAAGTGTCTCTGGTGTAAGTTAATTTATGACAACGCCGGAACGATACCAGAGTCGCGTCCGAAAAGCTGTAACTACGCCACCGCTTCCTTTGCAAAATTTCCTTCGCGGATGCGCTGGCGCGCCAGCTTTTCGAAGGACCAGGTGAGCAGCACGGCCGCCACCGTCAGGGCGATCACCAGGCCGATCCAGAAGCCGGTGGTCTGCATCGGCACGCCCGGCGTCCAGGGGAACCACTGCGGCGCCAGGCCCAGGATGCAGCCGAGCGGCAGCGACAGGCCCCAGAAGGCGACCAGTTGGATGATCATCGGCGGACGCGTCACCTGGTAGCCGCGGATCGCCGAGGCGGTCGCCACCTGGGTCGCGTCCGAGAGCTGGAACAGGGCGGCCAGCAGCAGCAGGTCGGCGCAGGCTGCCTGCACCGCCGGGTCCGAGGTATAGGCGGCCGCGATCTGCCAGCGGAACAGGGCGATGCAGATCGCCGACAGGGCGCCGAAGGCGACCGCGACGCCCACGCCCACCCAGCCAACGAAACGCGCGCGCACCGGGTTGCCTTCGCCCATGGCCTGGCCGACGCGGGTCATCATGCCGATCGAGAAGCTCATCGGCACCATGAACACCAGCGAGGCGAAGTTGAGGGCGATCTGGTGCGAGGACACCGCCACCACGCCGAAGCGCGCCACCAGCAGGCTGATCAGGCCGAAGGCGCTGACCTCGGCGAAATAGGTGACCCCGATCGGCAGGCCCAGGCGCAGCATGCCCCCGATCGCCTTCCAGTCCGGCCCTTCCCAGCCGGTGAAGGGATAGGTGAGGCGGTAGGCCGGCGAACGCTTGACCCATAGCACCATGGCGCCCAGCATCAGCCACATGCCCAGCGCGGTCGAGACCGCGCAACCGACCGCGCCCAGCATCGGGAAGCCCCAGTTGCCGTACACCAGCAGCCAGTTCGACATCACGTTGAAGACCAGGCCGCCAATGGCGATCCACATGATCGGCTTGGTCTGGTTGATGCTCGTCGTGTAGCCATACAGCGCGCGGTAGCAGGCGAAGGCCGGCATGCCGACGCTGATCACGTGCAGGAACAGCGAAGCGCGATCGGCCACGGCCTTGTCCAGCCCCACGTGGTCGAACAGCAGGGTGCACAGGTTGGCGAACAGCATGGCCGCCAGGCCGACCAGCAAGCCTTTCCACAGGGCCTGGCGCACCGAATGCGGGACCTGGTCGTGGCGCGCCGCGCCGATCTCGTGGGCGACCACGGTGTTAATCGCCATCATCGTGCCCATGACCGTGACCAGCACGATCGACCACACCGAGGTGCCGAGCGAGACCGCGGCCAGCTCCTCGGCGCTGACGTGCCCGGTCATGGCGACGTCGGCCACGCCCATGCCCACGGTCGCGAGCTGGCCGACCAGCATGGGCCAGGACAGGCGCCACAGGGTGGCGATCTCGTGACGGACCGGAGAGGCGGCAGGGGCGGATGAGGTGACAGCGGTCATGGCAGGCGAAGGTGGTACGGGAAACCCGCCATTTTACTGACTAATTGCTAAGGTCGCGTGACCCGAAGGCGTGGGGTGCACGCCCGTGGTGCACGGAAGGGTCAGACGCGGACCAGTTCGACGCGGCGGTTCTTCGCCCGGCCGGCTTCGGTGGCGTTGTCGGCCAGCGGCTGGTCCGGTCCCTTGCCCGCCGCGCTCAAGCGTTCGCGCGCGATCTGCTGCGCGACGATCGCCTGCACCACCGACTCGGCGCGCGCCAGCGACAGCCTGCGGTTGTGCGCCGCGTCGCCGGTGGCGTCGGTATGGCCCTCGACGCGCAGTTTCAGGGCGGGCTCGCCGCGCAACAGCTTGACCACCTCGTCCACCGCCGGCAGGCTGTCCGGGCGGATCACCTGGCTGTCGGTGTCGAAGTTGAGGTAGAGCGCCACGTGGCCGTCTTGCTGGAGGGCGCTGGACAGCTCGGCGGCCGGCAAGGCCTGGACCTGCTGCTGCATGGCTTTTTCCTCTACGGTCAGCAAATGCATCTCGTCACCCTTGAGGAAGAAGGACAGCCAGATATTGGTCGTCGGCGTGCGGATGAGCCATTGCTCGAATCCAGGCACTTCGGGATCTTCCATATCGTACAGGTTGTCGACTCCCATTTTCTTGAAGATCGCCGACGCCTTCCCGCCGTTGCGCTCGATAAACTGCTCGTCCGTCGGATGAACCTTGTCGACCCGCGTGGCGCCCAGCGCCTTCAGGGCCGATTCGTAGTTCCGGTGCGCCGCGAGCGCCGACCACTTCAGGTTGTGGATGTAGAACAGGCGCTCGTGCACCTTGCCTTCCACCGGACGCAATTCGTCACCGGCAAGGACGTAGACGCGGTCGAATTCGACGTCCTTCGAGGTCGTGACCCGGTCTTCCGCCAGGCCCGAGGGGGTTGCCAGGTAGGGGAAGGCGGGCAGCGCCTTGCTGGTGACAGGCACCGACTGCAGGTCGAAGCCCGCGCCTGGCGCCGCTGCCGTGGCAGGAGCGGCGGTCGCGGTGGAAGCGGCAGGCGCGGCTGGCGGAGCCGGCTCGCCGGC
>DAMCRY010000128.1:0-9717 GCA_032115075.1 Massilia sp.
GATCGAGAACGTGCCGGCCTTCGCGCGCCACTTCATGACCACCCCGGGCACGATCGGCGCCTGCGAATTGCGCGAGCTGCTATCGCACCCGGTGCGCCAGCTGGCGCTCGGCGACGACCATGCCGAGGCCGCGCCGGCGCGCCAGCACGCCTTCCGCTTCGAGCAGGCTGTAGGCCTTGGACACGGTCATCGGGTTCACGGCGAGCGCCTGCGCCACTTCGCGCACCGAGGGCAGCTCGTCGCCGGCCGCCAGCTGGCCGCCGGCGACGAAACGGCGCACCTGGTCGCTGAGCTGGCGGTAGATCGGGTCGGGGGACCCGGTCACGATGGAAAACAGCTGGGCGGTATGGGTAGCCATGGGGCGAGCGGTGTATATATGTGTATTAATTGAGCGATACACTACCCTTTCGATGCGGTGCGGTCAACATGTCGACGCAATTTCATGCCGTGTGGATGAGCGGCACCAATGGCAGAGCAGCAAGTTTGGTTTTGTGACATCATGCGACTGCGCGGGATTCCGTCCACGCCCTCCTCAACTCCTATTCATGACACAGCAACACGATTCAGCCGGTCTGGACACGGCAGCCGCCACCGCGCCCCATGCCTCGCTTGAAGTCCGCTACCGCGAACTGTTCGACCAGGCGCCGGTCAGCATCCAGATCCTGCGCCCGGACGGCTTCACGGTGCGCGTCAACAAGGCGTGGCAGGACCTGTGGCACATCCACGAAGGTGGCCCGCTGTACGGCTTCGTGCTGAGCAGCGCATACAACGTCCTGACCGATCCCCAGCTGGTGGGCCACGGCATCGTCGACTACCTGCGGCGCGCCACGTCCGGGGAATCGGTGCAGATTCCCGCCATCCACTACGACACCACGGCCATCGGCGGGGCGGGCCGGACGCGCTGGGTGACGGCGCGCGCCCATCCGATCAAGGATGCCGGGGGGCGCATCGTCGAGGTCATGCTGATGCACGAGGACATTACCGAGCGGGTCGAGGCGGAAGCGGCGCTGCGCGCCAGGGAGGAACGCTTCCGTTCGCTCGTGATGGCGACCACGCAGGTGGTCTGGACGAGCGGGCCGGACGGCCGCGTGGTCGAACCGTCGCCCTCGTGGCAGGCCTTTACCGGCCAGGACGACGCGGCATTCACGGATGAGGGCTGGCTCGAGGCCGTGCATCCGGACGACCGCGAGCGCATCCGCGCGGCGTACTGGCGCGCCATCGCCGGGCGGACGGTGTACGAAACCGAGTACCGCCTGCGCCGCCACGACGGCGAATACCGCTGGACCGCCGTCAAGGGCGTGCCCATCCTCGACGCCGCCGGCGACGTGCGCGAATGGATCGGCGCCAACCGCGACATCCACGACATCGTCATGGCCCAGGCCGAGCTGGCCGAACGCCTCGACCGCGAACAGCGCCAGTCCGCCCTGCTCGCGAAGGTCGCCAGCGCCGCGCGCGCCCTGCACATGCTGCTGACCAAGGCCGAGATCACGGAGGTGCTGCTGCGCGAGGTGCGCGCGATCATCGGCGTCGAGGGGGTGCGCGTGACGCTCGGCGAGGAGGCGTCGCAGGCGCCGGGCCCGGCGCCCGGTGCGGAGTGGCTGTCGATTCCCCTGGTCAGCCGCAAGGGGCGCCGGCTCGGCGTGCTCGAAACCTGGGACAAGCACGGCGGCTTCACCGAGGAGGACGAAGCGATCCTGGTGCAGCTGGGAGCCATCGCCACCAACGGCTTCGAGAACGCACAGCTCTACGATTCGCTGCGCCAGCAGGACCGGCGCAAGGACGAATTCCTGGCCATGCTGGCGCACGAGCTGCGCAACCCGATGGCGCCGATCGCCGCGGCGGCCGAGGTGCTCAGGATCAGCGCCAGCCCGGAGCACGTACGCCGCTCGAGCGAGGTGATCGGGCGTCAGGTCAGGCACATGACCTCGCTCGTGGACGACCTGCTGGACGTCTCGCGGGTGACGCGCGGCCTGGTCAAGCTGGACCGGCGCAAGGTGGCGGTGGCGGAACTCGTGGCCAGCGCGGTCGAGCAGTCGCGGCCCCTGATGGAGGCGCACGGGCACGCCTTCGCCACCGAGGTCGAAGCCGGCGCGCTCCAGGTCGACGGCGACCCGGCGCGCCTGGTGCAGGTGCTGGTCAACCTGCTCAACAACGCCGCCAAGTACACCCCGCGCGGCGGCCGCATCGCCCTGCGCGTCTCGCGCGAGGGCGGACGCGTGCAGTTCTGCATCGCCGACAACGGCATCGGCATCGACCGCGCCCTGCTGCCCCACGTGTTCGACCTGTTCACCCAGGCCGAGCGCACGCCGGACCGCTCGCAGGGCGGCCTGGGGATCGGGCTGGCGCTGGTGCGCACCCTGGTGGCGCTGCACGGCGGCGAGGTGCAGGCGCACAGCGAGGGGGCCGGTACCGGCTGCACCTTCACCGTCCTGCTGCCGCTGGTCCCGTAGGGTGGACGAAAAAAAGCCGGGCAAGCCCGGCTTTCGTACGACCGCAAGGTCGATCACAGATGCGCGATTACAGATGCGGCGTGATCAGCGGCATCAGGTCGTCGAAGGTGCGGCCGGAACCGTTCTCGCCGATCGCATGCATCTTCCACTCGCCGTTGTGGCGGTACAGCTTGGCCATGATCTGCGCCGTGTGCGAACCCTGCACCGACAGGTTGAAGCGCGCCACTTCCTGGTTGTTGCCCGCGTTGATCAGGCGGCAGTAGGCGTTTTCCACGGTCGAGAAGTTCTGGCCGGTGAAGCTGTTCACCGTGAACACCAGCGACTTCACGCTGGCCGGCACGCGCGACAGCTCGACGACGATCTGCTCGTCGTCGCCGTCGCCGGCGCCGGTGCGGTTATCGCCGGTGTGGGTGATGCTGCCGTCCTTGCTCTTGAGCTGGCGGAACCAGACCACGTCGACCGGGCGGTTCGATTCGTCGAACATCACGACCGACGCGTCGAGGTCGACCGGCTGGCCGGCGCCGCCGCCGAAGCCGAAGAAGCCCTTCGACTTGGCCACGTCCCAGCCCAGGCCCATCGTGACTTTCGACAGTCCGCCGCCGCCTTCCTTGTCCAGCGAAATCTTCTGGCCCTTTTGCAGATTGACTGACATGTATTTTCTCCTTTAGCGCGCCGGAGCCTGCATCCAGGCTTTGAATGCCATCCGGTTGCGCGAACATACGTAGACTTTGCCTTTGCCCGAGAAGCGGAGCACCATGCCCTCGCCGCTGGTCTGGCTGTTGATCAGGTTGCCCAGGAAGCCGCCACTCTGGCCGGTCGTGATCGAGATCTCGTAGCGCAGCTGGCTGTCCCAGCACACCACGTGCGAGTTGTCGATGATCGCGTCCTTGCCCGGCTCGACTTCCAGCATCGACATCGAACCGAACCCCGACACCACCACCTGGCCGCTGCCCGTCGTCTCGGTGACGAAGAAGCCGCCGCTCTGGGCGAACAGCGCGTTGCCCAGGCTCTGGGTGCGGACCTTCAGGTCCACGCCCGAGGTGGCGGCGACAAAAGCGCCGTCGCTGATGATGTACTGGTTCGGACCGCAGTCGATGGTTTGCATCGCGCCCGGCAGGGTCGGCGACAGCAGGCAGTCGCCGTCGCCGCGGGTCGCCTCGATGTGCTGCTGGAAGAACGATTCGCCGTTGGCGAAGGTGCGCATCAGCGCGCTGCCGAGGCCACCCTTCATCTTGCCCTTCAGGTCGAGCGTCGATTCCATCATCACCATCGCATCCGATTCGCAATAGATGGTTTCGCCGCGTCGCATCGAAACATGCAGGAAGGGATCGACGTCCCCGGTCACGGTAAATACTGGCATGTGGCTTCCTTTATTATCATGCGGTCCGCGCCGATGCGGACCGCATGCCTGGTTCGTTAAACGTTGACGCCGTAGTTCTTGGCGAGGGGGCCGAGGCCGCCGTTGAAGCCCTGGCCGATGGCGCGGAATTTCCAGTCCGCCCCGTTACGATACACCTCGCCGAAGACCATCGCAGCTTCGGTGGAACTGTCTTCCGACAGGTCGTAGCGCGCGATCTCGCTGTTGTTGGCCGCGTTGACGCAGCGGATGAAGGCCTTGCCGACCATGCCGAAGTTCTGGCGCCGCGCTTCGGCGTCGTGGATGGTCACGGCCAGCACGACCTTGTCGACGTCGGCCGGCACCTTGCTCAGGTCGATCGACACGGTTTCGTCGTCGCCCTCGCCGGCGCCGGTGGTGTTGTCGCCCGAGTGGACCACCGAGCCGTCGGCCGACTTCAGGTTGTTGTAGAAGATGAAGTCGCTATCCGAACGCACCTTGCCCGACGAATTCAGCAGGAACACCGCGCCGTCGAGGTCGAAGCCGGCGCCGTCGGTGGCGCGGGTATCCCAACCCAGGCCGACCTTCAGATTGACCAGGCCGGGGGCTTCTTTCGACAGGTTGACGTTGCCGCCTTTTTGCAGACTGATTGCCATGATTGTGACTCTCCTAAAAATTACTGCTTGAACACCGGGGGTATAAGCGCAGCAAGCTGGTGTTCTGCCACTTGCCGCGCAATTCGCTACGTCGTACTCGATGTCGTAGCGTGGGAGGGAGACCCGCCCACCCTACGTAAGACTCATGCTTCGATTGCCGCGTGCTGCTTCTTGTGCTTGATCGAGCTCCACAGCGAGGCCAGGATGAAGGCCACGCCCACGCCGCCGGTGATCAGCTCCGGCACGTGCATGTGCATGCTCACCAGCATGATCACGGCCAGGATACCGATCGCATAGTGCGCGCCGTGCTCCAGGTAGACGAACTCGTCGAGCGTGCCCTGGCGCACCAGGTAGACCGTCATCGAACGCACGAACATCGCGCCGATCGCCAGGCCCAGCATGATGATCACGACGTCCTGGGTGATGGCGAACGCGCCGATCACGCCGTCGAAGCTGAACGATGCGTCCAGCACTTCGAGGTACAGGAAGCCGCCGATACCGCCGGTCTTGACCATGTTGCCCACGTTGCTGTTCTCATCCGACTCGCTCTTCTCGAGCAGGCTGGAGATCATGTCGACGCCGATGTAGACCAGGATGCCCCACAGGCCGGCGGTCAGCACCACCATCTTCTGCGCTTCCGGCACGTAGCCGGTCGAGAACAGCAGCGCGCCCAGCGCCACCAGTACCGAGATCGAGGACACCTTGCCGAGCGAGCCGAGCTTGCGCTCGATGTTGCCCAGCCAGTGCACTTCCTTCTCGTCGTCCAGCAGGAAGTTCAGGAACACCAGCAGCAGGAACATGCCGCCGAAGGCCGCCACTTCCGCGTGGTGGTTGGTCAGGTGCGAGGAGAATTCCTTCGGGTTCGTCAGCGCCAGGTTCCACACGTCCATCATGCCGAGGTCGGCCGCCACGGCGACGATGACCAACGGGAACACCAGGCGCATGCCGAACACGGCGATGATCATGCCCAGGCCCAGGAACAGCTTGAGCCAGAACTCGTTCCAGCCCTTCAGCACCGAGGCGTTCACCACCGCGTTGTCGAAGGACAGCGAGACTTCCATCACCGACAGGATGGCCGTCACGCCAAGCGCCGTCACCATGCCGGCGATGCCGCCGTGGTCGTAACCCCACCAGCCTGCCAGGGCCATACAGACAGCGGTCACGATGAATGACCACGTAAAGTGCTTCATGATTGGTTTTCCCCTTGTTGAGTTTTTTTGCAGTTTATTAGCGATATGAATCGTTGTTGTTGAAACGACAGACGCAGTGTAAAGTCTCGGACCATATTGAAAAAGCGAAGATATACGAAGAATTGCTTCTATAAAACCGAAGAAATGAACCACAGCCCCCCGAATTTCCGTCACCTCTACTATTTCTGGGTCGTCGCCAAGGAAGGCAGCATCACGCGCGCCGCCGAACGCCTGGGCCTGGCGATCCAGACCGTCAGCACCCAGCTTGCGCAGCTGGAGCTTTCCCTGGGCAAGTCCCTGTTCACGCAGCAGGGCCGGCGCCTGACTTTAACCGAGGCCGGACGGCTTGCCTTGTCCTATGCCGACCAGATCTTCCTTTTGGGGGAGCAGATGCAGGAGGCGCTGGCCGAGGCCGACAGCGCGCGCACCCGGCTGACGGTCGGGATCTCGGATTCGCTGCCCAAGCTGACCGCCTATCGCCTGCTCGAGATCGCCACCCAGCTGCCGCGCCCGGTACGCCTGGTGTGCTACGAAGGCGAGTTCGACGAGCTGCTGGCCGACCTGGCCCTGCACAAGCTGGACGTGGTGCTGACCGACCGCGCGGTGCGCTCGGGCACCACCCTGCGCGTGTTCAGCCACCTGCTGAGCGACTCCGAGACCATCGTGGTCGGCGCGCCGCCCCTGGTGAAGGACTGGGGCCTGGATTTTCCGCGCTCGCTGAATGGCGCGCCCTTCCTGCTGCCGACGCGCAATAATGCATTGCGCGGCAAGATCGACGAATGGTTCGAGCTGCAAGGCGTGCGCCCCGACGTGGTCGGGGAGTTCGAGGACAACGCCCTGCTCAACACCTTCGGCCGGCGCGGACTCGGCCTGTTCTTCGCTCCGTCCGCCCTGGCCCACGACCTCGAGGATCAGTTCGGCGCCCTGCTGGTGGGGCGCGTGCCGCAGGTGCGCGAGCATTTCTACGCGGTGTCGAACGAACGCAAGATCAAGCATCCGGCCGTCGAAGCCATCCTGTCCGCCGTCCACCAGGGCATCCTGGGCACCTGAGGACGGCCGGGCTGTACAATGGCCGTTGGCTTTTGCCTTTTGTTAACTCAACCCTTGATATGGAAAACTTTTTATTTGTCGTTCTCGCCCTCTTCCTGGTGGCGTTGAACGGCTTCTACGTTGCTGCAGAATTCAGTATCGTCACCCTCCGCAAGACCCGTGTGCGCGCCATCGCCAAGACGGCGGGCGTACGCGGGCGCATCCTGGGCAAGGTCCACGACCAGCTCGACGCCTACCTCTCCGCCTGCCAGCTCGGCATCACCCTGGCCTCGCTCGGCCTGGGCTGGGTCGGCGAGCCGGCCTTCGCCAGCCTGCTCGAACCCGTGTTCGCCTTCCTCGGCGTGACCTCGCCCGAGCTGATCCACGGCGTGTCCTTCGTGGTGGCTTTCTCGGTCATCTCCTTCCTTCACATCGTGGTCGGCGAGCTGGCGCCGAAGTCGCTGGCGATCCGCATCCCCGAGTCGGTGGCGCTGTGGACCGCGATTCCGCTGTACGCCTTCTACTGGGCGATGTACCCGGCGATCGCGCTGCTCAACGCCAGCGCCAACATGGTGCTGCGCATCGCCGGCCTGTCGGGCAGCGGCGGCCACGAGACCCACTATTCCACCGACGAGCTGAAGCTGATCCTGCGCACCAACACCAGCACGCCGGGCGAGAAGTTCACGAATGACGAGCGCAACATCCTGGCCCAGTCGCTCGACTTCAGCCAGCTGGCCGTGTCCGACCTGATGCGGCCGATCAACGAGGTGAGCGCCCTGTACGCCAGCCGCTCGCTGGAAGAGAACATGGAGACGGTGCGCCGCAACCGCTTCTCGCGCTATCCCTACTTCGACGAAGAGGGCGAGGAGGTGCTGGGCGTGATCCACCTGAAGGACCTGTTCTTCGCGCAGCAGGCCGGCCGCGCCATCACCGACCTGACCCAGCACCTGCGTCCGGTCGAGACGATCTCGGCGCGCACCCCGGCCCAGGACATCTTCCGGCGCTTCCGCAGCGGCGCGCCGCATTTCGCCCTGATCGGCGAGAAGGGCAAGCGCCCGGTCGGCTTCATCACGCTCGACAACCTGCTGGGCGCGATGGTGGGCGAGATCCGCGACGAGTTCCGCCTGAACGAGAACGACTGGATGGCCCAGGCCGACGGCACGTACATCGGCAAGGCCAGCCTGCCGATCTTCTCGCTCGAGCGCCTGCTCGGCATCGACATCGACAACGAAGAGATGGGCCTGGACGACGTCGAATCGGTGGGCGGCCTGCTGATGGCCAAGCTGGGCGACATCCCCAAGCAGGGCCAGCGCATCGACTTCCCGCAGTTCGACATCGTGGTCAAGAAGATGAACGGGCCGCGCATCCTGCTGGTGAAGGTCTACCCGCGCACGGAGCGTGGGGAACGCGACAGCGGCGACGACGACCACGACTGAACCATGGCCGGGTCATCGCCCGGTCATCGTCGGGTGCAACACTAAGTTGTTGCGCCTGCAATATTTATGGCGCATACTGGGTGCTGACGGGATTCCCCGGCGCTTGCACTGCGCTTTCCACCACAAGGATCGACAATGTCTGTGCATGCCAAGAACAACGTGCAAATCAGCGGCGACGGCGGGGCCACGATCGTGTTCTCGCACGGCTTCGGCTGCGACCAGACCATGTGGCGCTTCCTGGCGCCCACCTTCCGCGACCGCTTCCGCGTCATCACCTACGACCTCACCGGCAGCGGCCATTCCGACCTGTCCGCCTACGACCGCGGCCGCTACGCCAGCCTGCACGGCTACGCCGACGACCTGCTGCAGATCGTCGACGCCTGCGCCACCGGCCCGGTGGTCCTGGTCGGCCATTCGGTCAGCAGCATGATCGGCATGCTGGCCACCATCGCGGCGCCCGAGCGCTTCGTCGCCCAGATCATGGTGGCGCCCTCGCCCTGCTACATGAACGACGGCGACTACGTCGGCGGCTTCGCGCGCGAGGACATCGACGAGCTGCTCGAGACCATGGATGCCAACTACCTCGGCTGGTCGAGCAGCCTGGCGCCGGCCATCATGGGCGCGCCCGACCGTCCCGCCCTCGGCAAGGAGCTGACCGAGAGTTTCTGCCGCAACGATCCCGGCATCGCCAAGCACTTCGCGCGCACGACCTTCCTGTCCGACCATCGCGCCGACGTGCCGCGCTCGACGACGCCGGCCCTGGTCCTGCAGTGCAGCGACGACCTGATCGCCCCGCTGAGCGTCGGCGACTACCTGCACCGGCACCTGCCGCGCTGCGAGCTGCGCGTGATCGACAATATCGGGCACTGTCCGCACATGAGCGCCCCCACTCCCAGCGCACGCGCCATCGACGCGTTCCTGGCCAGGACCCTGGACTGACCATGAACGGCGCGCCCGCATCCGCCGATGTCTTCTACGACGACGCGCCGTGCGGGCTGCTGCTGAGCGACAGCGAGGGGTTGCTGCTGCGCGCCAACGCCACCGCCTGCCGCTGGCTCGGCTTCGCCGCGCACGAGCTGGGCGGCAAGGTGCGCATCCAGGACCTGATGACGGTCGGCGCGCGCCTGTTCCACCACACCCACTGCCAGCCCGTGCTCGAGCTGCGCGGCTCGGTGGGCGAACTGCAGATCGACCTGCGCCACCGCGACGGCACCCGGTTGCCGATGCTGGTCAACGTCGTGCGCCGCCCCGTTGATGGCGAGGTCCGCGACGAGTGGGCGCTGTTCCTGGCTTCCGAGCGCCAGTCCTACGAGCGCGAGCTGCGCAGCGCGCGCAAGGCCGCCGAGGAGGCGCTGGAAGCGCAGCTGTGCGCCGAACGCCGGCTGCAGGCCCTGAACGCGGCGCTGTCCGCCGCCGACCGCCGCAAGGACGAATTCCTGGCCACCCTCTCGCACGAGCTGCGCAATCCGCTGGCGCCGATGCGCAGCGCCCTCGAGGTGCTCAAGCTCACCCATGGCGCGGAGGGCGGCGACCAGCGCCTGCTGTCCGTGTTCGACCGCCAGCTGCACCACCTCACCCACCTGGTCGACGACCTGATGGAAGTCTCGCGCATCACCCAGG
>DAMCRY010000129.1:0-4198 GCA_032115075.1 Massilia sp.
GCCGTAGCCGCGCAGGTCGATGCCGAAGCGCTGGTACAGCGCTTCGAGCAGCAACTCGAGCTCGAGTTCCTCGATGGCCTGGCGCTCGGCCAGGCCGGGGTAGCCCTGGCCGTCCGCGGGCGCGTTCGCCGCAGGCCCGGTCGCAGCCATCGATGCGGACATGGATGCCATCGGTGCCGTCCTCAGTGCAGCCAGACCCGCATCATCGACAGCAGCTGGGCCACGTCGACCGGCTTGGTGATGTAGTCCGAGGCGCCGGCGGCGATGCACTTGTCGCGGTCGCCCTTCATCGCCTTGGCGGTCAGGGTGATGATGGGCAGCGAGCGGAACTTCGGGATGCGGCGGATCGCCCGCATCGTGTCGTAGCCGTCCATCTCCGGCATCATGATGTCCATCAGGACGATCTCGATGGTCGGATCCTTTTCCAGCACCTCGATGCCGTCGCGGCCGTTCTCGGCGAACAGCACCTGCATCTGCTGGCGCTCCAGGAGCGTCGACAGCGCGAAGATGTTGCGCAGGTCGTCGTCGACGATCAGGACCTTGCGCCCCGCCAGGCCGCCGTCGAGGGCGTGGATCTCTTCCAGCATGCGGCGCTGCTGCTCCGGCAGGCTGGCTTGCGAGCGGTGCAGGAACAGCGCGGTCTCGTCCAGCAGGCGCTCGGGCGAGCGCGCATCCTTGATCACGATGGTCTTGGCGTAGCGCTTGAGTTTCGTGACCTCCCCGCGCGAGAGTTCCTTGGCGGTGTAGATCACGATCGGCAGGTCGCGCAGGCGCTCGTTCTTGACGATCCTGTCCATCAGGTCGAAGCCCGAGATGTCCGGCAGCGTCAGGTCCAGCACCATGCAGTCGAAGTGCTGGCTCTGCAGCGCTTCCAGCGCCGCCGCGCCGGTATCCACGGTCACCATGTGGATGTCGGTGTTGCCGATCAGGGCCACGATGGACTCACGCTGGGCCATGTCGTCCTCGACCACCAGCAGCGAGCGCTTGCCGCCCATCAGGAATTTCTGGATGCGCTTGAATTCCTCCTGCAGCGCCTCGCGGCCCACCGGCTTGTTGATGTAGGAGATCGCGCCCTGGCGCAGCGCGCGCTCGCGCTCGCGCAGGGACGACATCACGTGCACCGGGATGTGGCGGGTGTTCGGGTCGCGCTTGAGGCGGTCGAGCACCGTGAAGCCGTCGATGTCCGGCAGGTCGATGTCGAGCAGGATCGCCGAAGGCAGGTAGTCGCGGGCCAGCGACAGCGCCGAGTCGCCGCGCTGGGTGACGATGCCCTTGAAGTTCTTTTCGCGGGCGAAGTCGAGCAGCACCTTGGCGAAGCGCTCGTCGTCCTCGACGATCAGCACCGAAGGGTCGCCTGGCGTGACCAGGCCGCGGTCGTCCAGCACCGACGAGTATTCGACCATCGAGCCGGACTCGATCTCGTCGACGGTCGCGATCTCGTTCGAGGCCTGCACCACCGGCTGGTAGGACAGCGGAGCCGGGACCGGCGGCGGGGCCAGGCGGGCCGGCTGCGGCTGGCGCGCCTGTTCGTAGTTGATGAAGCCGGCGCGGTTGTAGGGCAGGTAGAGGGTGAAGGTCGAACCGACGTTGACGGTCGATTCGACGCGGATTTCGCCGCCCAGCAGGCGCGCCAGTTCGCGCGAGATCGACAGGCCCAGGCCGGTGCCGCCGTATTTGCGCGCGGTCGAGCCGTCGGCCTGCTGGAAGGCCTCGAAGATCAGCTGCAGCTTGTCGGACGGGATGCCGACGCCGGTGTCGTGCACCGAGAAGGCCAGCACCGCGTCGGCATGCACCAGGTTGGGGTGGTCGGCGGTCCAGCCGCTGTCGACCAGACTGATGCTCAGGGACACCTGGCCGTGGCTGGTGAACTTGAAGGCGTTCGACAGCAGGTTCTTCAGCACCTGCTGCAGGCGCGTGGTGTCGGTCATCACGGCGGTCGGCAGGTTGTCCGCCAGGTCGACCTGGAAGCCGAGGTGCTTGGCTTCGGCCATGTGGCGGAAGGTGCGGTCCACGTAGTTGCGCAGGTTCGAGAAGCGGTACTCGGACACGTCCAGCGTGACGGTGCCGGACTCGATCTTCGACAGGTCGAGGATGTCGTTGATCAGGGTCAGCAGGTCGGAACCGGAGCCGTGGATGGTCTTCGCGAACTCCACCTGGCGCGCCGACAGGTTGCCCTCCGGGTTATCCGACAGTTGCTGCGCCAGGATCAGCAGCGAATTCAGCGGAGTACGGAGCTCGTGCGACATGTTTGCCAGGAACTCGGACTTGTATTTGGAGGACAGGGCCAGCTGGGTCGCCTTTTCTTCCAGCGCCAGCTTGGCCTGCTCGACCTCGCGGTTCTTGCGTTCCACCTCGATGTTCTGCTCGGACAGCAGGCGCGCCTTTTCCGCCAGTTCCTGGTTGGTCTGCTGCAGCTCCTGGGCGAGCGACTGCGACTGGGTCAGCAGCGACTCGGTACGGCTGTTCGCCTCGATCGTGTTCAAAACCACGCCGATCGATTCCATCAGCTGGTCGAGGAAGGACAGGTGGGTTTCGGTGAAGCGGTCGAGCGAGGCGATCTCGATGACCGCCTTGACCTGCTGCTCGAACAGGATCGGCAGCACCACGATGTTGTTCGGCGGCGCCGAGCCCAGGCCGGACGAGACCACGATGTAGTCGCGCGGCACGTCGGTCAGCCAGATGCGGGTCTTCTCCAGCGCGCACTGGCCCACCAGGCCTTCGCCCGGCAGGAAGGAGGTCGGCAGCTTGCGGCTGGAGCGGTAGCCGTAGGAGGCGATCATGCGCAGGCGTGCGTCGCTCTCCTGCGAATCCATCATGTAGAACACGCCGTGGTGGGCCGAGACCAGCGGCGCCAGTTCCGACAGGATCAGCTTGGTCACGGCCTGGAGGTCGCGCTGGCCCTGCAGCAGGCGGGTGAAGCGCGCCAGGTTGGTCTTCAGCCAGTCCTGCTGCGCGTTCTTCTGGGTGGTCTCCTTCAGGTTGCGGATCATCTCGTTGATGTTGTCCTTCAGGTAGGACACCTCGCCGCGCGCTTCGACCTGGATGCTGCGCGAGAGGTCGCCGCGGGTCACCGCGGTCGCGACTTCACCGATCGCGCGCATCTGGTTGGTCAGGTTCGCCGCCAGCTGGTTGACGTTCTCCGTCAGGTCCTTCCAGGTGCCGCCGACGCCCGACACGTTCGCCTGGCCGCCGAGCTTGCCCTCGGTACCCACCTCGCGCGCCACGCGGGTCACCTCGGAGGCGAAGGAGGACAGCTGGTCCACCATGACGTTGATGGTGTCCTTCAGTTCGAGGATCTCGCCCTTCACGTCCACGGTGATCTTCTTGGACAGGTCGCCGCGCGCCACCGCGGTCGTCACCGCCGCGATGTTACGCACCTGGCCGGTCAGGTTCGAGGCCATGAAGTTCACGTTGTCGGTCAGGTCCTTCCAGGTGCCGCCCACGCCCGGCACGTTCGCCTGGCCGCCGAGCTTGCCCTCGGTGCCCACCTCGCGCGCCACGCGCGTCACTTCGGAGGCGAAGGAGTTCAGCTGGTCGACCATGACGTTGATGGTGTTCTTCAGCTCGAGGATCTCGCCCTTCACGTCCACCGTGATCTTCTTGGACAGGTCGCCGTTCGCCACCGCGGTCGTCACGTCCGCGATGTTACGCACCTGGCCGGTCAGGTTCGAGGCCATGAAGTTCACGTTGTCGGTCAGGTCCTTCCAGGTGCCGCCCACGCCCGGCACGTTCGCCTGGCCGCCGAGCTTGCCCTCGGTGCCCACCTCGCGCGCCACGCGCGTCACTTCGGAGGCGAAGGAGTTCAGCTGGTCGACCATGACGTTGATGGTGTTCTTCAGCTCGAGGATCTCGCCCTTCACGTCCACCGTGATCTTCTTGGACAGGTCGCCGTTCGCCACCGCGGTCGTCACGTCCGCGATGTTACGCACCTGGCCGGTCAGGTTGCCCGCCATCGAGTTCACCGAGTCGGTCAGGTCCTTCCAGGTACCGGCCACGCCCTTCACCTGCGCCTGGCCGCCGAGTTTACCTTCAGTACCCACCTCGCGCGCCACGCGGGTCACTTCGGAGGCGAACGAGGACAGCTGGTCCACCATGACGTTGATGGTGTTCTTCAGTTCGAGGATCTCGCCCTTCACGTCCACGGTGATCTTCTTGGACAGGTCGCCGTTCGCCACCGCGGTCGTCACCGCCGCGATGT
>DAMCRY010000129.1:4298-9625 GCA_032115075.1 Massilia sp.
GTGATCTTCTTGGACAGGTCGCCGTTCGCCACCGCGGTCGTCACCGCCGCGATGTTACGCACCTGGCCGGTCAGGTTCGACGCCATGAAGTTCACGTTGTCGGTCAAGTCCTTCCAGGTACCGCCGACGCCCGGCACATAGGCCTGGCCGCCCAGCTTGCCCTCGGTACCCACCTCACGTGCCACGCGGGTAACCTCGGATGCGAAGGAGCGCAGCTGGTCCACCATGACGTTGATCGTGTCCTTCAGCTGCAGGATCTCGCCGCGCACGTCCACGGTAATCTTCTTCGACAAGTCGCCGTTCGCCACCGCGGTGGTCACTTCCGCGATGTTACGCACCTGCGAGGTCAGGTTACCCGCCATCGAGTTCACCGAGTCGGTCAGGTCCTTCCAGGTACCCGCCACGCCCTTCACCTGCGCCTGGCCGCCCAGCTTGCCCTCGGTACCCACCTCGCGCGCCACGCGAGTCACCTCGGACGAGAAGGAGGAGAGCTGTTCCACCATGGTGTTCGCGGTCATCGCCGCGCGCAGGTACTGGCCCTTCAGCGGGTGGCCGTCGACTTCCAGCGCCATGGTCTGGGACAGGTCGCCCTTGGCCACGGCGCCGATGACGCGCGCCATCTCGGTGGTCGGGCGCACCAGGTCGTCGATCAGGGTATTGACGGAGCTGATGATGGTGGCCCAGCCGCCCACCACGCCCGGCAGGTCGGCGCGCTGGGTCAGGTGGCCTTCGCGGCCGACCACGCGCGAAACGTCGGTGACCGTCTCGACCATCTTCTGCTTGGTTTCGATGATGTCGTTGAGGGTGTCGGCGATCTTGCCCGACACCCCGGTCCAGTCCGAGGGCATGCGCACCGAGAAGTCGCCTTTCTTCAGCGCCATCAGGGTGGTGAGCAGCAGTTTGACGTCCAGCTGTTCGCCCATGTCGGTCATGTTGTTCATCGACTCAATCCTTGTATCGCGTGTTGTGGTGAGGGTGGGACTCGTGAAATGCTGAAAAGATACCCGTGCCTGTATTCAAGTCAAGTTTTCGCGGTTTCTGGCCTTGAAAACTTGCTATACAGAAAATTACGGATGGCAATCCGGCGGAGCGTATCGGAAGCGAAGGAAGGGCAGCGCACGATTGGGCAAACATTGTTGTGCTGATACTACAGAGTTTTCACCGTATGGACACGAACAGCCCCGGCTGTTGAATTTGGTGAGAATTCGCAAGGCGAACTCCTTTAGCATACAACGTATCGCGACCCGCTTTTGTCCTATGATTGACACTGCATTACTGCTCGGTTTATTGGATGCCGGCGACGATCGAACGTGGACGGAGCGCCTGTTCAGGCTGGCGCGCAGCCAGGGCTTCGATCGGATGCTGTACGGCGTCGTGCCCTCGCGCCACGTCCGTTTCGAAACAGCATTTACCCGCAGCAATTATTCGGCCGAATGGCGCGACCGCTACGAGTCCAACGGCTTCCACTACGTCGATCCGACCGTGGTCCACTGCGTCTCGAATACGTTGCCGCTGATCTGGGCGCCCTCGACCTTCGGCAGCGGCCAGCCGGGCGCCCTGTACGAGGAGGCGAGCGCGCACGGCATCCGCAGCGGGGTGACCTTGCCGATCCATGGGCCGCAGGGGGAGCTGGGGATGATCAGCTTCGTGTCCGACCTGCGCCCGAACGTCCCCTTCGAACGCTCGCTCCTCGAGGCGCTGCCGGCCCTGTCCCTGATCCGCGACTATGCGTTCGCCTCATCGGCGCGCTTTCGCGAAGCCAGGGCCGAGCCGGAACTGCCGCGCCTGACCCGGCGCGAGCTCGAGGTGCTGCAGTGGGTGATGGTCGGCAAGTCCTCCTGGGAGGTGGCGCGGATCACCAACTGCTCCGAGGCGACCGTCAACTTCCACCTGGCGAACGTGCGCCAGAAGTTCGGCGTCAACACGCGCCAGCAGGCGGTCGTCAAGGCGATCGCCCTCGGCCTGATCACCCCAGAAGATCACCGTCGCTGAGCCTGCCGTTGACATAGAGGCGCAACAGGATCGCCACTGGCGGCGGCACCGCCAGGCCGGTCTCGAAGCGGCTGCCGCTCGACTGCGTGACCCCGAAGCGGCTCCAGAATTTTTCCTGGCTCTCGCGCTTGGCGACGCGCAGGCGGCGCAACTCGTGCGGCGCCGACCGCTTCGCCCCGCCAGCATGCGCCGCCTGCTGCGCTTCCAGTTCCGCCGCCAGTGCCTGGCACATCATCTCGTTTCCCATCATGGCTCCTTTCCCTTTTTCTTCAGGTATCAAACTATGCAAACTGCAAGTATTCACCACGCGGTCCAGCTTGCCACCTAGCAGTGCTGATAGTTCCCGATCTGCCCGTCATGCATGAATCTTGTATGCGAAACGCATAGTTTTGATCCATAACAAAAGGGGCCTGAAAATGACACTGCAAATCAAGATCGCAGCACGCCGTGACTTCAAATCGAAAGATCTGTGGGAAATGCATACCTTGCGCGCCAAGGTGTTCAGCGGGCGGCTGGGTTGGGAAGTGCCGGTGCTGTCCGGCATGGAGATCGACGGCTACGACGCGCTGGACCCGGCATACATGCAGATCCGCGAACCGGGTGGCCCGCTGCGCGGCTGCTGGCGCCTGCTCCCGACCGAAGGGCCGTACATGCTCAAGGACTCCTTTCCGCAGCTGCTCGAGGGCCAGCAGGCCCCGAGCGACCCGCGGGTCTGGGAACTGTCGCGCTTCGCCCTCGAGACCGACAAGGAAAACCGCTACGGATTTTCCGAGATGACCCTGGACGCCTTCGCCGCCGTGGTGCGCCACGGCATCGAGAACGGCATCACGCACTACGTGACGGTGACCACCACCGGCATGGAGCGCCTGACCCGGCGCGCCGGCGTGGTCACCAGCCGGCTCGGCGCGCCGCAGCAGATCGGCATCGAGAAGGCGGTGGCGTTCTACGTCGACGTGCAGGCCACCTGGGAAGCGCTGTTCGCGCAGCGGATGGCGTCCTAGGACAGCTGGCGCCGCAGGAAGGTCCAGGTCAGCGCCCACATGCGCGCGATCTGGGCATTGTCGGCGGCGCCGGCGTGGCCGCCCTCGGTGTTTTCCCAGTACAGCAGGTCGTGGCCGAGTTCCTGCATGCGCGCCGCCATCTTGCGCGCATGGCCGGGGTGGACCCGGTCGTCGCGGGTCGAGGTGGTGAACAGCACCCGCGGCCAAGGCGCGCCGGCGCGGGGTCGCACGTTCTGGTAGGGCGAGTAGGGCGCGATCCAGGCCCACTGGGCGGGGTCGTCGGGGTCGCCGTATTCGCCCATCCAGGAGGCGCCGGCCAGCAGCTGGTGGTAGCGGCGCATGTCCAGCAGCGGTACCTGGCAGACCACGGCGCCGAACAGGGCCGGACGCTGGACCATGACGGCGCCGACCAGCAGCCCGCCGTTGCTGCCGCCCATGATGCCCAGGCGCGCGGGGCGCGTGACGCCGCGCGCGACCAGGTCTTCGGCCACGGCGATGAAGTCGTCGAAGGCGCGCTGGCGGTGTTCCTTGAGCGCCGCCTGGTGCCAGCGCGGGCCGAACTCGCCGCCGCCACGGATGTTGGCCAGCACGTAGACTCCGCCATCCTCGAGCCAGGCGGCGCCGCTGATGGCGCCATAGGAAGGCTTGAGCGAGACCTCGAAGCCGCCGTAGCCGTACAGGACGGTCGGGTTGCTCCCGTCCAGCACCGTGTCCGCGCGCATCACGGCGAAGTAGGGCACGCGGGTGCCGTCGCTGGACGTCGCCTCGAACTGGCGCACGGCCAGGCCGGCCGCGTCGAAGAAGGCGGGCAGCGATTTGAGCGGCTCGCGGCGGTCGCCGCCAGCCTCCATCAGGTACAGCGTGGTCGGCTCCAGGAAGCCGTTCATGGTCAGGAAGTAGCGGTTCGAGTCGAAGGCGTCGAAGGCCCAGGTGTCGAGCGCGCCCATGGCCGGCAGGTCGACGTCGCGCGCCTGCCACAGCCCGTCGGCGAAGCGCAGCTCGACCAGGCGGTTGCTGACCTTGTCGAGCACGGTCAGGAGCAGGGCGTCGCGCGTCACCGTCACGCCGTCGAGCGAACTGGTGGGCGTCGGGGCGAACAGCACCTGGAAGGCCGGCTCGCCGCCGAGGAAGCGCTCGAAGTCGGCCGCCAGCAGCGCGCCTTGCGGATAGTGGCGGCCGTCGACGTCCCAGTCCGAACGCAGCTCGACCACGATCTGGCTGCGCACCGCGAAGGCGTTCGCGTCACCGGGCTTCGGGACCTTCACCAGCGCGTCGCCGCGCAGCACGAACAGCTCGCTGCTGTAGAAGCCGATCTGGCGCTGCACGAAGTCGCGTTCGAAGCCGGGTGTCGCATCGCGCCAGCCCGATGCCGACAGGTCGTCCTGGCGCGCCTCGAACACGGTGGCCGCGGCATCCAGCGCTTCGCCGCGGCGCCAGCGTTTCACGATGCGCGGGTAGCCGGAATCGGTCAGCGAGCCGGGCCCGAAGTCGCTGCCGACGAACAGGGTGTCGCGGTCGATCCAGGCTACCTCGCTCTTCGCTTCCGGCAGCGCGAAGCCATCCTCGACGAAGCGGCGGGCGGCCAGGTCGAACTCGCGCACCACGCGGGCGTCGCCGCCGCCGCGCGACAGGGTGACGAGGCAGCGGTCGCCCGCAGGCTCCAGCCAGGCGACGCCGCCCCAGACCCAGTTTTCGCCTTCCTCGCGCGCGAGCAGGTCGAGGTCGATCACGGTCTCCCACTGGGGCGCGGCCTGGCGGTAGCCGTCCAGCGTGGTGCGGCGCCAGACCCCGCGCGCATGCCGGGCATCGCGCCAGAAGTTGTAGAGCAGGCCCGCGTGGCAGCCGGCATAGGGGATCTTGTCGGTCGAGTCGAGGATGTCCTGCAGGCGCGCGCGCAGGGCCGGATACCGCGGGTCGGCCTCGAGTTCGCCCTCGGCCTCCGCGTTGCGGGCCTGCACCCAGTCGCGGGCCTGCCCCCCGTCGACCTCCTCGAGCCAGAGATAGGGGTCGTCCGGGGCAGGTCTTGCATGGTCTGGTGGCGGCATCGCGGTCCTCGTCGTGTCCTGCATTGGTGAGATTGGGTGAAAAAGTGTGGCGTGGGAGGGCCTATACTAGCAAGATCGATCCCGCCCACCCGCACGCCTGGAGACCATGCCGTCACGCCCGACCGACCGTTTCGCCGCATCACCGCCCAGCACGCGGGCATGGACGCGCGCCATCCCCTGGGCGGGTGGGCTGGCGTTGTCGCTCGGGGTCGGGCTGCTGCTGTACCGGCTCGCGCTGGGCGTGGTCGAGGACGACGCGCGGCGCCGCTTCGACGGCGTGGCCCAGGTG
>DAMCRY010000130.1:0-9563 GCA_032115075.1 Massilia sp.
GCTACCGGGCGCGGCGCCGGACACGCCGCCGTCCGAACTGGCCGAAAGCCTGGTCGACCCGCTGATCGACTGCATCATCCCGCTGAACTTCGAAGGCGCGGTGCGCGGCGACAAGATCCTGCCCGCGCTCTCGAAACTGCGCCGCGTCGGCAACAAGCCGATCCACTACATCGGTTTCGCCGTGAACGGCGACTGGGAGCCGATCGTGCACGGCGGCGTGTACACCAAGCTGCAGGCCGGCGTGCAGCTGGCCACCCGCACCACGGCCCTCAACGAAATCGAGTACTCGGAACTGGTCACGCGCCTGCACGCGGTGGCCGACGAGATCGGCGCGGTGCCGGAAGTGCCGGACATGATCGAGGTAATGAGCGAGGCGCGCACCCTGCACCGTTTCGTGGCCGGCCACGATGCCCAGCTGGGCGTGAACCTGGCCGCCAACGGCGCCGCGTGGGCGATCTCGACCCTGATCGGGGCGTTGGAAAAGCAGGGCTTCGACGTGCGTCCGGACGGACGCTTCTCGATGCCCGACGGGCAGGGCGGGGTGCTGTTCACGCTCTCCACCAACGTCACCCTGGGCGCCGACACCACGTCGCGCCTGACGCTGCTGCTGGACGTGCCCTGCGTCGCACCAAGCCGCGACGGCTTCGGCGCCATGGTCAAGTGCGCCAAGGAGCTGACCGCGCGCCTGGACGCCACCATCGTCGACGACTTCGAGCAGCCGCTGTCGGATGCGGCGCTGGAAGAGATCAAGGGCCAGGTGGCCGAGTTCTACCAGGAAATGGACGCCTCGGACATCCCGGCCGGTTCCACGCGCGCGCTGCGCCTGTTCGTCTGAGGAGGACAAGGTGACGGTGCCCCAGGATGTTTCGGCGCGCATGGCGTGGCTGGTGGAGGAACTGAACCGCCACATCTACAACTACCACGTGCTCGACGCGCCGACGATTCCGGACGCCGAGTACGACCGCCTGTTCAAGGAGCTGCAGGAGCTGGAGTCCGCGCACCCGCAGGCGGTCAAGAACGATTCGCCGACCTCGCGCGTGGGCGCGGCGCCGATCCCCGAGTTCAGGCAGGTGACGCACTCGGTGCCGATGCTCTCGCTGAACAACGGGTTTGCCGACGAGGACGTCGACAACTTCGACCGCCGCGTGCGCGAAGGGCTGGACGCGCAGCAGGTCGCCTATTCGGCCGAGCTGAAGTTCGACGGCCTGGCGATCAGCCTGCGCTACGAGAACGGTGTGTTCGTGCAGGCCGCCACCCGCGGCGACGGCTACACCGGCGAGGACGTGACGGCCAACATCCGCACCGTGAAGGTGATCCCGCTGCGCCTGCAGGATGACGGGGTGCGCGAGGTGCCGGCCGTGCTCGAAGTGCGCGGCGAAGTGCTGATGTTCAAGCAGGACTTCGAGCGCCTCAACCAGCGCCAGCGCGACGCCGGCCAGAAGGAATTCGCCAATCCGCGCAACGCGGCCGCCGGCAGCCTGCGCCAGCTCGATGCGCGCATCACGGCGCAACGGAAACTGCGCTTCTTCGCCTACGGTATCGGCCGCCTGGAAGGCGCCGAGCTGCCGGAAACGCACTCGGGCGTGCTGGACTGGTTCGACCGCCTCGGCCTGCCGGTGTCGAAAGAGCGCGCGGTGGTGACCGGCTGCGAGGGCCTGCTCGGCTACTACCGCAGCATCGGCGAGCGCAGGCCGGGCTTGCCCTACGAGATCGACGGCGTGGTCTACAAGGTGGACCGCGTGGCCGACCAGGCGGCGCTCGGCTTCGTTTCGCGCGCGCCGCGCTTCGCCCTGGCCCATAAATTCCCGGCCGAGGAAGCGCTGACGACGGTCTCCGCCATCGACGTGCAGGTCGGCCGCACCGGCGCCATCACGCCGGTGGCGCGCCTGCAGCCGGTCTCGGTCGGCGGCGTCACGGTGACCAACGCGACCCTGCACAACGAGGACGAAGTGCTGCGCAAGGACGTGCGCGTGGGCGACACGGTGATCGTGCGCCGCGCCGGCGACGTGATCCCCGAGGTGCTGTCGGTGGTGCTGGAGCGCCGTCCGACGCCCGAACCGCCGCGCTACGAATTGCCGAAGACCTGCCCGGTGTGCGGCTCGCACGTGGTGCGCGAAGAGGGCGAGGCGGTGGCACGCTGTTCCGGCGGCCTGACCTGCGCGGCCCAGCGCAAGGAAGCGATCCGCCACTTCGCCGGCCGCCGCATGATGGACATCGAGGGCCTGGGCGACCGCTACATCGACAGCCTGGTCGAGTGCAACTTGATCCACGGCGTGGCCGACCTGTACAAGCTCACGCTCGACGACCTGCTCGCCATGAAGCGCATGGCCGACGAGCGCGACGGCACCACGCCTGAATCGGCCAAACTCGCCGTGAAACAGGGCAAGGTGGCCACCAAGTGGGCGGACAACCTGCTGGCGGCCATCGCGGCGAGCAGGAACCCGCCGCTGGAGCGCCTGCTGTTCGCGCTCGGCATCCGCCACGTGGGCGAGTCGACCGCCAAGACCCTGGCCGACTGGCTGGGGCGCTTCGAGCTGATCCGCCAGGCGCCGGAAGCGCTGCTGCGCGTGCTGCCCGACATCGGCGGCACCGTGGCCGAGGCGATCGCCGAATTCTTCGCGGAAGAGAAGAACCAGGCGGCGATCAATGCGCTGCTGGCGGCCGGCGTCGCGCCGCAGGGCGAGCACCCGCCCAGGGCCCAGCTGCGCGAGAAGCTCGACGAGGTGAACCTGCTGGCCGCGCTCGGCATCCCGAAGTTGACCGAGCCGCGCGCCCGCCAGCTGATCGCGGCCGGCCAGACGCTGGAATCCCTGGCGCACCTGAACGTGTTCGGCGTGTTCGGCCTGCCGGCCAACGTCGCGGCGGCGCTCGAGGAGTGGATGGCGGTGCCGGCCAACCGCGACAAGGTGGCGGCGCTGGCGAAGCTGCGCGCCGAGCTGCTGGCCCGGTTGCCGGAAGCGGCGGCCGCGCCCGAAGGCATCTTCTCCGGCAAGACCTTCGTCCTGACCGGGACGCTGCCGACCATGAGCCGCGACGCGGCCGGCGCGCTGATCGAGGCGGCCGGCGGCAAGGTCTCCGGTTCGGTCTCGAAAAAGACTTCCTACGTGGTGGCCGGCGCCGAGGCGGGCAGCAAGCTCGCCAAGGCCGAGGAACTCGGCGTCACCGTACTCGACGAAGCGGGCCTGCTGGCCCTGCTCGGACAATAAAAAATAGAGGATTTTCGCATGCCCCTGATCCGCAAAGCCGTATTCCCCGTGGCCGGCCTCGGCAGCCGCTTCCTGCCCGCCACCAAGGCGCAGCCGAAAGAGATGCTGCCGATCGTCGACAAGCCGCTGATCCAGTACGCCGTCGAAGAGGCGGTGGCGGCCGGTATCACGGAACTGGTCTTCATCACCGGCCGCAACAAGCGCGCCATCGAGGACCATTTCGACAAGGCCTACGAGCTCGAGGCCGAGCTGGAGGCGCACGGCAAGCAGGCGCTGCTCGACGTCGTGCGCGGCGTCATCCCGAAGAACGTCAACTGCATCTACATCCGCCAGCCCGCCGCGCTGGGCCTCGGCCACGCGGTGCTGTGCGCCCGGCCGGTGATCGGCGACGAGCCCTTCGCGGTGCTGCTGGCGGACGACTTCATGGACACCGACGCGCCTACCCGGCCGGTGCTGGCCCAGATGACCGAGCTGTATGCCTACGAGCGCTCCAGCATCCTCGCGGTGCAGGACGTCGCGCGCGAGCATACCCGCCAGTACGGCATCGTCAGTGCTTCCAGCTACCGTCCCGGCCTGGAGCTGGTGTCCGGCATCGTCGAGAAGCCGGCGCCGGAAGTCGCGCCCTCGACCCTGGCGGTGGTGGGGCGCTACGTGCTGTCCGGCTCGATCTTCGGCTACCTGGAAAACCTCGGCACCGGGGCCGGCGGCGAGATCCAGCTCACCGACGGCATCGCGGCCCTGATGCGCGACGAACGGGTGCTGGCCTACCGCTACGAAGGCCAGCGCTACGACTGCGGCTCCAAGCTCGGTTACCTGAAGGCCACCGCGGCCATCGGCCTGAAGCATCCGGAGACCGCCGAGGGCTTCCGTGCCTGCCTGGCCGCGCTGCTCGACGAAGGGAAAACGCCATGACCGTGCGCGAGATCCTGCGCATGGGCGACCCGCGCCTGCTGCGCGTGGCCCAACCCGTGCGCGAATTCGATACGCCCGAACTGCACGCCCTGATCGCCGACATGTTCGAGACCATGCATGCCGCCAACGGCGCCGGCCTGGCCGCGCCGCAGATCGGGGTCGACCTGCAGCTGGTGATCTTCGGCTTCTCGAAGAACGAACGCTACCCCGACGCGCCGCCGGTGCCGGAAACCGTGCTGATCAACCCGGTGCTGACGCCCTTGTCCGAAGACATGGAGGAGGGCTTCGAGGGCTGCCTGTCGGTGCCGGGCCTGCGCGGCAGCGTGCCCCGTCATACGAAAATGCATTACGAAGGCTTCGATCAATATGGAAAACATATCACCCGCGATGCCGAGGGTTTCCATGCCCGCGTGGTGCAGCACGAAGTCGACCACCTGCACGGCATCCTGTACCCGATGCGCATCCGCGATTTTTCCCGCTTCGGCTTCACCGAAGTGATGTTCCCCGGTCTTTACCCTCACAACCCGAAAGCCGACGACTGATGCGCGCGTTTCCCATTGCGGCCGCGGCGTTGCTGGCCGCCTGCATCCCGCTGGCCCATGCCGACGACCTGTTCACGAAGATCGATGCGGCGCCGAGAAGCGAGTTCTGGCTCGACACCGGCTTCGCCACCGCCCACTTCGACAGCGACAAGGACCTGAACGGCGCCAACAAGGGCCTGGGCGCCGAGTACCGCTTCAACGGCGCCACCTCCGCCACCATCGGGCGCTTCTACAACAGCGACCGGCAGTGGTCGAACTATGCTGGCGTGATCTGGCAGCCGTATGCAATTGGCCAGGTGCGCCTCGGGCTGGCGCTGGCGGCCTTCGACGGCTATCCGAACATGCGCGACGGCGGCTGGTTCCCGGCGGCGATTCCGACGCTGACCTACGAGTACAAGCGGGTGGGGCTGAATATCGGGATTATCCCGTCGTACAAGGACCGCCTGTATGGCGGGGTGTCGTTCCAGCTCAAGTTCAAGCTGTTCGAATAAGCGGGCAAACGCGGTTTCCCGCCTTCGCGGGAAAGACGGTCCGGAGGCCAGCGGCTTCAGAACCGTCATCCCCGCGCAGGCGGGGAACCAAGTTAACGATGAGCAGCGTCAGCTCTCCTTCGGGTACGGCGACTTCCCGCCCTCGGCGATGAACTGGTCGATCCGCTGTTGCAGCACCGGCAGCGGCACCGACCCCAGCTGCAGCACCGTATCGTGGAAGTGCCGGATGTCGAAGGTCGCCCCCAGCGCTTTTTCCGCCCGCGCGCGCGCCTCCTGGATCGCCATCTGCCCCAGGTAATAGGACAGCGCCTGGCCCGGCCAGGAGATGTAGCGGTCCACTTCCGTCTCCACCTCGTGCCGCGACAGCGCGGTGTTCTCCATCAGGTAGGCCTGCGCCTGCTCGCGCGTCCAGCCCTTGGCGTGGATGCCGGTATCGACCACCAGGCGCGCGGCGCGCCAGGCCTGGTAGCTCAGCATGCCGAAGTGTTCGTAGGGCGTCTCGTAGATGCCCATCTCGGTGCCGAGCCGCTCCGCGTACAGCGCCCAGCCTTCGCCGAAGGCCGAGATGTATGCGCGGCGGAAGTTCGGCACGCCTTTCTGTTCCTGCGCCACCGGCATCTGGAAGGCGTGGCCCGGTGCCGATTCGTGCAGGGTCAGTGCCGGCAGGCTGTAGAGGGCGCGCGCCGGCAGGTTGTAGGTGTTGACCCAGTAGGCGCCCGGCCCGCCGCGGCCGGCCGTGTAGAAGGGCGCCTGGTCGTCCGGCACCGGCAGGATCGCGAAGCGGCGGCGCGGCAGGTAGCCGAAGTACTGGTCGGCCTTGGCGTCGAACTTCTTGGCGATCCAGGCCGCGCGCATCAGGAGTTCCTGCGGGGTCTTCGCGTAGAACTGCGGGTCGCTGCGCAGGAAGCGCAGGAAGGCCGGCAGGTCGCCCTGGAAGCCGGCCCGCTTCATGGTCTCGTGCATCTCGGCGCGGATCTTCGCCATCTCGGCCAGCCCGATCGCGTGGATCTGGTCGGCCGTCATGTTCGTCGTCGTGTATTCGACGATCTTCGACTGGTAATAGGCTTTCCCGCCCGGCATGCTTTCCGCGGCCAGCGTGGTGCGCGCCTTCGGCACGTACTCGTCGCGGAAGAAGGCCAGTACCCTGGCGTAGGCCGGCTGCACCCGGTCGCGGATCACGGCCGCGGCCTGGGCGCGCAGGGCGTCCTGCTCGGCGGCGGGGATCGCGGCCGGCATCGACTTGAAGGGCGTGAAGAACACCACTTCCTGCGGGCTCTTCGCCTCGGCGATCGAGGCCAGCGCCACGTCGCGGCCGGCCAGCGTGACCCGGGGCGGCGTGAAGCCGCGCGCCAGGCCGGCGCGCATGTTCGCGGTCTCCTGCTCGAAATAGCCGGGCAGGGCGGCGAGCTGCTGCAGGTAGTTGCGGTAGTCCGCGCGCGTGGCGAAGGGGCGGCGCGCGCCGAAGGTGACGTCGGTCCAGAAGGCGCTGTCGGCATTGACCGGCTGCTCGTACTCGCGGAAGCGCTGGGCGTCGAGCAGGGCGGCGATCTGGGCACGGTAGACGGCGAAGTTGATGCGCTCGGCCGCGGACAGTTCCGCCGGCCGGATACCGTCGAGTTCCTTCAGGATGCCTTCCCAGTAGGCCCGGCGCGCCTCCTGCGCCGGAGCATCCACGCGCGCCATGGCCGGGCTGACGCCGCGTTCGTCGTCGGCGCGGGCGAGCCGTTCCGCGACGCGCCATTTCCACTCTTTGGTGTAGATTGTCCTGAAGCGCATGTCGGCGCTGGAGGCGGCGCCGGCCGGTGCGCTTGCAAGGCTGACTACGATCCATGCCGCCGTCAAGGCTGCGCCCAGTATTTTTTTCATCGTCCCCCCGCTAATGATGAGCGCTATCGCTCGGCGGGACTATCTTAGCGGGGATGTGGCAAATTGACACTATAGAAAATGTTTCTGGAAGCTCATTGGCGTTATCACCAGTTTGCCGAATCGACACGCTATAATGCGCGATGCACCGGGGGCGCAACGGGCGGCCCCTCGCCGCGAACGGGCGCCGGTCCAGCAGATCCAACCAACCATCAGCGGCATTCATTGTTCAACGACGAAGACATGACGAATAGTACGGGCGCGCCGGAGTCCTCTGCCGGGAGCAGCCAGCTGCTGCAGCCCTGGCGGCGCATCGCGCAGCACCTGTGCCCGCTCATCGGGGAAAGCGGTTTCTGCGCCCTGTTCGGCCGCGCCGTCCACGTGATCGGCCCCGACCATGCCTGGCTGGCACCCCAGCAGCCCTGCCGCGTCACCGATCAGCTCTTCATTTCACTGGAGGAGCGCATGGCGCTCGTCGACGCCGAGCGCGCCGCGGCCGCCAACGACGCCTTGCTGCGGACCTTCACCCAATTACTTGCCGCACTCATCGGGGAGAGGCTGACCCAGCGCCTGCTGGACTCGGCCATGGCCACGGACACGCCGGCCGGCCAGCAGAAGCATCCACAGGAGCAGAAATAAATGACCGATAAAGTAACCCTGGGAAAATTGGCCACTGGCGTGCCAGGGCTCGATGTTCTCCTGGGCGGGGGACTGAACGAGTTTTCGTTCAACCTGATCACCGGGGCGCCCGGCTGCGGCAAGACGACGCTCGCGCACCAGATCATGTTCGCCCTGACCGGTCCCGAGCGCCGCGCCCTGTTCTTCACCGTGCTGGGCGAACCGCCGCTGAAGATGCTGCGCTACCAGCAGCAGTACTCCTTCTTCGATACCGACAAGGTCGGCGCCTCGATCCGCTACGTCAACCTGGCCGCCGACCTGCGCGCCGGAGACTATGGCGGCGTGCTCGAGCGCATCACCCGGGAGGTCGAGGACTTCGGGCCCAGCCTTGTGTTCGTGGATTCCCTGCGGTCCGTGATCCAGACCGGCAAGCCGGGTATCGAGGGCATGAGCGACCTGCAGTTCTTCGTCCAGGAACTCGGCACGCGCATGACCAGCTGGATGGCCACGACCTTCCTGATCGGCGAATACCAGCACAACGAAGCGGAAGCCAACCCGATCACGACGGTGGCCGACGGCATGATCTCCATGAGCCAGCTGCACGACCGTAATGCGGTGGTGCGCAAGATCCGCATCGTCAAGATGCGCGGCCAGGCCCACATGTCGGGCTCGCACACCTTCCGCATTACCGGCGACGGCGTGCGCATCTACCCGCGCCTGCTTCCGCCGCTGGCGGGGGACCGCGAGCCCGGCGTACCGGTGGACCGCGAACCGCGCCGCATCCCGACCGGGGTCCCGGGGCTGGACGAGATGCTGCATGGCGGCCTGCCCCAGGGCCACTCGCTGCTTGCGGTCGGGCCGAGCGGTTGCGGCAAGACCATCATGGGTTCCAAATTCCTGCGCGCCGGCGTCGACCTGGGGGAAAAAGGCGTCATCATGTGCTTCGAGAAGGGTACGGCGCGCCTGCGCAACGCGGAACTGGCGGGCATGATCCAGGCCGGCGAGGTCGCGGTGGTGGAAAGCCGGCAGATCGACATGACGGCCGAGGAATTCGAGGACGATCTCCTGCGCGCGATCGAGCGCACCGGCGCGCGCCGTGTCGTCATCGACTCGCTGTCCGAATTCAGCCTGTACCTGGCCCCCGAATGCCGGCGCGATCTGCGCGAGGGCGTGTTCCGCATCCTGAGCAGCCTGGCCAAGCGTGGGGTTTCCTCGCTCGTCACCGTTGGCCTGGACGACCGCTCGGTCGACATGAACTTCGCGCGCGCGGACATAGCCTACCTGACCGACGCGATTGTCGCGATGCGCTATGCCGAGGCGGACGGGCACGTGAAACGCTTCGTCTCCGTGGTGAAGGTGCGCGGCTCGGGGCACAGCCACGACCTGCGCGAATACCGGATCACGGACGACGGAATCGACATCGATCCGATCCCCGCCCAGACCAACGGGGTGCTCTACGGCCGTGTCGACGGGGCGGCGTCAGACGAATGAAGCAACCATGGGGACGTTTAATGAATCGAATGCTGGCTCTGAACAACGTTCCCTGATGGACGAGGACGCTACCCTCGCCCATGTGCAGCGCGAACGGGCGCTGCAGCAGAGGATTGCCCAGCTCGAAGCCGAGCTGTCGCATGCCCGGGTCCGCGCGCGCGAGCACGACCGCCTCGAAGAACAGGTCGAGCAGCTGCGCGAAGCCAACGAGCACCTGATCATGGCCACCGTCAGCGCCCAGTCGCTGCGCGACCTGGCCGAGGCCACCAACCGGCGCCAGACCGAATTCCTCGCCATGCTGGCGCACGAGCTGCGCAACCCGCTGGCGCCGCTGAGCATGTCGGCCAGCTTGCTGCAGAGCCTGGGCGGCCCGTCCAGCCACGGCGGCCACGGCGGCCAGCTGGCCCACGTGGCCGGCGTGGTGCGGCGCCAGGTCGACC
>DAMCRY010000131.1:0-9562 GCA_032115075.1 Massilia sp.
CGGCACGGTGCGCCTGGCGCCGGGACGGCGCGGCGGCACGGTGGTCCGGGTTTCCCTGCCGACCCGCCCGGAGCCGGCGCCGGCCTAGGAGACGCCGGTCGAGGGCGCGTTGTCGCTTCGCGATCCGGAAAGATGGCTTGCTGAAAATCAATAAGTCCGCTCGGCCGCGGTAGCAGAATTATTTCCTGTCGGAAGTTAATTCAGTTGCCACCGGATGCAGAGGACACCATGATCAGTACAGCGAGCCATAGCCCCGCCGCGGGCGCCCCCGTCACCAACGCCCTGGTCCGGGACGGCGCCTTCGTCGGGCAGCTGATGGAATCGTTGTCGATCCCGGTCTTCGTGCTGGACCGGCAGGCCCGGGTCATGATCTGGAACCGCGCCTGCGAGCAGCTCACCGGGGTGCCGGCCGCCGAGATCATCGGCACCGGCGACCACTGGCGCAGCTTCTACGAGCATCGCCGCCCTACCCTGGCCGACCTGGTCCTGCAGAACCGCGGCGATGAGGTACGCCAGATCCTGCCGCGCTGCGCGCCCGCCGGCGCCGCCTCCGCCATCGCCTCCGGATTGTGCCTCGAGAGCTGGTTCGACATGCCGCGCGCCGGCCGGCGCCGCTACCTGGCGGCCGACGCCACCCCGATCTACGATTCCGACGGCGCCCTCTCGGCCGTGGTCGAGACCCTGCGCGACCTGACGGACGAGAAAATGGCGCAGGTGGCCCTGGAACAGCTCGCCACCCGCGATGGACTCACGGGCCTGGCCAACCGGCGCTGCTTCGACGACACCCTGCATGCCGAGTGGGCGCGCGCGCTGCGCCAGGGGCAGCCGCTGTCGCTGCTGATGGTCGACGTCGACAACTTCAAGGCCTACAACGACGCCAACGGCCACCTGGGCGGCGACGAATGCCTGAAGCGCATCGCCCGCGCGGTCTCCAGCGAGATGCGGGCCAACGACCTGGTGGCCCGCTATGGCGGCGAGGAATTCGCCGTGATCCTGCCGAACCAGTCGCTCAAGGGCGCGGCCATCGTCGCCGAGCGCATCCGCTGCCGGGTCGAGGCCCTGCAGCTTCCTTGCACCGCGCCGACCCGCCACGTGACGGTCTCGATCGGCGCGGCAACCGCGATCGCCGGCCCGGACAACAATGCCAGCCAGCTGGTCGCCATTGCCGACGCCGCGCTCTACCGCGCCAAGCACCTGGGCCGCAACCGCATCAGCCTGCCCCTGAGCGAGGCCGCCTGAGGCGGCGCACCAGCCGCGCATGCATACCTGATAAGCCTGTTCTTTCCTTGTCGAATATTCTATCCTTTGCGGATAGAAACATTTCCCAAAGGAGAGAACGTGTCGAAACCCATCCTGTCGCGGACCGCCCTCGCGACGCTCCTCCCGGCCCTGCTGGCATCCGCCCCGCCGGCCATGGCGGCGCCCGCGCCGAAGACGACAGCCGCAGTCGCCGGCAAGAGCGGCGACGTGCTGCCCTTCCAGGCCACCGAGAAGACCTTGCCCAATGGCCTGAAGGTCATCGTGGTACCGACCGGCTTCCCGAACCTGGTCTCGGTGCACATTCCCGTGCAGACCGGTTCGCGCAACGAGGTCGAGCCGGGCAAGTCGGGCTTCGCCCACTTCTTCGAGCACATGATGTTCCGCGGGACGCCGACCTATCCACCGGAGAAGTACCAGCAGATCATCACGAAGGCCGGCGCCCGCCAGAACGCCTACACCAGCGACGACCTCACCAATTACTACACCACCTTCGCCAAGGAAGACCTCGAGACCGTGCTGAAGGTCGAGGCGGACCGTTTCCAGCACCTGTCCTATCCGGTCGAGGCCTTCAAGACCGAGTCGCGCGCGGTGCTCGGCGAGTACAACAAGAACAGCGCCAACCCGATGCAGAAGCTGTTCGAGGTGCAGCGCGAAGCCGCCTTCAGCACCCATACCTACCGCCATACGACGATGGGCTTCCTGAAGGACATCGAGGACATGCCCAACCAGTACGAATACTCGAAGGTGTTCTTCGACCGCTGGTACCGTCCCGAGCGCACCGCCGTGATCATCGCCGGCGACGTCGAGCCGGCCCGGGCGATCGCCATGGTCGAGAAATACTGGGGATCGTGGAAGCGCGGCAGCTTCACCTCCAACGTGCCGGTCGAGCCGGCGCCCAAGGGCGCCCAGTACCGCCACGTCGCCTGGCAGACCCCGACGCTGCCGCTGGTGACCGTGGCCTTCCGCGCCCCGGCCTTCTCGGACACGCAAAAGGACCAGGCGGCGCTGTCGATGCTGCTCTCGCTGTCCTTCGGGCGCACCTCGCCGCTGTACAAGCGCCTGGTGCAGGACGAGCAGAAGGTCGACCAGCTGTTCGACTTCGTACCGAACCGGGTCGACCCGACCCTGGCCACCATCGGCGCGCGCGTCAAGAAGCCGGCCGACGCCCTCTACGTGCGCGACGCCATCCTGCAGACCGTGGCGAAGCTGCGCGACGAACCGGTGACGGCGAGCGCCCTGGCCGACGCCAAGTCGGCGAACAAGTACGGCCTGATCCGCTCGCTCGACAACACCGAGGCGATCGCCTCGACCCTGGCCTCCTACGTCCACTTCGAGCGCTCCTACGCCACCCTGAACCGCTACTACCGCGTGCTCGACAGCCTGACGCCAGCCGACCTGCAGGCCGCGGCGCGCAAGTACCTGGTGGACGATTCGATGGTGGTGACCACGCTGTCGCACGAGGCGCTGCCGGCCGAGGTCAAGACGCTGCCGAAGCTGGCCGCTTTCACCCAGGGTGGCGCACAGGCGGCGGCCGACGCGAAGTTCGACGTGCTGGTGCAGAAATCCAGCCTGCCGCAAATCCGCTTCAAGCTGCTGTTCGCGGCCGGCTCGGCCCACGACCCGAAGGGCAAGGAAGGCCTGGCCGCCCTGAGCGCGGCGATGGTGGCCTCGAGCGGTTCGCGCGAGCGCAAGATCGACGAGGTGACCAAGGCCCTGTTCCCCCTGGCCGGCAGCTTCAGCGAGCAGACCGACAAGGAGATGACCACCTTCACCGGCTCGACCCACAAGGACAACTGGGACCAGTACCTGGGCATCGCCCTGCCGCTGCTGGTGGACCCGGGTTTCCGCGAAGAGGACTTCCGCCGCCTGAAGGACGCGCAGAAGAACGCGCTGGTGCTGGACCTGAAGGACAATAACGAGGAGGAGTTCGGCAAAGAAAGGCTCCAAGCAAATGTCTTCGCCGGCACGCCCTACGGGCATCCGGTGCTGGGCACGGTCAAGGGAATCGAGGCGATCACTCTCGACGACGTGAAGAGCTTCTACCGCCAGGCCTACGCGCGGGGGGCGCTGCGGGTCGGCATCTCGGGCGACGTCTCGGATGCCATGGTCGCCTCGCTCAAGACCGCGCTGGCCCGCCTGCCGGACGGCGCCGGGCTCGCCGCCACGCCGGCCATCCGGGGCCGCATGCCGGGCGGCCTGGAAGTCGAGATCGTCGAGAAGAACACCCGTGCGACCGCGATCTCCTTTGGCCTGCCGCTCGAAGTCACCCGTTCGCACCCGGACTTCCCGGCCCTGTGGCTGGCCAAGACCTGGCTGGGCGAACACCGCGCCTCGAGCTCGCACCTGTACCAGCGCATCCGCGAGGAGCGCGGCATGAACTACGGCGACTACGCCTATATCGAGGCCTTCCCGCGCGGGATGTTCCAGTTCTTCCCGAACCCGAACCTGGGCCGCAAGGCGCAGCTGTTCGAGGTCTGGATCCGCCCGGTGGCGCCGCAGAACGGCCACTTCGCCCTGCGCGTCGCGCTCCACGAGCTGGACAAGCTGGTGTCCGATGGCCTGAGCCAGGCCGATTTCGAGACCACCCGCGACTACCTGATGAAGAACGTGTTCGTGATGACCGCGACCCAGGACCAGCAGCTCGGCTACGCCCTCGACTCGCAGTGGTACCGCACGCCGGAGTTCACCCGCATGATGCGCGACGGGCTGTCGAAGCTGACGGTGGCCGACGTGAACGCGGCGATCAGGAAGCACCTGTCGTCGAAGAACCTGTCGGTGGTGATCATCACCAGGGACGCGGCGGGACTGAAGGAGAAGCTGGTCAGCGATGCCTTCTCGCCGATTACCTATGATGCGGCCAAGCCGCAGGCCCTGCTGGACGAGGACAAGCGGATCGGTGCGATGAAGCTGGGAATCCGGCCGGAGGCGGTGAAGATCACGCCGGCGGCGCAGGTGTTCGCGGAGTGATTCGCCGGCGGACTGTCCGCTGACGTGGAAAAATCGGCGCCCCGGGCGCCGATTTTTTTCTGGGGATCGGCAGGTAATTCCGAGCATGGCCCGAAACTGCCTGCCCACGCGTTCACATCACGTCTCCCGGCTCGCTGCGCGATCGGGCACCGGGGCGCCGAACGGGCATCAGGACGTCATCCGGTCCCAGCCCTGGCGCACCGCTGCCTTCATCTTCTCCCAGGTCGACTGCCCGCCGTTGGCATAGCGCGAATCCCAGTCGGTACGCAGGTCGTTCTCGACCTCGTCCCAGCGCCGGCCGCGGTACTTCTCGTTGCGGGCCATTTCCGAACCGTAGGAGTAGGCGGGCTTGTACTCGTCGAAGGTGCTGCCGTCGGTGGCGGTGCTGTAGGTGGCGTTCCAGTGGGTGCGGTAGACTTCGTCGTCATCGTCCGACGTCATCCGATCCCAGCCGTGGCGCACGGCGGCCTTCATCCGGTCCCAGGCGCCGCCCACGGCCGCCCCGGCGTCGCCTGCCATGCTGCCGGCGGTGGTGCTGGTGGTGCTGGTGGCCGTGCCGCTCGTGGACGTCGTGCCCAGCGCGCCCTCGCCAGCATTGATGCGCGAATCCCAGCCCTTGCGCAGGTCGCCTTCGATGTCGTCCCAGGGACGGTTGCGGTACATCTCGCTCTTGCGCATCTCGGCGCCATAGCTGTAGGCCGGCTTGGCGCTGTCGTAGTCGATGCCCGAGCTGCTCAGGTGCGTGTCGTAGTGGCTGCGGTAGTAGCTGTCGTCGTCATCGTCCAGGGTCATGCGGTCCCAGCCGCGACGCACGGCGGCCTTCATCTTCTCCCAGGTCGAGCCGGCGGCGCCGGTCGCGCCATGGCGGGTGTCCCAGTCGCTGCGCAGGTCGGTCTCGACTTCGTCCCATTTGCGGCCGCGGTACTTGTCGCTGCGGGCGCTTTCGGCGCCGTAGCTGTAGGCCGGCCGGTACTCGTCATAGGAGCCGCCCGCGCTGCCGTAGGTGCTGCTGAAGTGGCTGCGGTAGATCGTGTCGTCGTCGTCGTTGGTCATGCGGTCCCAGCCGCGGCGGACGGCGGCCTTCATGCGGTCCCAGGTGTCGCCGGCGCCGCCGCCGTTGCGGGTGCTCCAGTCGCTGCGCAGGTCGTTCTCGACCTCGTCCCACTTACGGCCGCGATATTTTTCGTTGCGCGCCATTTCCGAGCCGTAGGCGTAGGCCGGCTTGACCCTGTCGTAGTCCTCGCCGCTGTAGTTGGCCAGGAAGTGGTTGCGGTAGTAATCGTCGTCGTCGCCGAAGAAGTTGCTGCCGATGTCCAGGCCGCTGCCGGTCGCGGCAGCGCCGCCCATCGCCGAACCGGCGCTGGCGCCGGTCATTGAGCCGGTGGTCGAGGCGGTGTCCGAACCGCCGAGCGGCGAATAGATGCGCGAACGGCCGCGCTGCGATTCGCTGTAGCCGCCGCTCGTGGCGCGCTGCTGGGAGAGGCCGGCGCCGCCCTGGAGGGCCGAGCCTTCCAGCGAGGAACCCTGCAGGGTGCCGCCCTGGCCGCCCGAGCTCAGCAGCGAGCGGTCGCTCTGGGTGCCCTCGAGCGCCGAGGCCTGCACCGAATTCTCCTGCAGGGTCGAGCCCTGCAGCGAGGTGCCGCCGGTCGCGCTCAGGCCGCTCTGGCCCATCGGTTCCTGGTAGGTGGTGCCCATCGGCTCGGCCTGGTTCAGCGACTGCTGCTGGAAGAGCTTGCGGTCGCCCGGGTTGTCGAGCTGCTGGCTGGCGCCGGTGCTCGTGCCGGCCGCGCTGCCGGTGGTCGAGGCGGTGCCGAGGGGCGCGCTGCCGCCCAGGCTCGCACCCGTGTCCGATTGCGCCGACATCTGCGCGGACTGCTGCATGCCGCCCGCGCCGCCCATGCGCATCGATTCGGACAGGCTACTGCCGGCGCCCATCGCGCCCACCGTTCCCATCGCGCTGGTTCCGGTGCCGGAAGCCTGCTCGTCGATGTCGGTCGGGCCGTAGCGCTCGACGATGTCGGCCGCGCGCTCGACTTCGGGCAGCGAATCGGCGCGCACGGTCAGGACGTGATGGCCGCGGGTGACGGCGCCTTCGTACTTGCTGACGTGGGTACTGTTGTCGGCGCCGAACAGGTCGGTGAAGAAATGCTTGATCGAGGCGCCGATGCCGAGGCCGGTGCCGTCGGCATAGGTGTCGGTGCTGGCGCCGGTGTCGCTGCGACCGGTGACGCTGTCGGTCATGCCGGTCGGATCCGCGTTGGAGAGCTTGACCCCGTCGCGCGAAAAGCCCGAGGAAAGCAGCTCGTTCATGGCGTTTTGTGCGTCGGTCCGGTTGTCGAACACGGCTACGAGAGTGTGGTGCATGGTCGTTTCCTCCATTGGATAGGTGGGCTCGCACACGGTATGCGCGGCATCCGTGGCGCATGTGTTGAGATTACATCAATCCCCTGCGGGCAAGCGCGCGCCTGGCCCAGCCATAAAAAACGGCGCCCGCGGGCGCCGTCGTGGATGGCTTGGCCGATTTCTATGAGGAAATCGCGACTAGTAGGTCATGCCGCTGTTGCCGGTCGTAATGCGGTCCCAGCCGTGGCGCACGGCCGCCTTCATCTTTTCCCAGGTCGAGGCGCCGCCGCTGCGTGACTCCCAGTCGGTGCGCAGTTCCGGCTCGATCTCGTCCCACTGGCGGCCCGTGTAGCGGCCGCTGCTGGCCATCTGGGAGCCGTAGCTGTAGGCCGGCGCGTAGTCGTCCCAGCTGGCGCCCGAGGCGCTGTAGGTGCTGTCGAAGTGGTTGCGGAAGTAGCTGTCGTCGTCGCGCAGGTCGGAACGGGCCGTGCTGCCGTCCAGGCGCTGCACGTCCACCTCGGTGTGGCGTACCGTGTCCGAGATGTGTTCCTGGCGTTCGCTCACCTGCTTGCCGACCGTGACTTCCTCGACGATGCGGGCCGACTTCTCGACCACCGCCTCCTCGGCGGTCTCGCGCATCTCGATGGTCTGCTCCTTGAAGGCGGTCGCGTCGGCGGGGCTGAGCGGTTCGTCGACCCGGCGGCGCTGGACCTCGACGTGTTCCTCGCGCAGGCCGACGGTCTCGTCGACCGGGGTCTCGACGATGCGCGAATAGATGCGTACGCCGCCCCGCTGCACCTCGCGCTTGCCGACTTTCAGCTGTTCTTCCACCACCGGGATGGATTGCGTTGCACCGGTTTCCATGGCGGTGTCGCGCTGCTGCGAAGCACCGGCCGCCAGGCCCTGCTGGCCGAGCGAGGACGACTGCGTCCCCGAGCCGACGATCCCGGACTGCACGGTGCCGGACTGCAGCGTATCCGAGCGCAGAGAATCGGACTGCGCCGACATCGGCGCCGCACCCATCGCGCTGCCGCTCGACAGCATGGCGCCGGCGCCCATGGTGCCGACACCCTCGGCATGTTCGTCGATGTCGATCGGGCCGAAACGCTCGACGATGTCGGCGGCGCGCTCGACTTCCGGCAGCGAATCGGCGGTCAGGGTGACCACGTGCTGGCCCCGCGTCACCGCGCCTTCGTAGCGGCTGGCGTGGTCGCTGTTGTCGTTGCCGAACAGGTTGCTGAAGAAATTCTTGATGCCGCTGCCGATGTCGGCATCGGTGTCGGACGAGGAAGCCGTTGCACCGATACCGGACGAACCGGAGCCCGACAGGCGCACATCGCCGCTGGAGAAGCCGGAAGCCAGCAGTTCGTCCTGCGCCTTCTGCGCGTCGGCATGGTTGTCGAAGACAGCTACAAGCGTATGTTGCATGGTGAATCCTCCGAAACTCTGGGTGTCATGGTGGAGGCGGCGCGGCGTCGTCGAAGCGTTCGACCTCGACCCGCTCGGCCTTGAGCGGGACGGTGTCCTGGTAGCGTTCTTCGTGCCGGGTACGGGTGATGTGCAGCTCTTCCTTGATGCGCAGGCGGCGTTCCACCACCAGCACTTCCTCGAGCACGGGGACGACCAGCGTCTCCCCCTCGTAGCGCGCGGCGGGCGTCTCGTCGCCCTCGACCAGCCGGTCGACCACTACCCGCCTGACCTCCACCGAGTCGCGCGCCAGGCGCTCGTCGATGGTGACCGGCTGTTCGCTGACGGTCTTGTGGATGCGCACGCCGCGGCCGGTCTCGACCACGCGGGTCTTGAGCGCGAGCTGCTCTTCGACGATGGGAATGCGCAGGCCCTCCTGGCCCGCGGCTTCCCCGGTGTTGCTGGACATCTTCCGCCTCCTCGGGATCGCAAATGCGAGGAAGGCCAGCCTACCCTAATCCTGCCGGGACATGCACACCCTTGACTGCCGGCACGGCACCGGTCCCGTGCGGGATCCGGGCGGCGTTTCAGGCGAAGGGATTGTCGACGGTCCGGACGTCGGGCGGGGGCAGGCGGTCCGGCAGCTCGCGCCCCTCGAGCGCGTCGACCACCGCGCCGAGCAGCGCGTGCAGGCGGCGGGCGTCCGCCAGGCCGGCCTTGTCGAGGGTCAGGTCGACGTCGCCGGAAATGGTGATGCGGTCGAGCCGGTTTTCAAGCATCAGGTTGCCGATCTCCAGCACGTCGGCTTCGTTGGCGTAGGGAGTGAAGGATTTTTTGGATGGCATGGGATTCCTCGGCGATCAGGCCGGTTCTTTGCGTTTCTTCGGCTGGCGGATCTTGGGCAACGCGAGCATGCGCTCCTTCTGCCGCGGCGAGAGCGAGGGCAGCAGTTCGATGCCGACGATGCGTTCCAGCTCGGCCACCGGGATCACCCGGATCGGGGCATCGGCGCGGTTCTCCACGAACCAGGCGGCGGCGGCCTTCTGGCGCGGACTGTACACCACCTTGTACAGGTGGGTGGGGACGAGCACGTTGCCCACCTTGCGCAGGCTGCTGCCGAGGAAGGCCGGGCCGGTGATCACGTACAGCGACCCTTCGCGCTTGGCCATCTTGCGCACCGCGCCTTCGATCGGGGCCCAGATGTGGCGGTTGTGGTCGCGGTCCTGGGGCACCATGTTGGCCAGCGAAAAGCTTTCGCGCTGGGCGCGGCGGTCCGGCATGTCGGCGTTCGGCGCCAGGTGACCACGGTCGAGGCCACTGCGCGCGTAATCGGACAGTTCGGCGCGCTGCGAGCGCGGCAGGCGCGGCTCGGCATGGAAGGCATTGTCGCGGTCCAGGCCTTCGGCCGCTTCCAGGTTGTCGGCGCGCAGGTGCTCGGCGGACCACAAGGGCGTGCGGGTGACCCCGGAATGCATGACGCCGAACACCCCGTAGCACAGCTCGCGGGTGGCGGTGGCGAGCTTGGGATTGCGGATCTCGGGCGCGCGGCCGTCGAGGTAGTGGGCGGGACAGTCGGCGGCGTGTG
>DAMCRY010000132.1:0-9548 GCA_032115075.1 Massilia sp.
CAGGCCGGCAAGCTCCTGCGCGCCGGCGCCGCCGGCCCGGCCGTAGTCCTGGACACGCCGCCGCTCGCGCCTCTGGCCGATGTCCTGGTCGAGCCGGACGGCACGCTCGTCGCGGTCGGCATGTCCGGCGCCGTGCGCCTTCCCGCCCAGCCGGGCCCAACCCATGCTTCCATCGCCGCAAAATGATCCCGACACCACCAAGTCCCCAGGACGCGCCAGGCGCAGCGCCGTTCGATCCCCGCTCCGGTTCCTTCCTCGAACGCCTGCTGTTCAACCACCGCCTGGTGGTCGTGCTCCTGTGCGCCCTCGTGACCGGCCTGCTTGGCTTCCAGGCCAGCAAGCTGAAGCTGAACGCCAGCTTCGAGAAGGCCATCCCGACCGGGCATCCCTACATCGCGAACTACCTCGGCTACCAGAAGGAATTGAGCGGTCTGGGCAACGCCGTGCGCATCGTCGTCGAACGGCCGGACGGCAGCATCTATGACCCGCGCTACCTGTCGACGCTGGCCAGGATCAACGACGAAGTCTTCCTGCTTCCCGGCGTCGACCGGCCCTTCATGAAGTCGCTATGGACGCCGAACACCCGCTGGGTGGGCGTCACCGAAGAGGGACTCGACGGCGGGCCGGTGATCCCGGAAGGCTACGACGGCTCGGCGGCCAGTCTGCGTCAGCTCGAGACCAACGTCGCGCGCTCCGGCGAGATCGGCCAGACCGTGGCCAACGATGGCCGCTCCAGCGTCATCTACGTGCCGCTGCTGTCCACCGACGCCGAGGGCAGGCCGCTCGACTACCAGGCGCTGGCCGCTGCCCTCGAGAATATCCGCGCCACTTATGAGCCGCAGGGCGTGCGCCTGCACATCACCGGCTTCGCCAAGATCGTCGGCGACCTGATCGACGGGCTGCGCCAGGTCCTGCTGTTCTTCGCGGCCGCCATCGGCATCGCCGCCGCCATGGTGTTCTGGTACACGCGCTGCGTGCGCTCGACCGTGCTGGTCGTGCTCAGCTCCCTGGTGGCGGTGGTCTGGCAGCTCGGCCTGCTGCCGACCCTGGGCTATGCGCTCGATCCCTATTCGATGCTGGTGCCCTTTCTGATCTTTGCGATCGGGATGAGCCATGGCGCCCAGAAGATGAACGGCATCATGCAGGACATCGGACGCGGTGCCGACAAGCTGGTGGCGGCGCGCTGCACCTTCCGGCGCCTGTTCCTGGCCGGCCTGACGGCGCTGCTGGCCGACGCGGTCGGCTTCGCAGTGCTGCTGACCATCGATATCCAGGCGATCAAGGAGCTGGCCATCGCCGCCAGCGTCGGCGTCGCCGCGTTGATCTTCACTAACCTGATCCTGCTGCCGATTCTGCTGTCGTTTACCGGGGTGAGCGCCAGGGCTGCCCAGCGCAGCCTGCGCACCGAGGATGCCGGCGGCGCCGGCGCGCCGAAACAGAGGCTGTGGCGCCTGCTCGACCTGTTCACCCGCAAGCCCTACGCCGGCTGGGCCGTGGCCTGCGCCTGCGTGCTGGGTGCGGGCGGCATCGTGCTGAGCCAGCAGCTCAAGATTGGCGACCTCGATCCCGGTGCGCCGGAACTGCGGCCGGATTCGCGCTACAACCGCGACGTCGCCTATATGAGCGCGCACTACGGCGCCAGCAGCGACGTGTTCGCCGTCATGGTGAAAACCCCGGACAATGGCGGCTGCTCCAGCTACGAGGTGCTGCGACGGGTCGACGCGCTCGACTGGCAACTGCGCCAGCTCGACGGCGTGGAATCGGTCAACACGCTGGCGCTGCTGAACCGCCGCATGATGAGCGGGCTGAACGAAGCCAACCCGAAGTGGTACGAACTGGTGAAGAACCAGGACATGCTCAATTCGGTGACGGCCGGCGCTCCGCGTGGCCTGTACAACGAGTCATGCGGGCTGCTCACGATGTACGTCTACCTGCAGGACCACCGCGCCGATACGCTGGCGCGGGTGGTCGCCCACGTCGAGGGCTTCGCCGCCGCCAACAATACGGACGAGATCCGCTTCATGCTGGCGGCCGGCAGCGCCGGCATCGAGGCGGCGACCAATATCGTGGTCCAGCGCGCCTGGTACGAGATGCTGTTCCTGGTGTACGGCGCGGTGACGCTGCTGTGCTTCATCACCTTCCGCAGCTGGCGCGCGGTGGTGGTCGCGGTTCTGCCCCTGTTGCTGACCTCGGTCCTGGCCGAAGTGCTGATGGTGGGCCTGGGCATCGGCGTCAAGGTCGCGACCCTGCCGGTGATCGCGCTCGGGGTCGGTATCGGAGTCGATTACGCGCTGTACATCCTGAGCGTGACGCAGGCGCGGATGAAGGAGGGAATGAGCCTGTCGGATGCCTATTACCGTGCCTTGCTGTTCACCGGAAAGGTCGTGATGCTGACCGGCGTCACGCTGGCGGTGGGGGTCGCTACCTGGGTCTTCTCACCAATTAAATTCCAGGCTGACATGGGAATCTTGCTCGCCTTCATGTTCCTTCTGAACATGATCGGCGCCCTGGTGCTGCTCCCGGCGCTCGGCCACTTCCTGTTGCGCCCGGCGCAGGCGCCGGCGCCGCGCCCGGCTGGCCAGGAAACGAAGGACGCGCCCGCGCCTGTGCGCGATGGCGTGCTGAACGGCTAGGGATGCGGTGTCGCGGGATGTCCGGCGGCGCCGGTCATCCCGGCGCAGCAGGTGCGCCGGGACAGGAAGGATCAGCGGGTGCTGTGCTCGTCGCGGCAGGGATTGCGCTGCTGGCCCAGTCCCGTGATCGAGGCTTCCATCACGTCGCCATCGCGCAGGTAGCGTCCGTAGTGGATGCCGTTGCCGGCCGGTGAGCCGGTGCAGATGATGTCGCCCGGCCACAGCTGGACGCGGCTGGAGATGTATTCGATCTGGCGCGCGATGTCGAAGATCATGTCGGCCGTGCTTTCGTCCTGCATTACCTCGCCATTCAGCTTGAGCACGATCTGCAGCCGCGCCGGGTCGGCCACGAAGGCAGCCGGCACCAGGTAGGGGCCGAGCGGAAGGAAGGTGGGAGCGCTCTTGCTCGACACCCAGTCCGTGCCCATGGCCTTCGGCTCCTTGCACCAGACCAGGTCGCGGCTCGTGATGTCGTTGGCGATCGTGTAGCCGGCGATGTACCGGGCGGCGTCTTCGCGCCGCACATGGCGCGCCGGCTTCCCGATCACCACCGCCAGTTCCAGCTCCCAGTCGGTCTGGGTGGCCAGAGCCGGCAGAATCACCGGATCGTACGGGCCGGTGACGGCGGAGGGCAGCTTGCTGAAGACGTAGGGCGAGCCGCTTTTCGATCGCTCGCGCATCATGTCCTCCGCATGGGCGCGGAGCTGCTCCGGAGTCATGTGCTCGGTTCCCGGGTGGGCGCCGGGCCCCATGCTGACCAGGATGTCGACCACGTGCTTGAAATAGTTGGCACCGGTGCAGAAGATCTGGCGCGGCAGGTCGAGCGGCGCGTGCACCTGCAGGCTCGATAGGGGCGCCCAGTGCAGTGCCGGGTCCTGGCCGGCCCTGGCCAGCACCTCGGACAGGGCCGCGAAATTGGATTCCCAGTTCTGCAGCAGGGCGAACATGGATTCGCTGCCGCTCAGGGACAGGCCGTGGCGGTCCGCCAGGCGTTGCAGGGTATGCAGGGCAATCACCTGCTCGCCCCGTACGAGTCCCGCGAAGGGCTTGGAGCCGGCCGCCGAGAAGGTGCCGAGACTGAAGCCCGTCTGGATACTGGTGTCTGTCATGTAGCGTATTCCTTTGCAAGTGGGTGATGGGACGAAAAGAGCGATGGCGTGGCCGGGAAGGCCGCCCGCGATGGGCTCGGGCGCGCGGTCGCGTCACGCCGGAGTCGCCCAAGTATAGGGACGGCGACCGCGCCTGACGAATGCGGAATTCCGACGGGACGATTCGGTAAAACCGATAGATGGCGCGGTGCGCGGCGGGCTCGGACCCATCGGCCGGGCCGATGGCTTCGATCCGAAAAAGCCATGCAAGCGGCGGGGATTGCCTCGTTAGAATCGACCGCCAGTCGATCAACAACCAGGAGAACCCATGCTGTTCCACCAATGTACGCCGCATTGTCCACCCGATTGCGCCGACGGCGCCCCCGCTCAGGTGCGCACCCCGGGGCATATGGCCGCCAGGACCTTCACGATCGACCTGCATTGCCATGCGCTGTTCCCGGAAGTCGAAAAGCTTGTCGCCGGCCAGCCGCAGAAACTGGCGGAGCCGGAAATGATGCTGCGCGCGCTCGGCGCGGCCACGGTGGAGTACAACAACAAGGTCATGCTGCCGCATGCCGGGCCGAAGCTGACCGGCCTCGCCGAGCGCCTGCGCGACATGGACGCGATGGGGGTCGACATGCAGCTGGTCAGCCCCACCTCGACCCAGCACTACTATTGGGCCGAACCGGACCTGGCGATGGAAGTGGTGCGCGTCCAGAACGAAGGCATGGCCGAGCTGTGCGCCACACATCCGGACCGCTTCATCGGTCTCGGCACGCTGGCGCTGCAGCATCCCGACCTGGCGCTGGAACAGTTGGGACACGCCGTGCGCAAGCTGGGCCTGCGCGGCGTGGAGATTTCCACCATGGTCGGCGGCAAGGAGTTGGCCGACCCCATGTTCGAGCGCTTCTGGGCCCGGGTCGAGGAGTTGGGCTGCATCGTCTTCATCCACCCCTTCGGCACCACGCTCGGCTCGCGCCTGGACCGGCATTACCTGTCGAACGTGATCGGCCAGCCGCTCGAGACCACGATCGCGCTGTCGCACCTGATCTTCGGCGGCGTGCTGGACCGCTATCCTGGCGTGAAGATTCTTGCGGCGCACGGCGGGGGCTACCTGCCTTCCTACATCGGGCGCTCGAACCACGCGCACCGCAACCGTGCCGACGCGCGCGGCTGCGCCAGAGCGCCGGGCGACTACCTGCGCCAGATCTGGTTCGACAACCTGGTGTACGAGCCGGAGGCGCTGCGGCACCTGATAGAAGAAGTGGGCATCGACCAGGTCGTCACCGGCACCGACTACCCCTTCGACATGGGCCACTACGGCCTGGCGGGCCTGCTCGACGCGGTGCCGGGGCTGTCGCAGGAAGACCGCGAGCGTATCGCCTACGGCAATGCCGAGTGCCTGCTGGGCCAGCGCCTGCGTCCCGCCGGCTGGGAATCGTCGGCCCGCTCCTGAGGGCGCCGGCTGCACGGGCGCCCGCGCCAGGACATTCGAGCGGCCGATAGCTCGTATCGGAATTATCCATTTTACGGAACTGGTGCCGCTCCCTACAGTGAACCATCGCGGCCCGGGGCCGCTGGCAACCGCATCTCATCATCAATCGAGGACAAGCATGAACATCATTGGACCAGACGCGCTCCTGTTCGGCGTCGACGACGTCGCGGCCTGCGCACAGTACCTGAGCGACTACGGCCTGACGCCGGTCGGGGTCGACGCGCACGGCGGGCGCTTCGAGGCGCTGGACGGCACCGCCATCGTGATCGCGCACAAGGACGACCCAGCGCTGCCGCCCGCCATGGGCACTTCCAGCATGCTGCGCAAGACCGTGTACGGCGTGGCCGACGCGGGCACGCTCGGCGCCATCGCCGAGGAACTCGGGCGCGACCGCGAGGTCAGTCGCCTGGACGACGGCAGCATCGAGGTGGTCGACGACATGGGCTTCGTGCTGGGCTTCCAGGTGAGCAAGCGCCGCGCGCTCGCGCTGCCGGCCGAGGCGATCAATGCGCCCGGCGCGCCATGTGGCCGCCCGGCGAACGTGCCAGGGGTCGACGAAGACGCTATCGTGCAGCCTCGCACGCTGTCCCACGTGGTCTACTTCGTGCCGGATGCGGTCAGGGCAGAGGCGTTCTACCAGCGCCTCGGCTTCGCCTGCACCGACCGCCTGCTCGGCGCAGGTCCCTTCCTGCGGCCGGCCGGCAGCGCCGACCACCATGCGCTGTTCATGGTCCAGACCCCGCCTTTCATGAAGGGCTGCGAACACTTCGCCTTCCACATGGGCGGTCCGACCGAAGTGATGCAGGCCGGAACCCGCTTCGTGAACAAGGGCTACCAGTCGTTCTGGGGCCCGGGCCGCCACAAGATGGGATCGAACTGGTTCTGGTACTTCAACAGCCCGCTGGGCTGCCACGTCGAGTACGACGCCGACATGGACACCCATGACGAGGCCTGGATCGCGCGCGCCGTTCCGATGAGCGCCGATGCCTCGCAGCTGTTCCTGTTCGAGCGGCGCGAGAAATGGGCGCCCGGCGGCCCGACCCCAGGCGCGGGAGGCCCCGGTGGGCGCCCATGAGCAGGACGATATGCGCGGTGCGGCCTTCCTGTGCCGCGCCGACCAGCTTGGCGAGGGGCAGTCGCGCGGGTTCGACCCCTGGCGCGAGGGCCGCGACACGGTACTGCTGGTACGCCACGGAGGACGGGTCTACGGCTGGCGCGACGCCTGTCCGCACCATGGCGGCACCCCGATGGCCTGGCGCAAGGATGCCTACCTGAATGCCGACCGCAACCGCATCGTTTGCGCGGCGCACGGCGCGCAGTTCGACATCGCAAGCGGCGCCTGCACGCTCGGCCCCTGCCTGGGCCAATCGCTGCAGCGCATCGATATCGTCATCACAGCAGAACAAGACATTTTCATACAGCGCGACAGTGAAGGAGACAGGGAAAAATGACAAGCACGGCTGACAAGGTACTCATCATCGGAGGCGGCTTCTCCGGCATGGCGGCGGCCATCGAGCTGCGCCGCCAGGGCGTCCAGGTCGACCTGGTCGAGATCGATCCGGGCTGGCGCTCCTATGGCGCAGGGATCAGCCTGGGAGGCGCCACCTTGCGCGCCTTCCGGCGCCTGGGCGTGCTCGACGCCTTCCTGGAACGCGGGGCAGCGACGGACAACGTCGACATCTTCATCCCGACCGGGGTCAAGGTCGCCACGCTGCCGACCCCGCGGCTGGCCGGGCCGGAGGTGCCGGGCAACGGCGGGATCATGCGTCCGGTGCTGGCCGCGATCCTCGCCGAAGCTACCCGGGCCGCCGGGGTGACGGTGCGCCTGGGCTGCACCTTCACCCGCATCGAGCAGGACGCGGACGGCGTCGACGTGACCTTCAGCGATGGCGGCAGCGGACGCTACGACCTGGTGGTCGGTGCCGACGGTCTGTACTCGAAAGTGCGGGCAACCCTGTTCCCGGACGCGCCCAGGCCGCGTTACACGGGACAGGGCGTGTGGCGCGCGGTGTTGCCACGTCCGCCGGAAGTCGGCGCCGCCATGATGTGGGTGGGCCACAAGGTCAAGACCGGCCTGAATCCGGTGTCGCGCGACCAGATGTACCTGTTCGTCACCGAGGACCGCGAGGACAACAGCTACATTGCTCCGGCCGACTTCCTGCCGATGCTCAAGGGCCTGCTGGCTCGCTTCCCTGCGCCGCTGATGCAGCAGGTGGCGAACCGGCTCGATGCCGATTCCCAGATCGTGTACCGCCCGCTGGAGAGCCTCCTGATGCCGTGTCCGTGGTACCTGGGCAGGGTCGTGCTGATCGGCGATTCAGTGCATGCGACCACGCCGCATATGGCGGCCGGCGCCTGCATCGGCATCGAGGACGCGATCGTGCTGGCCGAGGAGGTGGGCAAGGATGGTTGCGTCGCCGACGCGCTGGCGCGCTACCAGGAACGCCGCTGGGAACGCTGCCGCATCGTGGTCGAGAACTCCGGCCGGCTTGGCGAGATCGAGATCGCCGGCGGCGACAAGGAAGAACACGGAAAAATCATGCGCGAGACCATGATGGCGCTCGCCGGCCCGATCTGAAGGAGACACCATGACCCGCCAATTCATCGACCTCTCGATCTTCCTCGAGAACGACGTCCTGTCCGATCCGCCGCCGCTGGCGCCGAAGATCACCTACCAGCGGCATGACGAGACGCTGCAGGGCTTCATCGACATGATTCCCGGCACCACGCCCGCCGACTACCCGGACGGCGAAGCCGCCGCGGCCGAGTGGGTGACGCTGACCACCCACAGCGGCACCCACCTTGACGCGCCGTGGCACTTCCACTCGACCATGGATGCGAAAAACGGCGAGAAGAAGCCGTCGATCACGATCGACGAGGTGCCGCTCGAATGGTGCTTCCAGCCGGGCGTCAAGCTCGACTTCCGCCGCTTCCCGGACGGCTATGTTGCCACCGCCAGGGACGTCGAGGCCGAGCTGGACCGCATCGGCCACGTGCTTCGGCCGCTCGACATCGTAGTCGTCAACACGCGGGCCGGCAGCCGCTACGGCCACAACGACTACGTCTCCGCAGGATGCGGTATGGGCTACGAGGCCACCATGTACCTGCTCGAGCGCGGCGTGCGCCTCACCGGCACCGACGCCTGGAGCTGGGACGCGCCGTTTTCCTTTACCGCGCAGAAGATCGCCGAGACCGGCGACATGTCGCTGATCTGGGAGGGCCACAAGGCCGGACGCGACATCGGCTACTGCCACCTGGAAAAGCTGCACAACCTGGAAAGCCTGCCGGGCCACGGCTTCTACATCAGCTGCTTCCCGCACAAGGTGCGGCGCGGCTCGGCCGGCTGGACGCGCGCGGTCGCGATCGTCGACGACGCGCTGCTGGCCCTGCCGCGCGCATGAGGACGATGCCATGAAACTCGCCACTTACCGCAACGGCCAGCCGGACGGCCGCCTGATGGTCGTCTCGCGCGACCTGGTACGCGTCGTCGATGCCGGCGGCGTCGCACCCAGCCTGCTGCACGCGCTGCAGCATTGGGACCAGGTCGCGCCCGCGCTGCAGCGCCTGTCCACCGCGCTGGATGGCGGCGAATGCCCCGGCACCGAAAACTTCGACCCGATGCTCTGCATGGCGCCGCTGCCGCGCAGCTTCCAGTGGTGCGACGCCTCCGCCTTCCTCAACCATGGCCACCTGATGCAACGCGCCTTCAATACCGAGCCGATTCCGGACTTCGACATCATTCCCGTGATGTACCAGGGCGCGTCGGACGATTTCCTGGGCCCCTGCGATCCGGTCCCGATGCCCGACGAGGCGCTGGGCATCGATTTCGAGGGCGAGTTCGGGGTCGTGACCGGGCCGGTGCCGATGGGAGCGACGCCGGAACTTGCCGCGCGCGCGATCCGCCTGGTGGTGCAGCTGAACGACTGGAGCCTGCGCGCCCTGGCTGGGCACGAGATGCGGTGCGGCTTCGGCTTCCTGCAAGCCAAGCCCTCGACCAGCTTCGCCCCGGTCGCGGTGACGCCGGACGAGCTGGGCGAGGGCTGGCGCGACGGACGGGTGCAGCTGGACCTGGAGCTGACGTGGAACGAGCAGCCGTTCGGCCGTCCCAACGGCGGCGAGATGCACTACAGCTTCGGCGAACTGCTGGCCCATGCGGCGCGCACCCGCAAGCTCGGCGCGGGCACCATCGTCGGCAGCGGCACGGTATCGAACGCCGGCGGCGAGCGCGGCTCGGCCTGCATCACGGAACGCCGCGTGATCGAGATCCTGGCGCACGGCGCACCCGTCACCGCGTTCATGCGCTTCGGCGACCGGATCCGCATGTGCGCCCGC
>DAMCRY010000133.1:0-5956 GCA_032115075.1 Massilia sp.
CCGAAGCGGGTGCTGGCGCCGCGGTCCGCCTGCGGGTCGAAGCGCTGGGCCGCCGCGTCCGGGGCGACGTAGTCGCCGGGCGTGAAGCGGTATTCGCCGCCCACCAGGGCGCCCATCGTCACCGGCAGCCCGAAACGGTCGGACAGGGCGGCGGTCGCCTCGCATCCCATGAAATTGGTGATCGTCGCCAGATGCACGCGCGCGATGCCCGGGTTCAGGCGGCGGCAGGCGTCGGTCAGGTTCAGGAAGGTATTGCCGGTGCTGGCTTCGTCGTCGACCAGCACCAGGGTGCGCGCGCCCAACAGCAGGGCGCGCAGGGCCGGGTCGTCCGGCATGTGCAGGAACTGGCGCGGCGCGTGGCTGTGCGCCTCTTCGAACTCGATCAGTTCGCCGCTGCCGACGCGGTAGCGCGTCGTATGGATGAACAGGGCCTCGCGCCCCGGGTGGGCGCGCAGCCAGGCTTCGAACACGCCCTGGCCCAGGCCGATCGCCGTTTCCGCCATGGCGATGAAGACGATCGGGCCGTCGACGGGAGGCACGGTGGCGGCGAGGCGCGCGTGGATGGCGAGCATGGTCGATGGCGTCACCGGCCAGTGCTTGCCCAGCACCTTGCTCAGGAACAGGAAGCCGCGCTTGGCGTTGGCGCGCGCGGCGAAGCCGAGCAGGGCGTCGGCTTCATCGGCGCCTTCGTCGAGCGTCAGCTCGAGCGTGCCGGTGGGCAGCAGGATGCTGCGGCGCGCCAGGTCGCAGGGGTCGGACTTCGCGTTCATGGCAGCTCCTGCGCCTCGGCCATCTCGATCACGCGCATGCCGTTGCGAACCTCGGGCACGACGACGCTATCGAAGCCGTCGGCGAAGCCTTTGAGCGCGATCCATGGCAAGTTTGGCCCTGCCGCGCAGGCCATGCCGATCCCGCCCGACATGCGCGGGTTGATCTCGAGCAGGCGCGCCCGGCGCGCATCGCCCTGGCCGGAGTCGCGGAACTGCACGTTGAAGATGCCGTTCAGGCCATAGTCGGCTGTCAGTCTGGCTGTCGCTTCGATGAGTTCCGGCCGCATGTCGATCAGTTGGCCACTCCCCGCCTGCGGCAGCTTGCGGCGCGCCACCGCGGCCACCAGGCGGCCGTGGTCGCCGACGCAGTCGACGCTGTACTCCTGGCCGTCCAGGTACTCCATCAGCAGCATGGTGCGGAACTCGCCCAGTTCGGCCAACCCGCGGCGCAGGTCCTGGTAGCCGATGTGGTACTCCACGCCGGCCATCAGCAGGGCAGCGCTGCTGCGCTCCTCGTCGACGACGGCGAAGCCGATGCCGTAGATGCCGTGCGAGGGTTTGATGCACAGCTTCTCGTAGCGCGGCCGCAATTCAAGCCAGGCGGCGTCGAAGCCGGCCAGGTCGTGGAAGCGGCGGAATTCCGCCACCGGCGCCTGCTCCAGCCGCGTCTCGGCATAGAAACCGGCCTTGTCGTGGATGAGCTGCAGCTTCGCGGGCGAAGCCGCGCTCAGCACCCGCGTCCCGACCGCTGCGAAGCGGTCGTGGTGGGCGGCCAGCGTGGTGGCGCCGCGGCCCGGTACGAAAATGTCGATCCGCTTGTCCCGGCAGAAGCCGACACACCAGTCGACGTAAGCTTCCGGCTCCAGTCCGGTCGGTTCGCCGTAAAACTCGTGCGCCATGCGCACGGCCGGCATATGGCGGTTGGGATTGCTGTGGATGAGGGTAAAGCGGCCGTCCGTGTCGGCGTCGCGGATCAGCTTGAGGGCGGTGTAGACGGACGAGAAGGTCCTGTTGTACCAGACGCGCATGAAGTCTTTCAGGAGAGGATGAACGCGCGCCCGCAGGACAGGCGGGCGCGCGGGAGACAGGCGGCTGGCGCCGTTCGATGTACGTGAAGCTGCGCTTCAGACGTTGACGCCGAACGAACGCGCGAGCGGGCCCAGGCCGCCCTTGAAGCCCTGACCGACGGCACGGAACTTCCATTCGCCGCCGTGGCGGTACAGTTCGCCGAAGATCATGGCGGTTTCGGTCGAGCTGTCCTCCGACAGGTCGTAGCGCGCGATCTCGGCCTCGCCATTGGCGTTCAGGCAGCGGATATAGGCCTTGGCGACCTGGCCGAAGTTCTGGCGACGGGCGTCGGCGTCATGGATGGTGACGCAGAACGAGACCTTGTCGATGTCGGCCGGCACGCGCGACAGGTCGACCGCGATCTTCTCGTCGTCGCCCTCGCCCTGACCCGTGGTGTTGTCGCCCGCGTGTACCACCGAGCCATCGGTCGACTTCAGGTTGTTGTAAAAAATAAAATCACTATCGCCGCGGACTTTCGCATCTGCCTTGAGCATGAAGGCGCTGCCGTCGAGGTCGAAAGCCGCACCGTCGGTCGAGCGCGGATCCCAGCCCAGGCCGATAATCACTTTGGTCAGGCCAGGTGCTTCCTTGCTCAGATTGACGTTGCCGCCTTTTTGCAGGCTGATTGCCATATGCACTCCTTTTCTTGGTCAGTGGACGGTCCCGATGCTGCCGAGAGCATCGGGAGCAAACGCCAATATAGGCGTTAATTGCTCGCTTGTACACTCTGATATCGCCATCCGAATGCTCGGCTGGATGTCACATTGTTCCCCTCTGACATCCTAGCGCGAACGCCATTGCAAAGGGCAGTCCGTTCACAATTGCTCGAGAAGAGAAAACAGGGATGCCGGTTGATGCAGGACGAACGCGGCGGAGCGCAAGCTGGCTTGCCGCGTACGCACGTGCATGGACGTTCCTCGAAATTTCCGCATATACGCAGGAAGTTTTTCCAAAGTACAATCCGGCGTATTAACCATTGCCAGGATTATCATGCAATCGACGATGCGCGCGCTGACCTTCGCCGTCCTGCTTGCCTCCACAGCCACTGCCGCGCCCTTGTCCAGTACGCCGTTGCCGATGGCCGCGCCGGATAGCCAGGCCATGTCGGGCGCGCGCCTCGAGCGCCTCCACGGCTTCGTTCGCGATCTGACCGCACGTGGCGACTACCTGGGGGCGGTCACGCTGCTTGCCCGCAACGGCAAGATCGTCGATTGGCGTGCTTATGGGCACCTGGATCTCGCACGTACCCGGCCGATGCCGCGCGATGCCATCTTCCGCATTTATTCGATGAGCAAAACCGTCACGGCGGTGGCCATGATGACCCTGATGGAAGAAGGCAAGTTTGCACTCGACGACCCGGTCGCCAAGTACCTGCCCGAGTTCGGACAGGTACGCGTCCATGTCGGTGGCGGCGCCGGCGCGCTGCAACTGCGGCCAGCCGCGCGTCCGATCACGATTCGCCACCTGCTCACCCATACCCCCGGATTTGCCGTCTACGGCAAGGATGGTGACGCGCTCACCGTGCTGTTCAATAGCGCGGCGCTCGCTGAAGCGCGCGACTTGCGCGACTATGTGAGCCGCCTGGCCCCGCTGCCGCTGGCGCATGACCCCGGGGCCGAATTCCACTACGATGGCGTGCCAATCCAGGTGGCCGGGCGTTTGATCGAAGTCCTGTCCGGCATGCCGCTGGACGTCTTTCTGCAGCGTCGCGTCTTCGCGCCGCTGGGCATGCGCGATACCGCCTTCGAAGTCCCGCTGGCCAAGCGCGGACGCATTGCCGCCATGACCACCACCGACCGCGACGGCAAGCTCGCGGCGCCGGCGCCGGGCAGCGTGGCGGTCGCTGGCGAGCGCACGAACCCGTATCTCAGCGGCGCTGGGGGGCTGTACTCCACTGCCGGCGACTACGCTCGCTTCGCCCAGATGCTGCTCAATGGCGGCAGCCTGGACGGCGTTTCCATCCTCGGCCGCAAGACCGTCGACTTCATGATGCAGAACCACCTTACCCAACTCGAGGCGGCGGCCAGGGAGTCCGGCCCGGGGGAGGGTTTCGGCCTGGGAGGCTCGGTGGTACTGGATGTTGCCCGTCGAGGTCGTCTGGGCTCCACCGGCCAGTACGGTTGGTCGGGCGCCGCCGGCACTTATTACACGGTGGATCGCCAGGAAGGACTCGTGGCGATCCTGATGACCCAGCACTTGCCGCAAGGCTTGCCGCACGATCCTCCCAGGCTGGCTGTGCCGTTCTATAACCTTGTCTACCAAAGCCTCGTGCAACAGCGTGAAGGGCATTGAATGGCAACCATGAAGCAAGTGGCCGAACGGGCCGGGGTGTCGACTTCGACGGTGTCGCACGTCATCAACAACACGCGTGTGGTCAGCGACGACGTGCGTGAGCGCGTCCTCGCCGTCATCGCCGAGATGCGCTACATCCCCAGCGCCGTCGCGCGCAGCCTCAAGAACGACCGGACGCACACGATCGGGATGATGGTCCCGAACAATTCGAACCCGTATTTCGCAGAACTGATCCAGGGCATCGAGGATGCCGCCTTCAAGGTGGGCTACAACGTCATCCTCTGCAATGCCTACGACGACCCGAAGAAGCAGGCGGCCTACCTGCGCCTGTTGATCGAGAAGCGCATCGATGGCCTGATCCTGGTCGCCAGCGGAGCCGACGAGGAACTGGCGCGCCTGCTTGCGCACCAGCAGACACCGATCGTCCTGGTCGACCGCGAAGTCGCCGGTGTCGAGGCCGACTTCATCGAAGCCGACCACGAGACGGGCGGCTACCTGGCCACCCGTTACCTGATCGAACTCGGCCATCGCGAGATCGCCTGTATTTCCGGACCGCGCGATCTGCCGCCCAGCCTCGATCGCGTCAACGGCTATCGGCGCGCGCTCGAGGAAGCGGGGCTCGACAGTCCGATGGAGTATCTGGTGTACAGCAATTTCACCAGCGAAGGGGGGTATCGCGCCTTCGAACAGCTGCTCAAGCTCGCCAAACGCCCGACCGCCGTATTCGCCGGCAACGATTTGATGGCCATCGGCGGCCTGTGTGCGGCCAGCGAAGCCGGCCTGCGCATTCCTGCCGACCTTTCCGTGATCGGCTACGACGACATCGCCCTGGCATCCTATTCAACCCCGCGCCTGAGCACCATGGCCCAGCCCAAGTACGAAATGGGCCAGCGCATCGTCAGCGTCCTGCTCGAACGCATCATGGGCGGACAGTTGCCGCTGCGACGTGAGCTGCTGCAGACCCGCCTGATGGCGCGCCAGTCCACCGCCGCGCCGCAGGTCGGCAGGAAACCGCGATAGAACTCGCCAATGCCGGATCGCCGCGACCCGCTGGCCTCCCTGCTTACAAGTAGTTCAATTACTTCTTGACATCTCTTTCGGCGCATTGTTCAATGTGTCAAACGATTGCGCAAACGATTGCGCGACAAAAAAGAAAGATTTGGAGACATGACAAGCCAGGACATGCACGCCTCGCCCGAGGTGCGCCCATGTATCGCCGTGGTCGGCAGTATCAATATGGACCTTGTGTTCCGGACGCCACGCATGCCTGCCGTCGGCGAGACGATTACCGGGCATAATTTTCTCCAGCTTCCCGGGGGCAAAGGGGCGAACCAGGCCGTGGCTTGCGCGCGCCAAGGTGCTCGCGTGCATTTCGTCGGCGCGGTCGGAAGCGACCTGTTCGGCGAGCAGGCGCTGCAGAGCCTGGCGCAAGAAGGCATCCTTACCCAACACATCGTTTCCAGCGATGCCGTCGCCAGTGGCGTGGCGGGCATCTTCGTCGCCGACGACGGCGCCAATAGCATCGTGATCGCGCCCGGCGCCAACGATCTCCTGACAGTGGCGCAAGTGGAGGCCGCCGCCGAGGCGATCGCGGCCTCGGCATTCCTGGTCTGCCAGCTCGAATCGCCGCTCGAGGTCGTGCGCCGCGCCATCGCGATCGCGCGCGCGCATGGTGTCGGCGTGGTGTTCAACCCGGCCCCGGCCCGGCCGCTGGACGACGCGTTGCTGGCCCAGGTCGACTATCTGGTGGTCAACGAGACCGAGGCCGCTCAACTGAGCGGCTTCACCGCCGACGATCCGGACGGCGCCGTACGCGCCGCCGCCGC
>DAMCRY010000133.1:6124-9506 GCA_032115075.1 Massilia sp.
CGCGGCGCCGCCGTCGTGCTGCTGACCATGGGCGAGCAGGGCGTGCTGGTCGCAGCCCACGACTACACCCGTTTCATCCCGGCCGTGCCGGTGGACGCGATCGACACGACCGCGGCCGGCGACACCTTCGTCGGCTCGCTCACGGTCGCACTGGCGCGCGGCCAGGAGCTGGGCGCCGCCGTCGTCGAGGCCCAGTATGCGGCAGCCCTGACCGTCACGCGCATCGGCGCGCAGGCCGCGATCCCGACCCGCGACGAAGTGATCCACCTGATGACCCAACGCCGAGGCCTGCCATGAGCTGACACCCGACCAGACGCACCGACGGCCGCCGCCACGATGCGGCGCTTCGATCAAATTTCACAGCACAAAAAAATGATGATAAACGAGACACTGAAATTGAACCCCATCGCAGCGGCAGTCGGTGCGCTGCTCCTGGTCTGCGGCGCCGCCAGCGCGCAGACCGACACCCCGGCAAGCTCGCAGAACGTCGATGACGGCGCCTCGGCGGCGCAAAGCAGGGTGATCGTGACCGGTACCCGTACCGCCAAGGCGGTCGACAAGATCCCGGGCGCGGTCAACGTCATCAGCAGTGCCGAGATCTCGACCTCGCTGGCACTCACCGAAGACGCCACCGCGGTACTGGCGCGCGTGGTACCCGGCTATTCGGAAGCCACGCAAGCCATGAGCAATACCGGCGAGACCCTGCGCGGCCGCATCGCGCTGCGCCTGTTCGACGGCATCCCCCAGACTTCGCCGTTGCGCGAGACCAACCGCTCCGGCTCCTTCACCGACCTGGGCGTGATCGGCCGCATCGAGGTCATCAACGGTCCGTCGGCGTCGGAAGGCGTGGGCGCCGCGGGCGGCATCATCAACTACATCTCGAAACGCCCGACCAAGATGGGTAACGAGATCACCATCACTTCGAAGGTCAATTCCCAGTTCGAGGACGACAGCGAAGGCTGGAAGCTCGGCCTGGAAGTGATGCACAAGGACGAGAGCCTCGACGTGCTGTTCGCGACATCGGAAGTGGACCGCGGCATCGGCTACGACGCGCGCGGCCGCCGCATCGGCATGAACGCGTCCGGTTCGCTGCAGGACACCACCGGCCGCAATACCTTCGTCAAGGTCGGCTACGACTTCGGGGCCGGCAAGACCCAGCGCCTGGAGGCGCAGGCCAGCAAGTTCCGGCTGGACGGCAAGGCCGGCTACGTCTACCAGGAGGGCAACCGCGCCCTGGGCCTGACCGACACCTCGGTGCGCGGCCGGCCCTTCGAAGGCATGGCCGAGTTCAACGACTTCCGCCAGTACGCATTGAACTACAGCAATTCGGAAGTGTGGGGCGGGACCCTGACGGCCCAGGCCTACCGCGCCAGCCAGGCGATGCGCTTCGTGGCCGAAAAGGGAGGCTCGGACAAGCAGGACCCGCTGATCGCGCCGCTCGGCACCTTGACCGACCAGTCCGAGGTGAACTCGCAGAAGCGCGGCCTGCGTACCGGCTGGAGCCGCCCGGACCTGGCCGGGGTCGACGGACTCGAGCTGCGCGCCGGGGTCGACGTCGTGCGCGACGAGACGGAACAGAGATTGGCGCTTACCAACCGCACCTGGGTGCCGCCGATGGTGTACACCAGCACCGCGCCGTTCGCCCAGCTGTCCTACGACCTGGGCCCGGTCACCCTGGCCGGCGGCGTGCGCCGGGAATCGGGCGAGCTGGAAGTCGACAGCTATACCACCACCTATTACAACAATCGCGTGTTCGTCGAAGGTGGCAAGCTCGATTACCAGGCAAACCTGCCGAACATCGGCGCGGTATGGCGGCTGGCGCCCGAGTGGTCCGTGTACGGCTCGTATGGCAAGGGCTTCAGCCTGCCGAACGTCGGCATCCCCCTGCGTAACGTGAACAAGCCCGGCCAGACCGTGGCGGGCATCCTCGACCTGCAGGCCGTGATTGTCGACAACAAGGAGGCCGGCCTGAACTGGCGCGGCCGTTCGGGCAGCTTCGGCATCTCGGCCTATCGCTCGTATTCGGACTTCGGCGTGTCGCTGGCGATCGATCCGCTGACCAACGACTTCATCATGCGCCGCCAGCCAGTGCTGATCAAGGGCGTCGAGCTTTCCGGCGAGTACATCCTGTCGCGCACGCTGCGTGCCAATGCCCTGTATTCGCGCATCCGCGGCAAGACCGTGAGCCGGGACAGCGGCCCGCTCGATGTCGAAATGGGTATCGCCAATATCAGCCCGGACAAGGTCGGCGGCTCGCTGATGTGGCAGTTCTCGGAGCAGGGCAACGTGCGGATCGGCTTCACCTCACTGCTGGACCGTGAGATCAACATCGGCAAGTCGAACGAAGAGAAAACCCGGGGCTACACCCTGTTCGACCTGAACGGCAGCTACCGCACCCGCTTCGGCGATCTGACGCTCGGCGTGGAGAATCTGTTCAACAAGTTCTACATCCTGACGAGTTCGCAGATTCCCGGCTTCCAGAACTATGCGTCGGGTCGCGGTCGTTCGGTCTCGCTCACCCACAGCATCAAGTTCTGATTCGGGCGGCAAGGAAACGATGCGTAGCAAACTGTTTGTGCCGGGATCGCGTCCCGAGCTGTTTTCCAAAGCGCTGCAGGGGGCGGCCGATGCCATCTCGATCGACCTGGAAGACGCGGTGCCGCCGGAGCGCAAGGACGAGGCGCGCGCCAACGTCGCCGCATTCCTGCGCTCGCCCGAGGCCCAGGCCAGCGGCAAGCTGATCATCGTGCGCGTCAACGGTCTCGATTCGCCGCACTTCGAGGCCGACGTGCGCGCCGTGGCGCAAGGTGCGCTGGCGCTCCTGAACCTGCCGAAAGCCGAATCCGCAGGCGACATCGCCGCCTGCTGCGCCACGCTGGCCAGGGCCGAGCAGGTCAACGGCGTGGCGCGCCCGATCCGCATCCTGGCCAATATCGAAACCCCGCTCGGGCTGCGTCTGGCGCACGAGATCGCGGCCGCCGATCCGCGCGTGGCTGGCCTGCAGCTGGGCTTTGCCGACCTGTTCGAGGCCCACGGTGTGGCGCGCCGCGACCAGGCCAACGTGCATGCCGCGATGTTCCGGCTGCGGATGGCGGCCGCGGAAGCAGGGGTGTTCGCGTACGACGGCGCCTTCCCCGACATCCGCGACCCGGACGGCTACCTGGCCGAAGCCGCGATGGCGCGCCGGCTCGGCTTCTGGGGCAAGAGTTGCATCCATCCGAGCCAGGTGGCGCTGGCAAACCAGGCCTTCGGCGCGGACCAGAAAGAACTGGCGCACGCACGTCGGGTGGTCGAGGCGGCGCGGGCGGCCGAGTCCCAGGGCCTGGCCGCGTTCACGGTCGACGGCAAGATGGTCGACCTGCCGTTCGTCCGTCGCGCCGAG
>DAMCRY010000134.1:0-9500 GCA_032115075.1 Massilia sp.
GCACGTCGAGGCGCGTGGCGCCCGTCGCCGCTTCGATGTCGCGGTCGATCCGGTACAGGCCCGGGGGCGGCAGCAACTCCGGCGCGACGCCGGGACCGGCCGGATGGACCGTGCCGGGCGCCAGCAGCGCCAGGGCAAGGCCGAGGAGTGGAATGCTTCGCGTCTTCATGGCGTCTCCCGCTGGCTGGCCGGTCAGCGCACGACCAGTTCCACGCGCCGGTTCCTGGCGCGGCCTTGCTCGTGCTCGTTGCTGGCCACCGGGGCCAGGCTTGCCACCCCTTCGGCCTGCAGGCGCTCCGGGTCGATCGCATGGCGGCTCCCGAGCAGCTCGGCCACGGCGCGCGCACGGTTGCGCGACAGCGCCAGGTTGGCCTCCGGCGTCCCATGGTTGTCGGTATGGCCGACGATATAGACCTTCAGGGCCGGCTTGCTCTTCAGCGCCATGGCCATCTGCTCGAGGGTGGCGTCCGACCCGGGCCTGACGACGGCCGAGCCGGTCTCGAACAGGATGCCGTAGAGGGCGATGCGCCCTTCCTGGGCCAGCGCACTGCCGATCGTGGCGGCATCGACCATGTTCTCGTCCATCCGCGCGGCTTCGATCACCTGGATGAACTGCTGGCTGCGGTCCCCCTTTTCGGTCATCGACACCGCGAGGTGAACGTTCACCGCGCCGTTCGCCCCGTTCTTCCTCGCGTGCAGGTAATGGAAGCGCGGCCTGTTGCCGAACAGGTTGACGACCTCGAACATGCTGCGCTCGCCGCCCGCCCAGCGCGTGGTGGCCGCCCAGCGCTCCATCCGCTTCTGGATCATGTCCTTGTGGCACTGGGCCTCTTCGCACATGTATTGCGTGTCGTAGCCGGCGGCCCGCAGCGCCGACTGGTAGTTGCGGAAGACTTCCAGCGGCGTGCGTCCCGGCGGCCCCCAGTAAAGCCGGTTGGTGATCCGCCCTTCCTGCATGACGCTCTCCACCTTCCCCTTCACCTTTCCGTTCCCGCTCACGAAAGTGGGAGCGCTCCCGTAGTTTTCCTCGCCATGCAGGCGCAGCTCCGAGCCGGCGTAGCGCGAGACCAGCGGATGGTCCTGGGCGCCGGGCCGGTCGGCCGTACTGCCGCCGGCCTGCGCGGCGCCGCACAGGACGAGGAAAGTCAGGGTGGTCGCCGACAGGGACCGCAACAGCTCCGTTCTACGCACTTCGCATTCCTTTCTCATTGCCGCGCCCCGGCGGCGGTCTGGCCGGCGTCGCGCGGCCGGCGCCCATCCTTCAGGCGGTCCGGCGGCACGACGTCGACTGCGATCTTCCCGACCTCGAGCTTGCCCATATTGGCCGGATCCCATACGCCCAGGCCCACGTCGACCGCGGTCTTGACCGCCTGTCCGAGCGTTCCCGCGGTGGGCACCATCTTCGCGACCATGTCCTTCGTCCCGGCACTGCCGTTCGCCGCCCAGGTATTCGAGACGATCGCGCCATTCGCGGTGAATTCCATTCCTTTCCAGCCCTCCCCTGCCGGCCACAGGCGCGCGAACACGGCGCTGTCCCTGGCGACATCCTTGAACCAGATGGTGTCGCTCGCGATCCCGGTATCGGGCAAGGGCGGCAGGAGGGCCGGCGGCAGCGTGGCGACCGCACCGGCCGCATCGCCGCCGGCCGCGGCGAGCGCGTGCGCCGTGCCGAGCTGCTCGAGGCGCGTGAAGAACGGTTTGCCCAGGTGGTCCTGCCACAAGGGGTCGGTGCCGTTGACCGGACCGCCCGCGCTGCGGTCGCCGGCGCGGATGACGGACTGGCGCGCGCGGTCCGACAGGATGCGCGCCGCGATTTCGTTCGCGATCTCGTTCGAGGTTTTCCGGTTCGGCTGCTGGATGGCATCGAAGCCGGATGCCTCCGGATACCAGACCGTGCGCTCCCAGGCGGCGTAGCGCGCCGCGACGTCGGCCACGTGCTGCACGTCGAGCAGCTTGCCCAGGGCGGCGATCGCGAGGAACAAGGGCACCAGGAAGAACAGTGCCGTGACCAGGGCTTCGGTGGCGGCCTGGCCCAGCTCGCTTCGGCGGCTTGGTGTACGCTTCATCGCCGCCTCCTCAATGCGCTGCCCACGAGGCCGCCCGGTCGGCCTGGCTGCGGTCGACCAGCCTGGCCTGCCAATAGGGACTGAAGAGGTTGGCCGTCTCGGTCTTGCCGTCGGCACGCTGCCATCCGCCGCGGCTGAAACGGGACGGATCCTCGGCGTTCGGCCGGTAGAAATAGGCATGGGCCGAAGACAAGGCCTTCAAGGTATCGCTCTTCATCGCGTCGTCCAGCCGGACGTTCTGCGCGCCGGCCAGGAACTTGCCCGACGTCCGGACCGTCGCGCCCGGCCGCTCGACCTCGAAGGTCACCGCGTGGGCGCCGCCATTGTGCTCCGGCGTCTGGTCCGGGATCGCCGCCGCCGGGCTGGCGACGTCGCGGTAGTACTCCTGCAGGCCGCCCTTGCCGTCCAGCGTCTCGCCCGGCCCCTGCTGGTAGCGCAGGCGCGCCGGGATCATGGTCTGCGGGTTGACCAGGGCGCCGCCGTAGTCGGCGCTCGCGCTCGGGTTGTTCTTGTAGCCGCGCGTGGAATCGTAGCCGCCGGCGGGACCGGCGAGGCCGCCGCCGGAGCCGCCGACGACGTTGTCGTCCACCAGCGGGATGGTAACGTTGAGCGGGCAGACGATCGGACCGCAGGGCACCAGGAACAGGCAGGTGGCGACGCCCCCGCCCAGGCTGGCGTCCAGCGCCAGCCAGCGCTTCTTGTCGGCGCTGAGCATGCTGCCGCCCGCGTGGGTGAACTGGAATACGGTGAACGAGCCCGCATAGTAGGGCATGCTTTCGCAGGGCTTTACCGTGCTGGCCCAGGCCGGCAGCGGCATCGACGTCCTGCTGCGCGTGAAGGCGTCCGTGGACTGGTCGCTCACGGTGACGTCGGCGAAGCGGTCGGCCGCCATGGACTGGTCGTTGGCGCGGTGCCGCCGGGTCGCGTCGTGCCAGTTCGTGACCTGTACCACCGTGCGTCCGGCCGTGAACACCCCGGTCGTCAACCGCGCCTGCGGGTCGTTGCGCTTGACGACTTCCTCGGCAACCAGGGCCATGTCGAAGCGGGTGGCGACATGGTGCGCTTCCTGGGCGGTCTCGAACAGCTTGATCAAACCGTCGATCATGGGAACGGCCTGCTTGGCCAGTTGCTGCATGCCGGAATCAATACTATCCATGGGAAGCTGTTTCGCGGCATCCCATACCGGTTTATCTCTCGGATACATTTCCGATTCAAAGCTCAACAACGGGCCGCTCATCCGCTCGTGGGTGGCGGCCGCGTCTTCGAAATAGGATTTCAGGCTGACGATCTGCACCACCGCCACCTGGTTGGCGACCATGGCGCGGTTGATATAAGCGGAAAAATTATGATCGCGCGCCTGCAATACCCCGGCGCTATAGGCGGCGGCATCCGCCGTATTCTGCAGCCGGGTCTTGGCATTCGCGAGCATTCCGCTATTAAATAAAAGCAGGGCGACAAGTCCGGCGCTGATCGCAAATGCCAGCGCGAATACCATGGTCTGGCCTTGCCTGTATCTGGCACGCTTTCTCGAAACCGAAAAACGGGTCCGCTTCATATGCGTCGTCTGGCGAAATGGTGGCAATCCGGAAGGCCGTCGTATTACGGGCCCATTCTCGAAAAGGACCGGCATGGCCATGCCGGATCCGTGAACACGGGTAACCGGAATCGGCGCCTCGGTTACGCGTGCATTCGCGTTACCGCGGTCTCAGCCGCCGGCACCTCCGCCGGCCCCACCACCCGTGCCACCGGCACCGGTGCCCTGGTCGTTCTCGACGTTGTACGAAGCCATGCCTTTGGTCGTGTTGGCGCGGCTGGCAGCATTGTCGGCCGTGCCCGATGCCGCCTGGATCTGAGCGTTGGCATCTTTACCCGCGACTTCGTTCGCCAGGCCTGCCGTCTGGTTGCGAATGGTTTGACCGAATACCGAATACACGCCGATTGCGGCCACCGCGATCAGGGCGACAATAATGATGTATTCCATCATTCCTTGACCGCGCTGGACTGTCAGGCGGGGCTTGCCAATGAGCTTCAGCACATCTACCTCCGTTAGTAAGGTTTGGTTACAAACGACCCTGAACTACGGAAGCAAGCATAACAATAGAGATTTTCCTCGGTGGGGAAATTGCTTACTCTTTGTTTTCGCTCACAGGCGATTTCAAAACGCAATTCTTGATGGCACTTTCAAGCGTGTTGGGGGGGCTTATTTTGATTAAAGGAATTTATTTTTCTCATTATTTCTTTAGTAAAATAAAATGTCAGCAATATTTCTATTTGAACTTCCGAGACAATTTCTAGATGAAATAGATTTCCAATTCGCACAAAAGAAGCGACACGCTGGTGCACGCTTCGACGACAAAAAAGGGGGGCTTCGCATAGCGCAAGGGCGAAAAAAGGCGCCCGAAGTCTGGGCGCCCGTGGCGGAGCTTTTCAGGCTCCTCGAAGCAAGGAAAGTGGATGCTGCGTCAGCGCGCTCAGTCCAGTTCGCGCAGCTTGGTGAAGGCCTGGTCGATGCGTTCTACCGCCACGATGGTCATGCCTTCGATCTTCTGCTTCGGCGCGTTCCCCTTCGGGATCACGGCGATGGAGAAACCGAGCTTGGCCGCCTCGCGCAGGCGCTCCTGGCCGCGTGGCGCGGGACGGATCTCGCCGGCCAGGCCGACTTCGCCGAACACCACCAGGCCACGCGGCAGCGGCTTGTTGCGCATCGAGGAGTTGATCGCCAGGAGCACGGCCAGGTCGGCCGCCGGCTCGGTGATCTTCACGCCGCCCACCGCGTTGATGAACACGTCCTGGTCGAATGCGGCGATGCCGGCGTGACGATGCAGCACCGCCAGCAGCATCGCCAGGCGGTTCTGTTCCAGGCCGACGGAGAGGCGGCGCGCATTCGGCAGGTGGCTGGCGTCCACCAGGGCCTGGATCTCGACCAGCAGCGGGCGCGTGCCCTCCTGGGTCACCATCACGCAGGAACCCGGCACCTGGCTGTCGTGCTGCGACAGGAACAGCGCCGATGGATTCGACACGCCCTTCAGGCCCTTCTCCGTCATCGCGAACACGCCCAGTTCGTTGACCGCGCCGAAGCGGTTCTTGATGGCCCGCACCAGGCGGAAGCTGCTCTGGGTGTCGCCCTCGAAGTAGAGCACGGTGTCGACGATGTGCTCGAGCACGCGCGGACCCGCCAGCGCCCCCTCCTTCGTCACGTGGCCGACCAGGATGATGGTCACCCCGGTCTGCTTGGCCACGCGGGTGAGCTGGGCCGCGCATTCGCGCACCTGGGCCACCGAGCCCGGGGCGGACGTGAGCGCATCCGAATACAGGGTCTGGATCGAGTCGATCACCGCCACTTCCGGCTTCAGATCCGCCAGGGTGCCGAGGATTTTCTCCAGCTGGATCTCGGCCTGCAGCTTGAGCTCGGCCGAGTCCACCGACAAGCGGCGCGCGCGCAGCGCGATCTGGGCGCCGGATTCCTCGCCGCTGACGTACAAGGTGTTGCGGGTCGCGGCCAGGTTGGCCAGGGCCTGCAGCAGCAGGGTCGACTTGCCGATGCCGGGGTCGCCGCCGATCAGCACCACGCCGCCGGCCACCAGGCCGCCGCCCAGCACGCGGTCGAATTCCTCGATGCCGGTGCCGAAACGCGGCACGTCGAGCGCTTCGATGTCGCGCAAGGACAGGACCGGCGCGGTCTGCGCCAGCGCCTTGTGCGCGGTCTGCGACATGCGGTTCACGCCCTGCGGCTCGACCACGGATTCCACCATCGTGTTCCAGGCCTTGCAATCCGGGCACTGGCCGGACCAGCGCGCGGAGGTCGCGCCGCACTCGCTGCAGGTATAGGCGGTTCTTGATTTAGCCATCGCTTCCCATTCTTCCTTCGAGCACGCGCACCCGCCCCGCGAGCGCGCACATCAATTCATAGCCGATCGTGCCGGCGCTGGAGGCCACCTCGTCGATCGGCAGGCCGTCGCCCCACAGGGTGACCTTGCTGCCGATGCGTCTATTCCTGATCGGGGTCAGGTCGACCGTCATCATGTCCATCGAGACCCGGCCGACCAGGGTCGTGCGGACGCCGTCGACGATCACGGGCGTGCCGTGCGGCGCGTGGCGCGGGTAGCCGTCGGCATAGCCGCAGGCCACCACACCCACCGTCATCGGCCCCTCGGCCACGAAACGGCTGCCGTAGCCGACCGTGTCGCCGGCCGCGATCTCCTGGATGCCGATGATCTCGGAGCGCAGGGTCATGGTCGGGCGCAGGCCGTAGTCCGCCGCCGCGCGCCCGCCCGGGGTGCCGCCGTAGAGCATGATGCCGGGCCGGACCCAGTCGTTCGACAGCGCGTCGCCGAGGTCGGCCTGGTGCAGCACGCCGCCGGAATTCGACAGGCTGCGCTCGCCCGGCAGCTCGCCGGCCCCGAACTGGAAGCGGCGCACCTGCTCGGCGATGGTCAGGCGCGGGTGCTCGAGCTCGTCGGCATTCGCGAAGTGCGTCATGTGGGTGATGTTGCGCACGCCCGGGATCGCGCGCAGGCGCTGGTAGGCGGCCGCGTATTCGTCGGGTCGGAAGCCCAGGCGGTTCATCCCGGTATTCATCTTCAGGTGCACGTCGATCGGGCGGTAGAGCTGGGTGTACTCCAGCATCTTGACCTGCTCGATGTTGTGGACCGCACTATTGATATTGTGTTCGGCCAGCAGCGGGATGTCGGAGGCATCGAAGAACCCTTCGAGCAGCAGGACCGGCTTGATCCAGCCGTTCTCGCGCAGGGCCAGGGCGCCTTCGGTCTCGACCAGGGCCAGGCCATCGGCCGTGGCGAAGCCGCGCATCGCGCGTTCCAGCCCATGGCCGTAGGCATTGGCCTTGACCACGGCCCAGACCTTCGCCAGCGGCGCGCAGGTGCGCGCCTGGGCCAGGTTGTGCTGCATCGAATCGAGGTGGATGGTGGCGAAAATCGGGCGGGGCATGGTCGAAAAACGGCCGCCCGAGGGCAGTCCGGATGGATGAGCGGGAAGCCCTCCATTCTACCGGAGTCGAGAAAAGCCTGCTGCTGACAAGACTCCTTTTCTTTTTGCGCGGGGACCATTCATGGTATAAAGCAACTCGGACCAGTTTTTACTCTTTTCGAATGAACCGTGGTTTTTATACCATCATGGCGGCGCAGTTCTTCTCGTCGCTGGCAGACAATGCGCTCCTGTTTGTTGCGATCAGTCTGCTGACGTCGATGAACGCCCCGGCTTCGCTGACGCCCCTGCTGAAGCTGTCATTCGTGCTCTTCTACGTGCTGCTGGCCGCCTTCGTGGGCGCCTTCGCCGATTCGCTGCCCAAGGGCCGCGTGATGTTCATCGCGAACCTGATCAAGATTGCCGGATGCGCGCTGATGTTCCTCACCGTGCATCCGCTGCTGGCCTATGCCGTCGTCGGTTTCGGCGCGGCCGTGTACTCTCCCGCCAAGTACGGCATCCTGACCGAACTGCTGCCGCCCGAGAAGCTCGTCCCCGCCAACGGCTGGATCGAGGGCCTGACGGTGATGTCGATCATCCTCGGCACCGTGGCCGGCGGCGCGCTGGTCAGCGAACGCGGCGGCAACCTGCTGCTGGGCCTCGGCATTCCCGGAGTCGAGACCGGCGCCGAAGCGGCGATGGCGGTGGTGGTCGGCGTCTACATCCTGGCCGCCCTGTTCAACCTGCGCATTCCGGACACCGGCGCGCGCTACGAGCACCAGGAGCGCAACCCGGCCAAGCTGATCGCCGACTTCGCCAACTGCTCGGCCACCCTGTGGCGCGACAAGCTGGGCCAGATCTCGCTGGCCGTCACCACCCTGTTCTGGGGCGCCGGCGCGACCCTGCAGTTCATCGTGCTGAAATGGGCCGAGCGCTCGCTGCACATGCCGCTGGACAAGGCGACCAACCTGATCGGCGTGGTCGCGATCGGCGTGGCGCTGGGGGCGGCCATGGCGGCGCGCATGATCCCGCTGCGCAAGTCGCTGACCGTGATCCCGCTCGGGATCATCATGGGCCTGGTCGTGTGCAGCATGGTGTTCGTGACCTCGGTGAACCTGGCCTACCCGCTGCTGGCCCTGATCGGCTTCCTGTCGGGCTTCTTCGTGGTGCCGATGAATGCGCTGCTGCAGCACCGCGGCCACGTCCTGATGAGCGCCGGCCACTCGATCGCGGTGCAGAACTTCAACGAGAACTTGTCGATCCTCACCATGCTGGCGCTGTACGCCATCATGATCACGCTGAACCTGGACCTGGACATCATCATCGTCCTGTTCGGCATGTCGGTGGCGGGGATCATGTTCTTCATCGGGCGCCGCCATGCGGCGAACCAGCGCGAGCACGATTCGCTGGCGCTGATCGGCGAGCACAAGCACTAATACGCTGCGCGTATCACAGAGGCTCCAAGTGAATGCTTTTCATATAACTCATGCCCGCATGGTCGCATCGGCATGTTGAACGCGTGGGCAAGAAACTTGCCCACCCTACGGAACCGCTTTGACCATCCTGCGCGCCGCGGCGCGCTCGCGCCAGTCGTTCGGTACGATGAAGCCGCGTTCGATCTCCTCGATTCTTCCCGGCTCGTGGCGCACCACCGAGACCAGGACCGGCGTCGACGAGGTCTCGAACTGCGCCGACAGTTCCGCGTGCAGCTGGGCGCGGTTCAGTATCCGGGTCGCCGAGGCCGCGCTGAACGGCGCCAGCCACTGCAGGCGTGGCAGCATCAGGAATTCCCCGCCGGCCAGGGCCTCGATCTCGTCGAGCGCGCACCAGAAGCCGCGGCAGTGGCCCGCCGCGATCCCGCGCATCGCCGGCCAGCTTCCGGACGGATAGAACAACCAACCCTTGACGAGCGCGCGCGCCTTCGACACGGGACGCGGCAGCTGCGCCTGCGCCGCCGGATGGCCGCCCAGCGAGAGCTGGCGCTCGAACACCTTGCGCATCTTGATGCCGAGGCTGTCGGCCAGGTTCGGGCCCACCAGGGCATTCAGTTGCCAGTCCTGCTGCTGTCCGCCCTCCCCGTCCAGCAGGTAGAGCTTGGTGGCGAACTCGATGTGCTCGACCGCACCCGGCCCGTCGTCGAGCAGGAAGTCGAACTCGCCGACCGTGTCGTTGCGGCTCGCGCGGATCTGCAGGCCGTGGGCGACCAGGCGGCCGTGCTGTTCGAAGTAGAAGGCCATCAGCTTTTCGGCATACAGGCCGAGGCGCGTATACATCCTGGCGCCGAGTGCGGCGTCGAGGAGCGAGGGATCGTGGTCGAGGCGGTTGAGCCATTCCACCGTCTCCGGCGCGACCGGCCCGAGCGTGGCGATGCGCCCCGCCCACAGGGGATCGGCGGCGTCGAGCAGGTCGGGCGCGTCGAGCAGCCAGGCGAGCGCCCGTACCCGGGCGCGCCGCAGGTGGCCCCAGCGGCGGTGGACGCCTTGCTGGTAGCTGCCAGCCGGCGCGTCCATG
>DAMCRY010000135.1:0-9438 GCA_032115075.1 Massilia sp.
CGGCCTGCGCGCTGCGCGACTGGAACGAATTCGCCAACCGGCTCGGCCAGCGCGAGCTGCCGCGCCTGGACCGCGCGCCGCGTCCCTGGGATTACCGGCTGCCGCCACCGGGCGCGGTCGTGCGCGACGGCCTGCTGCATGCCAGTGTCTCCCTGCCCGGCCTGGCCGTGCATTACACTCTCGATGGCGCCGCGCCGTCCGGGCACAGCCGGCGCTACACGGCGCCGGCGCCGGTTGGCGATGCGCGCGAGGTGAAGCTGGCCACCGTCGACACCCGCGGCCGCGCAAGCCGGATCGTGACACTGAGCGTTACCCCGAGCCTGGAGCAACCATGACCGCCCTGAACGAGCTTTCGCACACCGTGCCGCCCGCCGTGCCGCCAACACCTGCCCGCCATCCGCTGGCATGGGTGCCGACCCTGTACCTGGCCCAGGGCCTGCCTTTCTACGCGGTGGCCCTGGTGGCCGGCCTGATGTACAAGTCGCTGGGCGTGCCCAACGAGCAGATTGCGCGCTGGACCGGCCTGCTCGGACTGGCCTGGGTGTTCAAGGCGCTGTGGAGCCCCTTCCTGGAGCTGGCGCGCAGCAAGCGCGGCGTGGTCGTGTGCTTCCAGCTGGCCGGCGGCCTGGCCCTCGGCGCGATGGCGCTGGCGCTGCAGCTGCCGGCCTGGTTCGGGCTGTCGATCGCGCTGTTCGCGGTGGTCGCCATCGCCTCCAGCACCCACGACATCTGCGCCGACGGCATCTACATCGCCAGCCTCACCGAGCGCCAGCAGGCCGCCTATGCGGGCTGGCAGGGCGCCTTCTTCAATGCCGCCAAGTTCCTGTCGATGGGGGGACTGGTGATGCTGGCCGGCTACCTGGAGGACCGCATGGGGCCGGGCCTGGCCTGGGCCACCGTGTTCGGCCTGCTCGGCGCGCTGATGGCGGCGCTCGGCCTGTACCACCTGTGGGCGCTGCCGCATGCCTACGACACCCCCGGCGCCGCGCGCCAGGAAGGCGTGCGCGGCGTCGCCGGCACCCTGCTCGACGTGATCCGCGCCTTCTTCGCCAAGCCCGGCATCTGGATGGCGATCCTGTTCATCATCCTGTTCCGGGCCGGGGAAGGGCAGATCCAGACCATCGGCCCGCTGTTCCTGCGCGACGCGCGCGAGGTTGGCGGCCTGGGACTCACGACGGCGCAGGTGGGCGCCGTGTACGGCACCGCCGGCACCATCGCCTTCCTGGCCGGCAGCATCGCCGGCGGCTACTTCACCGCGTCGCTCGGCCTGCGGCGCGCCATGCCCTGGCTGATCGTCGCGATGAACCTGCCGAACGCCGTGTTCTGGTACCTGAGCGTGGCGCAGCCCGAGTCGCTCGGCGTGATCGCGGCGGGCCTGGGCGTGGAGATGTTCGGCTACGGCTTCGGCTTCGTCGGGGTGATCCTGTTCATCATGCAGGTGGTCGCCAGTGGCCGCTACCAGACCGCGCACTACGCGCTCGGCACCGGCTTCATGCAGCTCGGCTTCGTGCTGTTCAAGATGGTCAGCGGCGACATCCAGGCGTTGCTGGGCTACCGCCATTTCTTCCTGTGGGTGCTGGTGGCGGCGCTGCCGGTGCTGGCGCTGAGCCGCTTCGTGTGGCGCGCCGCGCCGGACGGCAAGGGAGAAGTGCCTAGCGCCGCTTGATCGGCAGCGCCAGCCAGCCGCGCCACTGCCCGTCGCCGTCGCGCACGACCTTCTGGATGTGCGGGCGCGCGCTGTCGAAGCGCCACAGCGCTTGTGCCTGGCGCTCGAGCCAGTCCTCGTACATCGAGCGGAAGCGCGGCCACTCGTGGTGGAAGTCGAGGCAGGCGTAGGCGCCAGCCGGCAGCACGCGCAGCCCGAGGCTGGCGTCGGCGGCGTCGCCGCCCGCGGTCCGTCCATGCGCGGAGTCGAAACCGAAGTCGTAGCAGTATTCGCGCTCGCCGGTAAACCCCGGGTCCTCGTCGAACACGCCGTACCAGGCCGCCCCCGGCTGCACTTCGCCGCTTTTCTCGCGCTCGCAGATGAAGCCGTTGCAGGCGATCGAGAGCGCGGCGCCGGACTGGCCGAAGAAGCGCTGGTAGCGCAGCGTCACGGCGGGCAGCTGGCGCACCTCGATGCGCGCGGCGATGCTGCCCGGCTCGGGCGGGCAGTAGGGCGCCAGGATCGCCTCGACGTTGCCCGGTTCGGCGACAAAGAAGCTGACGTCGCTCTCGCGCCCGACCTGCTGGTCCATGTAGGCGCGCCAGCCGCCTTCGCGCCAGGCCTTGGCCGACATCGCGAACTGCTGCCTGAAGGCCTTGGCGAAAGCCGCGTTGGAGGGGAAGCCGCAGTCCTGGGCGATGCGCACGATCGGCACGTCGGGCTCGTGGCGCAGCTGGTGCGCGGCGCGGCGCAGGCGCCGCTTGCGCTGGTATTCGACGGCCGAGAAGCCGGTCAGCTCGCGGAAGATGCGGTCGAAGTGGTAGCTCGAATAGCTGGCCGAGGCGGCCAGGCCGCTCAGGGCCAGCGGATCGCCGACCGAATCCAGCATCAGGTCCATGACCTCGTACAGGCGCGAGACGCGCGTGGGGGCCTTGGCGCTCATGGCGCCGGGGCCGGGCCGGCGCCCGGCTGGGGGGGAACGATACGACAGGACATCGCGTCTCGAGGGTTGCTGTTATTACAGCGATTATCGGCCAAGGCGCGGCCGAATACCCATCGAATGGAATGTCCTGGCGAAAGATGTGCTGCCTGCGCAACACATGCATACGCTCCGGGCCTGGCTCATCCGAGGAAGGGCTGGTAGTCGACCCCGTTGGCGATCAGTTCCGCCAGCGCCAGGCGGTTCTCCGGGCTTTCGCTGAAGGCGGCCAGCACGGTGCCGAGATCGGTCAGCTTGTTGTCGAGGACCGACAGCCAGAAATCATAGCCTTCCTGCTCCGGCTCGCGGTCCAGGATGTTGTGGTACAGGCGCGTGACGATCTCCGCGTTGCTCGGGTTGGCGCCGTACAGTTCGGCGAACTCGGTCCCGCGGGTGAAGCCGCCGGCCACCGTCTGCAGCGTGACGCCGCGGTCGAGCATCTCGATCCAGAAGCCCAGGCCGACCTGGTCGGGCTCGCGGTTGAAGGCGGCGCGGTAGATGCGGTAGGCCTGGCCGGCATTGCCGCTCGCGCCCGTGTCCAGGGCGATGGCGCCGTCGGCGAAGACCAGGCGTTCGACCTCGACCAGGCGGTCCTTGCCGTCGCTGGCGCCGGCGCGCAGGTCGGATACGAACGACTCCGCCATACCGAAGCCCGACAGCGCGTATTGGTCGCGGCCGCCGCGGAACACGGCGGTGTCGATCCCGGCCCCGCCATGCAGCAGGTCGTTGCCGCCATAGCCGGCCAGCACGTCGTTGCCCTCCGCGCCGTGCAGGAGGTCGGGGCGTGCGCCGCCATCCAGGCGATCGCGGCCGGCGCCGCCGTGCACTTCCGGCGCCAGGTCCAGGGCGGCGCCGTCGGGCGCATGGCCGTAGCGGAAGTTGGCGCTGGTCAGCGCTTCCTTCGCGATGCCTTTCAGCGTGACCAGGTCGGCGGCGGCCCACGGGCCCGCGCTGCCATCGGCGTCGAAGCGCACGACGGTGTCCGCGCCGCGCTGCTCCAGGACGACGTGGCCGGTGGCGAACGGCGATTGACGAACCCAGCCGAGCAGCTCGAAGATGTCGAGGACGTCGCCGCCCGTGCCGGCCTGGAAATCGGAAATGCTCCAGGCGGCCGAGGGCGGCGCGACGTTCAGCTGGAAGACGTCGCTCCCGGCGCCGCCGCTCATCGTCACGCCGACCGTGGGCGCGACGCCATAATCCACGCGGATCCGGTCATTGCCGTCGCCGCCATCGAGCGTCACCCGGTAGTCGGGCGCCGGCGCGCCGAAGAAGTAGGCGGTCCGCGCCAGCACGAGCGTGTCGTCGCCCGCGCCGCCCAGCAGGGTGTCGGCGCCATAGGAGCTGGTCAGGGTGTCGTTGCCGGCGCCGCCGTCGAGCACGTCGTTGCCGCTGAAGAGGGTCGGCCATTGCTGGCCGTACCCGTTTTCGGGCACGCTCCCGATCCCGTCGCCGTCGAGCCGGTCGTCGCCGTCGCCTCCCTCGAGGCGGTCGTTGCCCATCCAGCCCGACAGCACATCGTTGCCGGCGCCGCCGCGCAAGGTGTCGTCGAGCCAGCCGCCGTCGATCCGGTCGGCGCCGTCGGTGCCGCTGCGCGCCAGCCCGGTGGTGGAACCGTCGGGATGGAAGCCGAGGCTGAAATTGTGGGAGGTCAGCGCGGACTTGTCGACGTTGCGCAGCACCAGGACGTCCTGGAAGGCGACAGCGCTGTCGCGGTCGGGGCGCGCCTGGAGTACGGTGTCGGCCCCGCGCTGCACCAGTTGCAGGCTGCCTCCCGCGCCGAAAGGATTGCCCGCCGTTGCCGCCGCGATGCCCGTGACGTCGATCAGGTCGCCGCCGGCGCCGGCCGCGAAATCGGTAATGGTAGTGGTCGAGCCGTATGCCACGCTGAGCGGCCGGAAGACGTCGCTGCCGGCCCCGCCCGTCAGCAGGACGGCGGATTTGAGGGTGGTGTTATAAAAGTGGCTGGTGAAGGTGTCGCTGCCATCGCCTCCCAGTGCCTCGATGCGCGCTTCGCGCGAGTCGAATGCGCCGCCGAAGATGCCGAAGGTATCGTCGCCGATGCCGCCATCCAGGAGCGCATTGCCGCCGTCGGTTCTCAGATTGTCGTTGCCGGCCTCGCCGAACACCTGGTTGCGGCCGTTCGTTGTCCCGTAGAGCGTGTCGTCGCCGTCGCCGCCGCGCAGAACGTTGTCGCCGTCGCTGTCCTGCAGCACGTCGTTCCCGGCGCCCCCGCGCAGTTCGTCGTTGCCTTGTTCGCCATACAGGTAGTCGTCGCCGTCGCCGCCCTCGAGGCGATCATTGCCTTCGCCGCCCGACAACTGGTCGTTGCCGTCCTCGCCGACCAGCAGGTCGGCGCCGGCATTGCCATAGACGTAATCACCGCCCGCGCCCGCGCGTACGGTATCGTCGAGACGTCCCCCGTGCAGCGTATCGCCGCTGGCGGTACCGGCAATCTCCATGCCGCCCGGACCGCCGTCGGGACGCGCGCCTTCGGTGAAGTTCGCTCCGGTAAAATCCGCCACGCGCCTGTTCTCGAACACGATGCGGGTTGCCCAGGCGCCCGCGCCGGCAGCGCCGTCGAGGTCGAGCTGGAGCAGCACGCGGCTGCCGTCCTGCACCAGGCGCGCCTGGCCAGTGGCGCCGAAGGGATTGCCGGTAAAGCTGTAGCTGAAGGAGAACAGGTCGACCACATCCCCGCCGGCGCCGGTCTGGAAATCGGTGATAGTGAGTAGCGGCAATTGATCGCTGCTCTGGAAACGGTAGGTGTCCCGCCCGGCGCCGCCGCTGACCTGGATCGGGCGCACTTCGCCATACACCGCGCCGATCGTCACCTGGTCGTTGCCGGCGCCCATGTCGACCGTCATGGTGCTGTTGTTCAGCCGGCTGCCGCTGGCCTCGATCATCAATTCATCGTCGCCAGCGCCGCCCAGGACGCTCTTTACCCAGCCGCGGGCGGTGATGCGGTCGTTGCCGTCGCCGCCGTCGAGGATGGTGGCAGCCGCGCTGTCCAGGCCGCCGCCCCAGCCGCCGTTGAGCGTATCGTCGCCGGCGCCGCCGAGCAGGTGGTCGCTGCCCGAATAGCTGTTCAGGATGTCGCGGCCATCGCCGCCTTCGAGCCGGTTGCTGCCGGCGCCGCCGTCGAGATGGTCGTCGCCGCTGCCGCCGACCAGCAGGTCGTCGCCATCGCCGCCGTCGAGGGTGTCGTTGCCGCTGCCGCCATACAGCTCGTCGTTGCCGAGCCCGCCCTCGAGCCGGTCGCCGCCGCCGACGACGCTTTCGTCGCCGCCGTACAGCTTGTCGTTGCCGCCGCCGCCGGCGATCCGGTCATTGCCGTCGCCGCCTTCGATGATGTCGTCGAGCGCCCCGCCTTCCAGCGTGTCGGCGCCCGGGGTGCCGCGCAGGGTCACGCCCTGGCTGGTGCCGGTCGGGTTGTAGCCCCCCGCGAACGAGGCGCTCGTCAGCGAACCGAGGGTGGTGTCATCGAGCGTGACGGCGAGCCAGGGGGCGCGGCTTCCGGCGGCACCGTCGTCGTCGACATAGATCTTGACCTGGGAGCCCTCCTGCACCGCCTTCAGGTAACCGAGCGCACCGAAAGGATTGCCGTTGATGGTGATCCCCCCGAGCGCAGGCCGCAAGTCGAGCACGTCACCCTGGGAAAAATCCTGGATCGTCAGGTCGGCGAAGGACGCGATCACGAAGGTGTCCGCGCCCGCGCCGCCGCTGGCGACGATCTTCACGGCGCTGGAGGCGAAGCCGATGCGCAAGGTATCGTTGCCGTCTTCGCCCGCCATGATCACGGTCCGCGCCGCGCTGCCATAGCCCTGCAGTTGTAGTTCGTCGTCGCCGGCGCCGCCGAGCAGGCGGTCGTTCCCGGAGCCGCCGGTCAGGAAGTCATTGCCGGCTCCACCCTCGAGCACGTTGCTCCCGGTGGAGCCGGATGTCAGCCGGTCGTCCCCGTCCCCGCCGCGCAAGGTATTGTTGCCGGTATTGTCGGTCAGGGTGTCGTTGCCGCCGCCGCCTTCGAGCAGGTCGTTGCCGCCGCCTCCGGACAGTATGTCGTTGCCGTCCAGCCCTTGCAGCGTATCGTCGAGCAACATGCCTTCGAGCGTGTCCGCCGCGGCGGTGCCGGTCAGCGTGATTCCGGTGGTGCCGCCGCGCGGATCGATCCCGCCGACGAAATTCACACCGGTCAGCTGGGCTGGCTGCACGCCGGTCAGCTTGAGCAGGCTGGTGTAGACCGACGGATTCGCGCTGTCGCGCAACTGCAGCACGGTATCCGCGCCGGATGCCGCCAGCCGCAGCAGCCCATCGTCAAAGGGGTTCACGCCGTCCCGGACGCCGTATACGCTCCGCACGTCGATCAGGTCGCCGTTGGGACCGGGCGTGAAGTCGCTCACCACCAGCGCCGTCGCGGAATCGGGCAGGCCGGCAGTGGCGAGGACAAAGGTATCCGCGCCAGCGCCGCCGGACAGCGTGGCAGCGATTGCTTGCGAGTCGCCGTACAACCTGATCCGGATCGTGTCCCTGCCGTCGCCACCGTCCACCGTGAACGGCTGCGTGTCCGGCCCGCTGAGCGTTACCTCGATCTCATCGTCACCGCTTCCTCCCGCATAGACGATGCCGTTGTAGCCCGTCAGGCGGTCATTGCCGTCGCCGCCGTCGAGCGTCCCGCTGCTGCCTCGTTCGGCATTTAGCTCGTCATTGCCATCACCGCCGAGCAAGGTGTTCTGGCCGGCGCCGCTGTACAGTTGGTCGTTGCCCGCGCCCCCTTCGAGGTGGTCGTCCCCCGCGCCGCCGAACAGCCGGTCGTTGTCGTCGCCGCCGAACAGCCGGTCGTCGCCCTCGTCGCCGTTCAGGATGTCGGTACCGGCGCCGCCATGCAAGGTGTCGTTGCCGGCGCCGCCGTTGAGGGTATCGCCATAGCTGGCGAACTGGCCGCCCACCTCGTCGCCACCCTTGAGGATGTCGTCGCCGCCGTAGCCGTTGAGCGTATCGCTGCCGCCCAGGCCGTCCATGGTGTCTGCCAGGTCGCTGCCCTGCAGGACGTCGGCGCCTGCGGTGCCGGTCAGGTTCTGCGCCTCCGGAACCAGCCCGGAGACGAAGCTGTAAACGTAATACCCGCCGCTGATCCTGTTGCCGGCGAGGTCGGTGATCGCATCGGCGCTGAATTCGACCGTGTAGCGGGTGCCATAGGCCAGCCGCTGCGGCGGATCGAACGTAATGGTATTGCCCGACACCGTCACATACGGGCTGCCCGCGAGCGTTTCGGTGAAGCCCTGGTAGTTGCTGTCGCGCAGCGTCATGGTGCCGGTGCCGAGCTTGACCGCTTCGTTGAAGGTGAATACCAGCGGCGCGTCCGCGCCATGGCCGTCCTTCGGCAGCCCCGTCAGCACGGGGCCGGCGGTGTCGGTTGCGGCGGACTGCCTGGACATTGTGCCTTGGCGGGGAAGCGTGGTCGGTCGATTGAGCATGGAAGCGGGCGCAGGGATGTGAATACATCGACTATCCCTGACTCATCCACGCCTGTCCATGTGCGAGCGCGATTCCATGCGGGACGGATGAACTTGTGCCATATGGATGACACGGTTGCTACGCCGGACCCGCCACTTTGCACAGCCCGGATCGCGGCCGGTTTGCTATGCTAGCGGCTTTACGCGCGCCGGCGTCGTGCCGGCCGCCATCGAAGGAGCAAGAACATGGTGTCGCTGCAGGAGCAGTTGCTGAAAGCCGGCCTGGTGGACAAGAAGAAGGTCAAGCTGGCCAACCAGGACAAGAGCAAGCAAAAGAAGATCGAGCGCCGCACCGGCCAGGAGTCGGTCAACGAGTCGCGCGAGGCCGCGCTGGAAATGCAGCGCAAGAACGCCGAGCGGGCGCGCGAGCTGAATGCGCAGCGCGACGCCGCGGCCGCCCAGAAGGCGGTGAAGGCCCAGATCGCCCAGCTGGTCCAGCAGAACCGCCAGCCGCGCGCCGGGGCGGGCAAGGGCGCGGGCAAGGGCGAGATCGCCTACAACTTCACGCACGGCACCAAGATCGAGCGCATCTACGTGTCGGAACAGGTGCAGCAGCACTTGGTCGCAGGACGCCTGGTCATCGTGTTCCTGAACGGGAACTACGAGCTGGTGCCGAAGGTCATCGGCGAGAAGATCGCCGAGCGCGACCCGGACAGCGTGATCCAGGTGAAGAAACTCGATACCGCGCCGGAAGACGAGGGCGAGGATCCCTACGCCGACTTCAAGATCCCGGACGACTTCACCTGGTAAGCCCGCTCGTCCCGTCGTTCGAACGCCACCCTTGCGGTGGCGTTTTATTTCGATACCGTTTGAAATGAATCGTTGTTGAATTGACATTCTTCCTGCGCTACACTGTCTTTGTCGCGGTTCTGTACCGGGACTTGTATATACAACTGGTTCAGGGGCGGGACGTATGAGCGAGAAAATGGGAGAACAGGTAGCGGGCGATGCGGGCGGCCCGCGGCAGGTAACCTACCGCAGCGGCGTGGCCGCGCGGCTGGCCGGGCTGCCGGTGGAGACGCTGCGGGTCTGGGAGCGGCGCTATGCGCTGTCGGAGACCCAGCGTTCCGCGCATGGGCAGCGGCTGTACACGGCCGAGCAGGTGCGCCGCCTGGGCCTGCTCAAGCAGTTGGTCGACCTCGGCCATCCGATCGGCGTGCTGACCGGCCTGCCGGTCGAGCGGCTGGAAGAGATGGTCGCGCCGGACCCGTCCCGTGCGATCGAGGTCAGCGGCCCGATGCGGGTGCTGGTGGTCGGCGACAGCCTGGCGCGCCGCATCGCCGCCAGCGGCCGCGACGGGCGGG
>DAMCRY010000136.1:0-1150 GCA_032115075.1 Massilia sp.
ACCTCGGCAGGGGGAAGCAGGGCGGCGGACGCCGGGACCGTGGCATGGCAGTAGACCAGGTCGCCGCCGAGCCGGCGCCGCGCGTCGCGCAACTGCATGGCGGCCTCGTCGCCGAAGGGCGGCGCGTGTTCCGCCGCCAGCGACAACTCGTCGTCGAACCAGCCGAACTGCTCCCGGCCGTGGATCACCAGCTCGGCCATCTTCTGCGCGCGCATCGGCACGCCGTCGACGTCGATCTCGCCCAGGTGGGCGCGGGCGATGTCGTCGATCCGCGTGTCGATCCGCGCCATCTCCGCGTGCGCGCGGTCGAGCGCGGCGTGGCAGGCGGCGATGGCATCGCTCTCCGTCTGCGGATCCAGATGGGTGAGGGTGTGGATGATCGCTTCGATCGACGCCTGGAACTGGCGCATGCCTTCCTTGTCGCCCGACAGCAGCGCCACGGTGAGCGGGCGGATCGATGCCGGAATCTTCTCCTGCAATACCTTCAGGGCCGGCTCGCCCTTGGACGTGACCAGGATGCGCTTCCCGAGCGCCAGGTAGTGGCTGACGATGTTGGCGATCGTATGGGTCTTGCCGGTGCCCGGCGGGCCCTGGACGGTGACGCCCGGCGAGCGCGCGAGCTGCTGGACGATCGTCTCCTGCTCGCGGTTGTAGGGCAGCGGGAAGTAGAGTTCACGTGGCTCGCCACGCGTGGCCGCGCGTCCGGACAGGCCGCGGAAGGCGATCGGCGAGTGTTCGATCACGGCCTCGCCCGGCCGCGTGACGATGCCCAGCGGGCCGTCGGGAATCGGGTCGCCGGCGCCGACGCGCTCCTTCAGGCGCGCGATGTCGTCGATCAGGAAATGGCTGGCGCGCGGACGGGTGAACACGACCCACTCGTTCGTCACCACCAGTTCGTCGCCCGCGCCCGGTGCGGCGGCGGCTTCGCGGTCGTAACGTGCCGACGCGGCGAGGTTGCCGGCGACCAGGCGCAGGATCGGTTCGACCGTGGTCGGGTCGAAAGGCGAGACCGCCGTGTCCGGACGCTCGTGCAACAGCGTGCGGGCGGCGCGCTCGACGTCGCCGATGCCGGGCACGGCGCAGGCGGCGAAGGCGTCGAACTCCAGGCGCGGCTCGACCTGGCGTGGACGCACGCCGATGGCGTGGCTGG
>DAMCRY010000136.1:1277-9338 GCA_032115075.1 Massilia sp.
CCGCGTCGGCGCCCGCGATGCGCCACGACGACACCCCCATGCCCCAGACCAGCTCGGTCGGGCGCACCGCCTCTTCGGATTCCAGTCGCGTCTTCAGCGCGAACAGGTCCGCGTAGAGGGTCATCACCTGGCGGCGCGGCCGTTCGCGCGCGGCCCAATCGCTCCAGTGCTGCGTGTAGACGTCCAGCAGGCGGCCGACCCGTGCACGGCGCTGTGCGTCGCGGCGTTCGGCTTCCTCTTCGCCGAGGACGCCGGCGTCCTGCTTGCGTGCGCTCGCCAGCGCCGCCTCCTTCAAGGCCGGCGCAGCGGCCGCGGGGTCGTCGCCGATCGTCAGGAAGGGAGCAAGCTCGGGCTCGGCAAGGCTCGGCGCGTGCGTCGCCTCGAGACGGTGCACCCGCAGCCAGATGGGCTCCCCATCGGTTTCCACGTTGAAGTCGACCCAGGGCAGCGCCTCCAGGTCGGCATAGGTCTTCTTGAACTCGCTAGCCTTCGACAAAGTAAAAGCTGCAGGATCGGTGTCTTTGGCTTGCTCGACCAGGTAGTCGAGCAGCCCGCTCATGAGCTGGGCAGGGGATTGCATGTTCGGTTCGCGGATGGGCAGCAAGGTGGGTGGTGGTTCAGCGTTGCGGGAGCATGAGGCGTCGCGGACTATTTTTTCTCAGCAGTTGGTGCTCAGCGGCATTTCTCGCAAGGTGGCGTTATATTAAACTGTTCTCAATGCTTCAGTGGTTCCGCTGCTGTGCTCCAGCTATCTGGAGCCAATGGCCCGATCGGGATCCGCATCGCCTCCCGGACCATCGTGGCCGTTCGCCCATCAACCTTGTGGAGTCAATACATGGCGTATCGATTCAGTCTCGTACCGCGCCTTGCGGCGTCCATCACCCTGGCCGCGCTGCTGTCCGGCTGCGCCATGTTCGGCCGCCCCGGGCCGGTGCGGCCGGCCTGGCAGAGCTTGGCCTTTGCAGCGGCGTCCGACGCCAACGCCGATAGTGCGCTGGCGGTGGACGTGGTGCTGGTCAGGGACAAGGCGCTGCTCGACACCCTGTCGGCGATGTCGGCGGCGCGCTACTTCGCCGCCAGGGCCGACCTGGTGCGCACCTACCCGGATGCCCTGAGGGTGCTCGGGGTCGAGATCGCGCCCGGCCAGATGATCCGCGTCGAGCGCAAGCACTTCGCCGATGAGCGCGCCCGGGCGGCGCTGGTGTTTGCCAATTACGCGGCGCCGGGCGAGCATCGCCTGCGGGCGCCGCTCGACGCCGCCGCCTGCCTGGTGCGGCTGAACGACCAGGACTTCGTCGTGACATGCAACGATTCGCATCCTTTGGCAAAATAGCCCGACTGCCATCTCCAGGAAACGCTCACGTGCCTGACGATTACCATTTCTACGAACCGGCGCGCGGCCACGGCCTGCCGCACGATCCTTTCAATGCCATCGTCGGTCCGCGTCCGATCGGCTGGATTTCCAGCCGCAGCGCGGACGGCATCCTGAACCTGGCGCCCTACAGTTTCTTCAACGCTTTCAATTATGTCCCGCCCATCATCGGCTTCTCCAGCCAGGGGCGCAAGGACACGCTCAACAACATCGAGGCGACCGGCGAGTTCGTGTGGAACCTGGCCACGCGGCCGCTGGCCGAGGCCATGAATGTCAGCTGCGCACCGGCGCCACCCGAGGTCGACGAGTTCGCACTGGCCGGGCTGACGCCGCAGGCTTCCCGGCTCGTCGCCGCGCCACGCGTGGCGGAGTCGCCGGTGGCCTTCGAGTGCCGCGCCACGCAGGTCGTTTCGCTGCGGACGGCGGGGGGCGACCACACCGGCAACTGGCTCGTCCTGGGCGAGGTGGTGGGCGTGCATATCGCCCGGCACCTGCTGAAGGATGGCGTCTACGACACCGCCGGCGCGCGCCACATCCTGCGCGGCGGCGGGCCGGCCGACTATTTCGAGATCACGGCCGAGCAGCTGTTCCGCATGCACCGGCCTGGATATCCGCTCGAGCCATAGTCCTGCGCGATCGGCGGCGCGCATCGAAGCGGATGCGTGCAGGCAGCGAGGCCAGGCCGCGAAAACTCAGGCTGTGTCCCCGCTGAGCACGACGCAATTACGTCCCGCGTCCTTGGCGCGGTACAAGGCGACGTCGGCCCGACGCATCAGTGTGTCCGGTTCGGCGACGTCGTGTGGCGCCCGGGTCGCGACGCCGACGCTGATCGTCACGCGCCCCGTGGCCGCGCCGGCATGGGCGATGTCGAGTGCTTCGATCGCGCTGCGCAGCGATTCGCCGATGGCGTAGGCTTGCCCGGCGCCGGTGTTGGGCAGCACGATCGAGAACTCCTCGCCGCCATAACGCGCCGCCAGGTCGCCGCCGCGGCGGGTTCCGGCCGCCAGCGCATGCGCGACGTGGATCAGGCAGGCGTCGCCGGCCTGGTGTCCATACCGGTCGTTGAACTTCTTGAAATAATCGACGTCGAGCATGATGACGGCGAGCGGCTGGCCGGTGCGGGCAGCGCGCGCCGATTCGCTGCGTAGATACTCGTCGAAGCGGCGTCGATTGGCCAGCCCCGTCAAGCCGTCGGTGATGGACAGGGTGGCCAGCTTGCGGTTGGCCTCTTCCAGTTGCGCGGTGCGTTCCGCCACGCGCCGCTCCAGGCTGTCGTGCAGCTTTGCGCTGGCGATCGAGATCATCGACTGTGCGCCCAGCATGCGCAGGAACTCGACGCGCTCGTCGGTGAACGAGGCTTCGGCGAGCCGGTTCTCGAAGTAGAGGATGCCGTCGATATTGCCGCCGTGCCGCACCGGCAGGCACATGACCGAACGCGGCCGATGTTGCCGCACGTAGGGGTCGGCGGCGAAACGCGAGCCCTGCGCGATATCGTCCTCGATGACCGCGACGCCGGTACGGATCACGTAGCGCAGCAGCGACAGCGGAAATTGCGGATCGCTAAGCGCGTCCAGATCGAGCTGGCGCGACTGCAGGACCGTGACGGCATCGCCGTCGGTATCGGCTTCCAGCCTGTACACCCCGTCGGACAGCAGCAGCAGGCGCGCCACTTGCGCGCCTGCGTTTTCGCGCGCGACCGCAATCAGGCGCTGCAGTACCTTGCGCAGGCCCACTTCATTCGCCACGGCCTGCGTCGCCTTGAGCAGCGACGCCAGGTCGAGCGCGGCGGCATCTCGCGTGAGCGTGCCGGCATGCGACTGGATCCCGTCCTGGTCCACTTTTGCCAGCAAGGCGCCGTGGCGCTCGCGCAGGTGCGCCACCTTGCCCTTCGCTCCCCACTGCGCGTAGCAGGCGATGGCGTCCCTGATGAACACCGCGGCTACCCGCGGCAGGCCCTGGTCGATCCAGCATTCGCCGCACAGTTCGTTTGCCAGCGCCTGGATGTTGACGTAAGCAGCCCGGGCTGCGACGTCGATGGCCCGCTGATACGCCCGCGTCGCCTCCGCCGGGTCCTGGCGGTAACGTGCGACCTCCGCCTGCACCAGCGCGTACCTGGCGCCGATGTCGTCCGGCCCGGGCTCGGCCCAGCCGGCGAGACTGGCCTGCAAGGCGCCGATCCGGTCCAGCAGTTGTGCTGCATCGGCACGTGCGGGATCGCGCCGCAAGGCGCGGATCCAGATCAGCGCCGCGAAACAACTCGTTTCGGGCACCTTGGCCTGGCCACGCATCATCCGGGTCACGATGCCGACCTGGCCGGCCAGCGCTTCCGCATCGGCGCTGTCGAACAGATAGGCGTTACGGATCTTCCCCTGCAGGTAATAGGCGCGAAACAGGTTCGAGCCGCCATATTGCTCGAGGAAGCCGGCCTCGCTGAAAAGCGTGTCGTCGTAGCTGTCGCTGCGCGGAGTCAAGCCCATCAGGCACTTGATCGGCTGGATCGCCGCGCCCACGCAGCAATCGGCCATCGCCTGCTGGCCGTTGGCGCGCATCAGCGCCAGGTCGCGTTCGATGGCGTGCATCAGGTCGGGCAGGTAATCGCCCAGGATGATCCGCTCGGTCGCGCGCACGGCCGCCACCACGCCGACCTGCACGAAGTCGCCGATTTCAAGCGCCCAGCCGAACGCTTCCTCGTACAGGGCGTCCGACATCCGCAGCGGCCGCGTCCAGTGGCTGACCAGCGCCGCGAACATCAGGGCGGTCTGGGTGCGCGCCTGCAGGTTGGGGCGATTCCGGGCCAGCGCCAGCGCCATCGCGCCGAAGCGCTGGCTGCGCGCGTGGTCGCCGTCCTGCAGCGCCAGGATGGAGGCGTAGGCAACATAGGCCACGGCGCTGAAATCGCTGGTGCCGTGCAGCGCGGACAGGCGCGTCATCGACAGCACCATCAGCTGGCACAGCTCCTGTTGGCCGGCATAATAACCGGCCATCCACAGCGCATGCATCATCGGCAGTGCCGCCGCCGCGACCGGATCGCTCATCTCGCCGGCCGCCTGCAGCCCGCTCGCGACCAGCTCGGGCGCGCGCGCGCCGTGCAGGGATGCGATGTCGGCGAGCAGGTCGTCGAAGCGCGCCTTCTGTTGCGCGAGGTCGTCCGGAACGTCGAAGCCCAGCAGCGCCAGTCCGTCGCGCAGCACGGCGATGGCGTCCTGCAGGCGGCCCTGCAACTGGTACTGGTGCGCCTGGACGGCGATGCATCGCACCTGTTGCAGCGGATCCGGGACGCGCGCCCTCACCAGGGGATAGATCGCCTCCGCGGCGTCGAATTGTCCGCACAGGTAGGCCGCCTCGGCCATGCCGACTTGCAGGTCGTGCCAGAGGCCGGCGTGATGCTGCCATGCATCCGCCGGCAACAGCTCGAGACCGATGCGCATGTGTTCCAGGGTGGCCATGAACGCTGCCGAACGGCGCGCCTTCGCGCCGGCGCGCCGGTTCATCTCCGCCAGTCGCACGCGCTCGCCAGGGTCGACGATCAGGGCGCGGCTGGCGTTGAGCTGCTCGACGATCTCGAACAGCCGCTCGTCCTGCCGTTCCTGCGGCGTGTGCCGCATCAGGAGCCGGCCGATGCGCAAGTGATGCCTTGCGCGGGTGTCGGCATCCACGATCAGGTATGCGGCTTGCTGCACGCGGTCGTGCAGGAAGCGGTAGCCGGCCACGCTGTCGCGCGCGTCGACGTCGACGTACTTGTAGCTGCCGTCGAGCGGCTGGACCAATCCCGCGTCGAGCGCCGGCCACAGGACATGCTGCGTGTCCCAGGGACTGCGTTCGACGAGCAGCGCCAGCATGTCGAGGGTGAAACGGTTGCCGATCGCCGCAGCAAGTTGTAGCAGGCGCTGGGTCGCGGCGGGCAGGCTGCGGATCCTGTCGACCAGCAGCTCGACGACGTTGTCGGTATAGTCGGCCTGCGCGATGGCGGCGAGGTTCCCCTCCCAGCAATCGCCATCGGCGCGGTAGCGCAGGTGGCCGGCCTCGTGGATCGAGCCCAGGAACTGGCTGAGGAAGAATGGATTGCCGCCGGTCTTGGCGAAGCATAGCCGGGTCAGCGCGGCGCAGTCGGCCGGCGGCACGCGCATGGCCGCGGACACGACTCGTCCCACCTGCGCCTCCGACAAGGGACCCAGCGCCAGCGTGGGCGGGTGCATGCCGCCCGCGAGCAGCCTGTCGCGCAGCGCGATCAAGGGATGAAGGGCGTCGACTTCGTTGTTGCGATAGGCGCCGATGAGCAGCAGGTGGCCCTTGTCGGGCGGGCTCACGAACAGCTCGATCATCCGCAGGGTGGCCGCATCGGCCCACTGCAAGTCGTCGAGGAACAGCACCAGCGGGCGGCCGGCGGTCGCGAAGACGTCGACGAAACGGGGGAACGCACGCTGCAGGCGGCGCTCGGCCTGCTCCGGCATCAGCGCGGGGGCCGCCCCGGTGGGACCGACGATGAGCGCCAGTTCGGGAATCAGGTCGACCATCACGCCCAGTCCGCTCCCCAATGCCGTGCGCAGCCTGGCCGCCAATTCCCGCACCAGCGTCTCGGGCTCGCACAGAAGCTGGCGCACCAGTTCCTGGAACGCCTGGGTCAGTGACGCGTAGGGCACGTCGCGCCGGAACTGGTCGGATTTGCCGGCCACGAAGCAGCCACGCCGGGCGACGATCGGTTTCTGCACCTCGTTGACCACCGCCGACTTGCCGATTCCCGGATTACCTGCCACCCACAACATCGTGCGCTGCCCGGCCGCGCTGCGCTCGAATGCCTGCAACAGCGCGGTGATCGCGGCCTCGCGCCCGTGCAGCGTTTGCGGAACCATGAAACGGTCGTTGTGATCGGACAGTCCGAGCTCTCGTGTCGCTGACGGCGTGCGACAGGAGTCGAGGTCGCTGCGCAGCCCGTGCAAGCTCTGGTAGCGCAGCTCGGCGTTTTTTTCGAGCAAGCGCTGAACGATCGCCAGCAAGCGGCCGGGCCGGGCGCGCAGCGCCGGGTGCGACCAGTCGGGCGCGCGCGCGATATGACAATGGACCAGTTCCATCTCGTCGTCCGCTGCGAATGGCGGCTGGCCGGTCAGGAGTTCGTAGAAGGTCGCGCCGAGCGCATAGAAATCGGCACGGTAGTCGACCCGGCGGTTCATGCGCCCAGTCTGTTCCGGCGCCATGTAGTGTAGCGTGCCTTCCAGCGCAGCCGGATTGACGATGCCCTGATCTTCGTGCGCGAGCTCGCTGGCAATGCCGAAATCGATCAGCTGGAGCAGGCGCCGCTCGCCGTTCCAAACCAGGTTGGACGGGTTGATGTCCTTGTGAATCACCCCGTGTCCGTGCACTTCCTCGAGCGCCGCGCACAGTTGCAGGGCGATATCGAGGAACTCATCCAGCTCCAGGCCGGCCTGGACGGGCGTCAGCCCGGTTGTCATGCGGGCGTGCAGAAGTTTGTCGAGCGACAGGCCGCCGATATCCTCGTGCAGCATGGTCCAGCGCCCACGGTGCAACTTCAGCGCGAGCGGGCGCACCACGCCGCGATGACGGCAGCGGCGAGCGATCGCATATTCGCGCTTGAACTGCGCCAGTTGCTGATGGGAGGGCGTTGCCTGCTTCGTCAGCTTGACGATGAGTGCGGCGCCATCGGCGGCGCGGGCACGGTACACCACCGAGCGGGCACTTTCGTACAAATGTTCGATGATCTGGTGGTCGAAGAGGACGCTCATGGGCTGGACAGGCAGGATCTGCCCATATTACGTATGCACAACTATTATAGCAACCGTCAATGTTCGCCTGCGGTACGTCATCGCGCCAAGCGCGTGTTCATCGATGGCCTTGGCGGCAGGACAGCCGCAAGGCACCGCCATGTCGGCGCGCATGTGCGGGGCCATAACGGTCTAGCGCAAACCCAGTGCCCGAGCCAGCGGTCCGTCCTGCCGGTAGATGTCCTGGGCAAACAAGGCCTTGCCCTCGTGGTCGGCCAGGGCGGTCGCGTAGAACAGCACCACCGGCACCGGCTGCGCCAGGCGCACCGTGCGCATGGGGCCGGGGAACATGGCCGCCGCTACGGCCGCCGCATCCCAGCGTTGCGGGTCGGCGAGCACGAATTGCGCCAGATCGGCCGGCCGCGCGACCCGGATGCAGCCGTGGCTGAGGTCGCGGCGGGCGCGCTCGAACAGCTCCTTGGATGAGGTCGAGTGGAGATAAATGTTCATTGGATTCGGCATGGCGAACTTGACTTCGCCAAGGACGTTGCGCGCGCCGGGGCGCTGCCGTACCCGCGCTGCGCCACGGCGCAAGACCGCCAGCGCCGTGTCGGGAGGCAAGCGCAGCACTTGCCCGTCCGTACCGACCAGTTCCATGTCGTTCTGTTCCAGATAAGCGGGGTTGTGCGCCAGCTTCGGGACGATCTCACTCGACAAAATGCTTGGCGGGATGTTCCAGTATGGATTGAATTCCAGATAGCGCATCTGGCCGATGAACAGGGGTGTCTGCGTGCGGCCGGCGCTGCCCACGATGACGCGCATTTCCATGACCGGCGCGGCGGCATCGGCCGCGGTGTCGAAGGCCCACAGGCGGTAGGTAGGCACGTTGACCGCGACGATGCGGCCGCGCGGCAGGGGCGGCAGCCAGCGCAGGCGCTCCAGCGTCAGCGCCAGCTGGCTCGCGCGCTGTGC
>DAMCRY010000137.1:0-9312 GCA_032115075.1 Massilia sp.
GCGCCCGGCAGCAGGCCGAGCTTCACCTCGGGCAGCGCGATCTGGGCGCCCGGCAGCGCGACGCGATAGTGGCAGCCGAGCGCCAGCTCCAGGCCGCCGCCCATGGCGACGCTGTGGATCGCCGCCACGACCGGCTTGGCGCAGCCCTCGACCACGCGGATCAGGGTGTGCAGGGTCGGTTCGGTCAGCGCCTTCGGCGAGTTGAATTCGCGGATGTCCGCGCCGCCCGAGAAGGCCTTGCCGGCGCCGGTCAGGACGATCGCCTCGATGGCGTCGTCGCTTTCCGCGCGGCGGATCGCCTCGACGGCGGCGCTGCGGGTTTCCAGGCCCAGGCCGTTGACCGGCGGATTATTCAGGGTCACCACGGCAACGTTGCCCTGGACGGTGTAGTCGGCGCTCATGTCTGTTTCGTCTCCTTGTCAGTGGCCGGAGGCCCGGCATGGTTGCGGTCCCGGCCGATCCTCTTAACTATACCTCAACTAAAAGAACGAACGTATTATTTTCTGGGCCGGCCGGCGTATGCCAGAATAGCGCCACTTTATCGCCACTCCACGCTAGCCACCGCTCCACATGGAAAAACTGATCGCGCAACTGATTCGCCTCTACCTCATGCCCGGCACGCCCGCTTCCGGGGATCTGGCCGCGGTCATGGCGCAGCACCGCGCCATCCCGCTGGTCTCCGGCGACGGCCTGACCCGCGCCATCGTCATCGACTTCCCGAAGCTGCGCGAGGGCGCGCCCGAACGGCACTGGCTGAACCTGTGCGCGGTGGCGAACACCTTGCAGGACAGCTTCGGCTTCCCGGCGCCGGCCGTCAGCATCACCGGCGACAGCGGCTACCGGTTGTGGCTGTCGCTGGAAGAAGCGGTGCCGGAAGGCGACGTGCGCCGTTTCGTGTCGATGCTGCGCGAGACGCATTTCCCCGAGACCGCGCTGCCGATCAGCGAGCAGCTCGCGCTGCCGCCCGGACTGAACCCGGCTTCCGGCAAGTGGGCCGCCTTCATCCACCCGGGCATGGGCGCCTCCTTCGCCGACGAGGCGGGCCTGGACATCGCACCGCCGCCCGCCGCGCAACTGGCCTTCCTGGAAGGGCTGGAGAGCATCGGCAAGGCGCGCTTCTTCGACGCCCTGGTGGCGCTGAAGCAGAACGAGGCGGCCTCTACGGCCGTGGAGGCGCCGGCCTCCGCCAGTCCTGCGACGGCGCCGACACCGGATGGCCTGCTGCTGAAGGATGCGACGCTGGAAGACATCGTGCGCCACCTGCACGCGCTGGACATCGAGCCGACCTTCCGCCACCTGCTGCCGCGCCGGAGCTGATCCGGGCTGCCGGAACCCGGGCCGTGCGCCGCCGCGCCGCGGCAGGCTTACAATGCCGTCATCCCGACCAGCCCGATGGAGGCCCGATGAAAACCGCCGTGTTCAGCGCGCGCCGCTACGACAAGACCATGCTGGCCAGCGCCAATGCCGACGCCGGCGCCGGCCACGAACTGCGCTTCTTCGAAGACCGCCTGACCGTGTCGACGGCCGCGCTGGCCGCGGGCTGCGAAGCGGTCTGCGTGTTCGTCAACGACACGGTCGACGCCGAGGTGCTGGCGATCCTGGCGCGCCAGGGCGCCCGCCTGGTGGCGACGCGCTCCACCGGCTACAACCAGATCGACGTCGCCGCGGCCGAGCGCCACGGCATCGCCGTGGTGCGCGTCACCGATTACTCTCCCCACTCGGTGGCCGAGTTCGCGGTCGGCCTGCTGCTCGCGGTGAACCGCAAGATCGCCCGCGCCAGCGTCCGCACCCGCGACGGCAACTTCGACCTCGAAGGCCTGATGGGATTCGACCTGCACGGCAAGACCGTCGGCGTCGTCGGCACCGGCAAGATCGGCGCCATCTTCGCGCGCATCATGGCCGGTTTCGGCTGCACCGTCCTCGGCCACGATCCTTTCCGCAGCCCCGCTTTCGAGGCGGCCGGCGGGCGCTACGTCCAGGTGGACGAGCTGCTGGCGCGCAGCGACGTGGTCTCGCTGCACTGCCCGCTGCTGGAATCGACCCGCCACATCATCGATGCCCGCACCCTGGCCCGCGCCAAGCGCGGCAGCATCCTCGTCAATACCAGCCGCGGCGGCCTGGTCGACACCAACGCCGCCATCGAGGCGCTCAAGACCGGCCAGCTGGGCGGCCTGGCGATCGACGTCTACGAGCAGGAAGCCAACCTGTTCTTCCAGGACCTGTCGACAACCATCATCTGCGACGACGTGATCCAGCGCCTGGTCTCCTTCCCCAACGTGATCGTCACCGGCCACCAGGCCTTCTTCACCGAAGAGGCGATTGGGCAGATCATGCGCACCACCATCGACAGCATCGGCGCCTTCGAACGGGGCGAGGAGCTGGTCAACCGGGTGCCCGGCCAGGGAGCCTGAACAAGGTCGACGACGCGTACAAGGCGCGCTCCCTGCGATGCCGGAACCCGGCCGCTACGCGGTCGGCAGCCGGTGCGACTGGTAGGCGTCGCGCAGCTTGTTCTTCTGGATCTTCCCGGTCCCGCCCACCGGCAGCGCCTCGGTGAACACCACGTCGTCCGGGATCCACCACTTCGCCACCTTGCCCTCGAAGAAGGCCAGCAGCTCCTCGCGCGACAGCTCCGTCCCCGGCCGCCTGACCACCACCAGCAGCGGCCGTTCCGCCCACTTCGGATGCTGCACCCCGATGCAGGCCGCCTGCAGCACCGCCGGGTGCGCCATCGCGATGTTCTCCAGGTCGATCGAGCCGATCCACTCCCCGCCCGACTTGATCACGTCCTTGCTGCGGTCGGTGATCGCGAGGTAGCCGTCGGGGTCGATGGTCGCCACGTCGCCGGTCGGGAACCAGCCGTCCTGCAGCACCTCGCCGCCCTCGTTGCGGAAGTAGCCGGACACCACCCAGGGCCCCTTCACCAGCAGGTGGCCGTAGGTCGCGCCATCCCAGGGCAGCTCGCTGCCGTCGTCGTCCACGATCTTCATGTCGACGCCGTAGATGGCATGCCCCTGCTTGCGCAGCACGGCGCGCTGCTCCCCGGCAGGCAGCGTGCGGTGCTTGCCCAGCAGGGTGCAGGCGGTGCCGAGCGGCGACATTTCCGTCATGCCCCAGGCGTGCACCACTTCCACGCCGAGCTTGTCGATCAGGGTATCCATCATCGCCGGCGGGCAGGCCGAGCCGCCGATCACGGTGCGGCGGAAGGTCGAGAAGCGCAGCCCGTTCTGCATCACGTGGTTGACCAGGCCCAGCCACACGGTCGGCACGCCGGCCGAGAAGGTCACGCCCTCCGCCTCGAACAGCTCGTACAGCGACTTGCCGTCCAGGGCCGGGCCCGGGAACACCATCTTCGCCCCCGACAGCGGCACCGAATACGGCAGGCCCCAGGCGTTCACGTGGAACATCGGCACCACCGGCAGCACGGTGTCGGCGCTGGACACGTTGAGCGCGTTCGGCATGGCGGACGCATAGGCATGCAGCACCGTCGAGCGGTGCGAGTACAGCGCGCCCTTCGGGTTGCCGGTGGTACCCGATGTATAGCACAGCGCCGCGGCCGAGCGCTCGTCGAACTGCGGCCAGGCGTAGTCGCCCGAGCTGGAGGCGACCAGGTCCTCGTAGCACAGCAGCATCGGGATGTTCGTGTCCTGCGGCATGTGGGCGCGGTCGCACATCGCCACGTAGCCCTTGATGGTCTTGCACTGGCGCGCCATGGCCTCGATCGCCGGCAGGAAGGTCATGTCGAAGAACAGGTACTGGCCCTCGGCATGGTTGACGATGTAGGCGATCTGCTCCGGATGCAGGCGCGGGTTGATGGTGTGCAGCACCGCGCCCGAGCCCGACACAGCATAGTACAGCTCCATGTGGCGGTAGCCGTTCCAGGCGAGCGTCGCCACGCGGTCGCCCATGCGCACGCCCAGGCCCTGCAGCGCCTGGGCCATGCGGCGCGCCCGCAGTTCCAGCTCGCGGTAGGTGGTGCGGTGGATGTCGCCCTCGACGCGGCGCGAGACGATCTCGCCGGCGCCGTAGTGGCGGGCGGCGAATTCGATGATGCTCGACACCAGCAGGGGCTGGTCCATCATCTGCCCCATCAGGGGACTCGATTGCAGGTTCGCTTGCGGGTTCGACTGCTGGCTGCTCGGGTACTCGGTCATGTACGCTCCAATGTCATGCGATCTGGCAATATTTGCAACTAAGCGACAAGTTGTAGCCTTACTGCCGGGATGAGTCAACGCAATTCGATGACGCGGCGCACCATCCAGGCCGCCGGGGCCGCCTCTCTCGCGGCCGGGCCGGCCGACGCACCCGTGCGGCATGAAAATTCGCCGCGTACGGTAGAATCCTGCTAATTGTGTTCAATCCGCCTTGTTCCCTGCGCCGGACGTTTTCTGCGCATTTTGTATCGGAGCTGCCATTACTGCCGACGAACTCCCCTTCAACAACTCGTTTGCCGAGTTGCCGCCCGCGTTCTACACGCGGCTGATGCCGACCCCGCTGCCGGCGCCCTACTTCATTGCCGCCAGCGCTCCCGCGGCGGCGCTGGTCGGGCTCGACCCGGCGGATCTGGCGCGCGAGGATTTCGTCGAGACCTTCACCGGCAACAAGGTCGCGGTGCGTTCGCAGCCCCTGTCCGCGGTGTATTCGGGCCACCAGTTCGGGGTCTGGGCCGGCCAGCTCGGCGACGGCCGCGCGATCGTGCTCGGCGACCTCGCCACGCCCGGCGGCCCGATGGAGCTGCAGCTGAAAGGCGCCGGCCTGACGCCCTATTCGCGCATGGGCGACGGCCGCGCCGTGCTGCGTTCCTCGATCCGCGAATTCCTGTGCTCGGAGGCGATGGCCGCGCTCGGCATCCCGACGACCCGCGCCCTGGTGCTGACCGGCTCGCACCAGCGCGTCATGCGCGAAACCGTCGAGACCGCGGCCGTGGTCACCCGCATGGCGCCGACCTTCGTGCGCTTCGGCTCCTTCGAGCACTGGCACTACCGTAACAAGCAGGACGAGCTGCGCACCCTGGCCGACTACGTCATCAAGCACTGGTATCCGGAGTTCGCGGGGGCGGCCAATCCCTACAAGGAACTGCTGGCCGAGGTCACGCGCCGCACCGCGCGCACCATCGCCGCCTGGCAGGCGGTCGGCTTCATGCACGGCGTCATGAACACCGACAATATGTCGATCCTGGGACTGACCCTCGACTACGGCCCCTTCGGCTTCATGGAAGCGTTCGACGCCAACCACATCTGCAACCATACCGACCAGGGCGGCCGCTACTCCTACGCCAACCAGGTGCCGGTCGGCCACTGGAACTGCTACGCCCTCGGCAATGCCCTGCTGCCCCTGATCGGCACGCCGGAAGAGGCGGAGGAAGCGCTCGACACCTACCGCCCGGCCTTCGGCGCCAGGCTGGACGAACTGCTGCACGCCAAGCTCGGCCTGCTGGACACGCGCGAGGGCGACGAAGCCCTGTTCGACGACATGTTCAAGCTGCTGCAGGCGAACCACGCCGACTTCACGCTGTTCTTCCGCCGCCTGGGCGAGCTGAAGGTCGAAGGCGACCTGGCCTCGGATGCGCCGCTGCGCGACCTGTTCCTCGACCGCGAAGCCTTCGACGCCTGGGCCCGCGCCTACCGCAGCCGCCTGCGCGCCGAGCACAGCGTCGACGAACAGCGCCGCGTCGCCATGCATCGCGCCAACCCGAAGTACGTGCTGCGCAACTACCTGGCGCAGAATGCCATCGAGCATGCCCAGAACGGCGACTTCGCCGAAGTGCGCAAGCTGCTGTCCATCCTCGAGCGCCCCTTCGACGAGCAGCCGGAACACGAAGCCTATGCGGCCCTGCCGCCCGACTGGGCGGCCCACCTCGAGGTGAGCTGCTCGTCCTGACCACCAAGCAATGACCAAGCAATAGAGAAGCGAGACCGACATGACCGAGAAAGTCACGAAAACCGACGCCGAATGGCGCGCCCAGCTCGACCCGATGGAATACCAGGTGACCCGCCACGCCGCCACCGAGCGCGCCTTCACGGGCAAGTTCTGGGACCACCACGAGCACGGCATCTACACCTGCGTGTGCTGCGACACCCCGCTGTTCGAGTCGGACGCCAAGTTCGATTCCGGCTGCGGCTGGCCGAGCTACTTCCGCGCCCTCGATCCGGACAACGTGGTCGAGAAGGTCGACCGCAGCCATGGCATGGTGCGCACCGAGATCATCTGCGCCGTCTGCGACGCCCACCTCGGCCACGTGTTCCCGGACGGCCCGCCGCCGACCGGCCTGCGCTACTGCATCAACTCGGCCGCGCTGCGCTTCGAACCACGCTAGGGAAAGTACATGATCAAGTTCCTGTTCGACATGCTGCCGGTGATCCTGTTCTTCGGCATCTTCAAGTATGGCGAAAACAACCAGGACTGGGCCCACGGCCTGGTCACCGACTACCTCGGCTTCCTGATCAATGGCGGCGCGGTGCCGGCCTCGCAGTCGCCGATCCTGCTGGCCACCGCCGCCACCATCGTCGCCACAGTGCTGCAGATCGTCTACCTGCTGGCGCGCCGCCGCAAGATCGACGGCATGCTGTGGCTGTCGCTGGGCGTGGTCGTGATCGCCGGCGGCGCCACGATCTACTTCCACGACGACACGTTCATCAAGTGGAAGCCGACCATCCTGTACTGGGCCTTCGGCGCCGCCCTGCTGTTCGGACAGCTGGTCTACCGCAAGAACCTGATGCGCTCGGCCCTGGGCGGGGCGATGAACCTGCCGGAAGCCGTCTGGAACCGGGTGCTCTACGCCTGGGTCGCCTTCTTCTTCGCGATCGGCGTGCTGAACTTGTTGATGGCCTTCGTGGTCTTCCGTAGCGATACCGGCGCCTGGGTGAGCTTCAAGCTGTTCGGCATCACCGGCATCCTGGTCGCCTTCATCGTCATCCAGTCGTTGTTCCTTTCCAAACATATCCAGGAGGATGCTTAACCATGGAGCAGAACCGTACCGAACGCCTGCGCGAGCGCCTGCAGGCCGAACTCGCACCCACCGTGCTCGAGATCACCGACGATTCCCACCTGCATGCCGGCCATGCGGGCGCGGCCTCGGGCGGCAGTCATTACAGCGTCAAGATCGTCTCCGAGAAGTTCGCGGGCCTCACGCTGGTCATGCGCCATCGTCTTGTGTATGATGCCGTTCACGAAATGATCAACAAGGCGGAAATCCACGCCCTGGCGATCACGGCCATCGCGCCGTCCGAGCCTGCCTGAGACCGACCTGTCGGCTTCAGTCAGCTTTAAGAATAGTGGCCGACAATATGTAACACGTAGTAGCAGAACTTGAAGTACAAGAACACATCAAAGAACCAATCTCGTCCAAGCTCATCCCCCCGAAGGAATTCCAGAAATGACTTTTAAGCCAGCACGCCTGCTGTTAGCTCTGATCGCCGTTGCCGCGGCACCTGTGTTCGCGCAGAACCTCGCCGTCGTGAACGGCAAGCCGATCCCGACCTCGCGCGTCGACGAAGCGGTCAAGCAGATGGTCGCCGCTGGCCAGGGCCAGGATTCGCCGCAGCTGCGCGACGCGATCAAGAACGAAATGATCGCCCGCGAAGTGCTGATGCAGGAAGCGGTGAAGCAGGGCTACGACAAGAAGCCGGACGTCAAGGCCGCCCTCGACAACGCCCGCGACGCCATCATGGTCAACCAGCTCGCGCGCGACTACATCACCAAGAACCCGGTGACCGACGCCGACATCAAGGGCGAGTACGACCGTTTCGTCAAGCAGACCGGCGACAAGGAATACCATGTGCGCCACATCCTGCTGGACAACGAAGCCGACGCCAAGGCCGTGATCGCCAAGCTCAAGGGCGGCGCCAAGTTCGAGGAACTGGCCAAGCAGTCGAAGGACACCGGCACCGCCAACAGCGGCGGCGACCTGGACTGGGCCGTGCCCTCGGCCTTCCCGCCCGAATTCGCTGCCGGCTTCACCGGCCTGCAAAAAGGCGGCGTGACCGATACCCCGGTCAAGACCGGCAATGGCTTCCACGTGATCAAGCTGGACGACACCCGTCCGGCCAAGCTGCCCTCGCTCGACGAACTGAAGCCGCAGATCGCCGATGCGCTGGCGCAGAAGAAGCTGGAAGCATTCAAAGACCAAATGGTCAAAAAGGCAAAGGTGCAGTAAGATGTATCACCGCCGGTGCCCGCAGGCACCGGTCATTGCCGCCTGCGGCGAACTTTTTCGTGTTTAGATAGGACCTTAACAATGATTTTGAAGCCAGCCCGCCTGACTTTGGCAATCAGCTTAGCCATGGCCGCAGCCGTTGCCGCGCCAGCATTCGCGCAGAACGTTGCAACCGTCAATGGCAAGGCCATCCCGGCGGCAAAGGTTGACCAGCTGGTCAAGCAAGTTGTCGCACAAGGCCGCGCCACCGACTCGCCACAGCTGCGCGAAGCGATCAAGAAAGACCTGATCGGCCGCGAAGTCCTGATCCAGGAAGCCAACAAGCAGAACATCGGCAACCGCGCCGAAGTCAAGGCCGCGATCGACAACGCCCGCCAGAGCATCATCATCAATGCGATGCTGGCCGACTACGTCAAGAAGAACCCGATCAAGGATGCCGACATCAAGGCCGAGTACGACAAGTACAAGGCCGCCGTGGGCGACAAGGAATACCACGCACGCCACATCCTGGTGGGCACCGAGGAAGAAGCGAAGGCGCTGATCGCCAAGCTGAAGGGCGGCGCCAAGTTCGAGGAGCTGGCCAAGCAGGGCAAGGACGCCTCGGCGCAGAACGGCGGCGACCTGGACTGGGCAAGCCCGGCCAACTACGTGCCTGAGTTCTCGAAAGCCATGGTCGCCCTGCAAAAAGGCGCCATCACCGAAACCCCGGTCAAGACCCAGTACGGTTTCCACGTGATCAAGCTGGAAGACGTGCGCCAGGCCAAGATCCCGGCCCTGGAAGAAGTCAAGCAGCAGGTCGCGGAACAGCTGCAGCAGCGCCAGCTGGCGCAGTACCGCGAAAGCCTGGTCAAGAAGGCCAAGATCCAGTAATTCCAGCGGCCGCGGCCCTGCATCGAAAAGCGCTCCCCCGGGAGCGCTTTTTTCGTTTCGGACCGCTCCTACGGCGCCGCGGAGCGTGCGCCTATTCAATCTCCAGTCCGGCTGACTAAGATGGTCTCCATGGACAAGCACACAGGAGACCACCATGAGCAGCGAACAGCGTACCGGGCAAGGCGCCGAACAGCGCAGCCAGCAGGGACCGGCACTCGACGGCGGACGTGAAGGCCCGGGCGACGCCATGCCCCTGCCGGGCGCCGCGGGCGCGCCCGGCGGCGCGG
>DAMCRY010000138.1:0-9300 GCA_032115075.1 Massilia sp.
GCGCGCCGCCTCGCGCCATTCGGCAAAGCCGGCGACCCGCAGCGGCACGGCGGGCAGGTGCGCGGGCCGGTCGGGGCTCATGCCGCCTGCAATTCCGGCCACAGGTTCATCTGCTCCGGCGCATCGGCCAGGTGGCGCCGCAGGAGGTGGGAACTGGCCGCTCCCTGCGCCGGCTTGTAGTCGGCCGTGACAATGAAGGGGGCCAGCTTCTTCATGCTGCAGCGCAGGCGCGACAGGTCTTCCCAGCGAATGCGGCGCAGGCGCCGCAGTTCGACGATGCGCCTGGCGTTGCGGATGCCGATGCCGGGCACGCGCGCGATCATGGTCTCGTCGGCGCGGTTCAGGTCCATCGGAAAATGCTCGCGGTTGGCGAGCGCCCAGCCCAGCTTGGGGTCGACGTCGAGCGCCAGGTTGCCCGACTGCGGCATCAGCTCGCCCGCCGTGAAGCCGTAGCCGCGCAGCAGGAAGTCGGCCTGGTAGAGGCGGTGCTCGCGCAGCAGCGGCGGGGGCGCCGCCGGCACGCTCTTCGGGCTCTGGGGGATCGGGCTGAAGGCCGAGTAGTACACGCGCTTCAGTTTATAGCTGCCGTACAGCGTCTCGGCCGTGTTCAGGATGGTGTGGTCGTCGCTGCTATCGGCGCCGACGATCATCTGGGTGCTCTGCCCGGCCGGCGCGAAGCCCGGCGCCTTCGGTTCCTCGGCCTTCTCGTCGAGCTTGCGGCGGATCGAGCCCATCGCCAGCTTGATGGTGTGGACGTTCTTCTCGGGCGCGAGGCGGCTCACGCTGTCGTGCGTCGGCAGCTCGATATTCACCGACAGGCGATCCGCCCAGCGCCCCGCTTCCTCGATCAACAGCGGATCGGCGTCGGGAATGGTCTTGAGGTGGATGTAGCCGCGAAAGCCGTGCACCTCGCGCAACTGGCGCGCCACCGCCACCAGCTGCTCCATGGTGTAGTCGGCCGACTGGATGATGCCCGAGCTCAGGAACAGGCCGTCGATGTAGTTGCGGACGTAGAAATCATGGGTGAGCTTGACCACTTCTTCCACCGAGAAGCGGGCGCGCGGCACGTTGGAGCTGCGCCGGTTGATGCAGTACTGGCAGTCGTAGATGCAGAAGTTGGTGAGCAGGATCTTTAGCAGCGACACGCAGCGGCCGTCCGGCGTGTAGCTGTGGCAGATGCCCATGCCGGTGGTGGCGCCGAAGCCGTCCTTGTCCTCGGACGAGCGCTTCGGCGCGCCACTGCTGGCGCAGGACGCGTCGTATTTCGCGGCGTCGGCCAGGATTTCCAGTTTGTCGGTGAGTTCCATCGCGCGCAGTGAACTGTATGGGCATACAGTATACTATCGCGCGCGTATGCACAGTGGCGATGGGGTCAAGTGTGCACGCTTGCTGGCGGTTCAAAGCTGGGACAAGTGGTGCAAGGAGGCGGGTCAGTGTGCATGTTTACATGGGGTTCCCGCCTTCGCGGGTAGTCGTATGCGCCAGTGGCGCGTACGACGGTTTTGCAGCTCACAGGCAAGTCAGCGTTACCGTAATTGTCAGCCTGAAGACCGTCGCTCCCGCGAAGGCGGGAACCCAATTCCGTAGCGCGGAGACGAACGCAAAAAAGCCCGGTTAAAAAAACCGGGCTTTCCACTACAGCAAGCTCACATCAACGAATCGGCTTGCCGTCCGCATCCACCACGCTCACCGTCCCCCAGCCCAGCGAACGCACACCCGCCTCGATCTTGCGCAGGTCGCCGATCACGATCCACACCGCCTCGTCAGGCTTGATGAACTTGCTCGATGCCGCGCCCAGCTGTTCCGGTTCGAGTGCGCGCACATTCGACGCGTACTTGTTCCAGTAGTCGTCGGCCAGGCCCAGGTTCACGGTCTCCAGCCCGGCCGCTTCGAGGGCGGCGAGGGTGGAGAAGCGGCCCGGCAGGCGGGCGGTCATGTTGCGCATGATGCTTTCGTACTCGGCGCCCACCAGCGGACGCTCGCCGGCCACGCCGCGCAATTCCTTGGCTACTTCCCGCATCGCCTCGACCGTCTTGTCGGTCTGCACCGGCGCGATGATGTAGAACGGACGCTGGCCGCGCACGTCGGTCAGGCGGGCCTGGGTGCCGTAGCTCCAGTGCTTGTCCAGGCGCAGGTTGCGGTTCAGGCGCGAGGTCGCCATGCCGCCGAAGTTCATCATCACCGGCTCCATCGCCAGGTCTTCCGGCTGGCCCTGGGGCTGCGAGACATGGGTCGCGACGATGGTCGACTGCGGCGCGTCCGGCTTGTCGACCAGGATCAGGCGCTTGCCCTGGGTCGCCGGCACGGTGGCCATCTGCTTGGCGGGGGCTTGTCCCTGCTGCCACTTGCCGAAGCTCGCTTCCAGCATCGGCACGAGCTTGTCCATGGTGGTGTCGCCGGCCACGACGATGGTCGCGCTGCCCGGCTTGAACCAGGTGGCGTGCCATGCGGCGAGGTCGTCGCGAGTGATCGACTGGACGCTGCCTTCATAGCCGGAGGCCGGCTTGCCGTAGGCGTGCTCCGCGCCGTACAGCACCGACGGAATCAGGCGCAGGGCCAGGCTGTTCGGCTGCGCCTTTTCCTGGCCGATGCCGGCGATACGGCGGCTCTTCGCGAGCGCGAACTGGTCTTGCGGGAAGCTCGGCGCCAGCGCGGCGTCGGCCATCAGGTTCAGCGACGGGGCCAGGTTGGCGCTGGTGGCCTGCAGGCGCACCAGCGACTGGTCCTGGGAGGTACCGGTGTAGAGGCGCGCGCCGAGGTTTTCCAGCGCGTCCGAGAAGGCGAACGCGTCGCGCGCGTTGCCGCCCCTGGTGCCCTTGTCGAGCAGGTCCAGCGCCAGCGAGGCCGCGCCGGCCTTGGCGGTGCTGTCGGAAGCCGCGCCGGCGTCGACCGCCAGCGAGACGTTGACGATCGGCGCCGTGTGGCGCTCCAGCAGCACGACCTTCAGGCCGTTCTTCAGTTGCGCGCGCTGCAGGACCGGGAATTTCACGTCCGGCGCCTCGCCCAGGGCGGGCAGCTGCTTGCGGTCGATGGTCGACTTGGTCGCGGCCAGCTTGGCCGAAGGACGCACGGTCATGGTGTAGTGGTTGGCACGCAGCCAGCGGTTGGCGGCAGCCTTGACGTCTTGCGGGCTGCTGGTCGCGAACAGCTCGAGGCGGTCGAGGTAGGCGTCCGGCTTGCCGCCGTAGGTTTCGCTTTCGGCCAGCACGTCGGAACGGCCGCCCATGCCGCCCAGGCGCTCCACGCTGCGCGCGAAGCCGGCCAGTTCGCTGGTCTTCACGCGTTTCAGTTCGGCTTCGGTCGGGCCTTTCTCCAGCAGCTCGGCCAGCACGCGCTCCATCTCGCGCTCTACCTCCACCGGATCGGCGCCCTGCTTGACGGTGGCGGTCATGGTGAAGGTGCCGGCCAGTTCGGCATCGTTGACGCCGGCGCTGACGCTGGTGGCCAGGCCCTTCTCGTACACCAGGCGCTTGTCCAGGCGCGCGCTCTTCGAGCCGGCCAGCACGCCGGCCAGCAGGTTCAGGCGCTGGGTGTCGTCGTCGCGCCAGCTGGAGACGTGCCAGCTGCGGTAGATGCGCACCTGCGGCACGTGGTCTTCCATCTCGTCGCGGATATTGCGGTCCAGCTGCGGAATCCACTTCTCGGTACGCGGCAGCGGCGGGCCCGGCGGGATCGCGCCGAAGTACTTGTTGACCAGCTCGTAGGCGCGCTCCGGGGTGATGTCGCCGGCCAGCGAGATCACCGCGTTGTTCGGGCCGTAGTAGGTGCGGTACCACTCCTTGATGTCCTCCAGCGAGGCCGCCTGCAGGTCTTCCATGTAGCCGATCGTCGACCACGAGTACGGATGCGAGTAGGGGTACATCTTGGCCGAGATTTCCATGCGCACGCGGCCATACGGCTGGTTCTCGCCCTGGCGCTTCTCGTTCGACACCACGCCGCGCTCGCGCTCCAGCATCTCCTTGGAGATGTAGTTGCCGAGGAAGCCCATGCGGTCCGATTCCAGGAACAGGGTGCGCTCCAGCGCCGACACCGGCACGTCCTCGAAGAAATTGGTGCGGTCGGTGTTGGTGGTGCCGTTGCGGTTGTTCGCGCCCAGGTCGTCCATCGCTTCGCGGAAGCCGTGCGGGTAGTTCTCGGAGCCGTTGAAGAAGAAGTGCTCGAACAGGTGGGCGAAGCCGGTCTTGCCGCGCTTCTCGTTGCGCGAACCGACGTGGTACCACATGTTCACGCCGACGACGGGCACACTGTGGTCGGTGTGGACCAGCAGGGTCAGGCCGTTGGGCAGCACGAACTTCTTATGGTCGATGCTGTAGGCCTTGCGGTCGAAGGTGGACGGCGCGGAGGACTTGGCGCTTGGCGCGGCGGCATGCGCGGGCAGTGCCGCGAAGGCGAGGCCGAGCAGCATGGGAATGGCGAGTTTTTTCATGGCGTCTCGTGGACTGGTTGTTGTAAGTACGGTCCCGTCCACGCATGCGCTGGTCGAACGCGCGGTCGGCACAGCCGGCCACCCTACATGAAAGGATGAGCTCGCGCTAGATGTATCGGATGCATATGTTGCGCAGTGCGTAGGATGGACGGGGGCGCCCAGCCGGCTCCGCCGTCCGCGCGTCCACATCAAGGATGAACTACCTGAACGCGTCAGCTGAAATTCTGCGCCTGCGCCAGCAGCTGCGGCTCCATGCGCGCCGCGACTTTCTTGAGGTAGCTGGAAGCCGCCGCCACGCCGGCGCCGCCGGCGCGCTGCAGCCAGGCATACGCCTGCACCAGGTCGCGCTGCACGCCCTGCCCGGCCGAATACATCACGCCGAGGTTGAACTGGGCGCGCGCATGGCCCTGGCGCGCGGCGCACAGGTACCAGAAGTGCGCGGCTTCGTAGTCGCGCTCGATGCCCTTGCCGCAGTCGTGGCGCAGGCCCAGCTCGAACTGGGCCAGGGCGTGGCCCTGGTCGGCGGCCTTGTGGAACCAGTCGGTGGCTTCGACCGGATTGCCGTGCTCCATGCGGTCGAGGAGCAGGCCGACCATGTACTGGGCCGGCGCATAGTCCTGGTTCGCCGCGCGCCGGTACCAGTCGAGCGCCTGCGCCTCGTCGCGCGCCACGCCGGTGCCGGCTTCGTAACGCAGGCCGAGGTCGAACTGGGCGCGCAGGTGGCCCTGTTCGGCGGCCTTGCGGTACCAGCGCACCGCCTCTTCCGGGTCTGCCGGGGCGCCCGGGCCGATCCCGGCGTCGATCAACTGGGCCAGGTGGTACTGGGCCGAAGGCATGCCCTGCCCGGCCGCCTCGCGGTACCAATGGGCCGCCTGGGCGGGGTCGCGTTCGACGCCCTGGCCGTGTTCGTAGCGCAGGCCAAGGGTGTCCTGGGCGCCCGCGTGGCCCTGTTCGGCGGCGCGCCGGAACCAATCGAGCGCCAGCGCCTCGTTGCGCGGCACGCCATGGCCGCTGTCGTGGATGAGGGCCAGGTTGAACTGCGAGCTGGCGTGGCCCTGTTCGGCCGCGCGCCCGTACCAGAGGATGGCGCGCGCGCTGTCCTGCTCGACGTCCTGGCCCTTGTCGTAACGCAGGCCGAGGTTGAACTGGGCCGGCGCATAGCCCTGCTCGGCCGCCTGGCGGAACCAGTCGACCGCCGCCTCGCCGCTGCTCCTGAGCGCGAGGCTGAACTGCGAGCGGGCGTACCCCTGCTCGGCGGCGCGCCGGTACCAGCTGGTCGCCAGCTCGAAGTCCTGCGGCACGCCCTTGCCGGTCTCGTACATCATGCCGAGGTTGTGCTGGGCGCCCGGCTCGCCCTGCTCTGCGGCCTGGCTGAACCAGTGCAGCGCCTGCGCCACGTCGTTCGGCACGCCCTGCCCCTTCGCATACAGCCAGCCGAGGTTGTACTGGGCCGGCGCATAGCCCTGGCTTGCCGCGCGCTGGTACCAGTAGGCGGCCTGGGCATGGTCCTGGCCCACGCCCTGGCCCTTCTGGTACATCACGCCGAGGTTGTACTGGGCCAGCTCCAGGCCGCTGGCCGCGGCCATGCGGTACCAGGCCACCGCCATCTCGAAGTTCTGCGGCACGCCCTGGCCGCTGGCGTACATGAAGCCCAGGCTGTGCTGGGCGGTGGGCACGCCGCGCTCGGCCATGCCCTTGACGCGCAGGTATTCCGCCGTGTAATGCGGCTCCTCGTTGCGTCCTTCGCCTTCGCTGGGCCGGGCCGGGATGTCGGGCATGGTGGCGGCTCAGGCCTGGACTGCGCGCAGGCCGAACAGCGTCGGCTGGGTGCGCAGCGACTTGATGAATTCGGACAGCGGAATTGGGCGGTAGTACAGGTAGCCCTGCATCGTCATGCAGCCGTTCGAGCGCAGGTAGCGCGCCTGTTCCTCGGTCTCCACGCCTTCCGCGATCAGGTTCAGGCCCAGGCCGCGCGCGATCGAGATGATCGCCAGGATCACCGGGTAGTGGCCGCCCTCCTCGTGGATCTCCTTGACGAAGGATTGGTCGATCTTCACCGTGTGGATCGGGAAGCGGTGCAGGTAGGAGAGCGAGGAATAGCCGGTGCCGAAGTCGTCGATCGCCACCGACACGCCGAGCTGGCACAGCTTGTTGAGCTGCTCGATCGCGTACTGCGGATTGCGGATGCAGATGTTCTCGGTGATCTCGACTTCGATCTGGGCGGGCTGGATGCCATAGCGCACCAGCGCGTTGCGCATCTTTTCGAAGAAGTCGCCGCGGTCCAGGTATTGCGGCGACAGGTTCAGCGACAGGCGCACGTGGTCGGTGCCGGAGGCGTTCCACTGCAGCATGTCGCGGCACAGGGCGCCGATCATCCAGTCCGAGATCGGCAGCATCAGGCCGTTCTCTTCCGCGAAGGGCAGGAATTCTCCGGCCGACAGCAGGCCCCGGGTCGGATGGTTCCAGCGCATCAGGGCCTCGGCGCCGACGATGCGGCCGGTGAGCGCGTCGATCTGCGGCTGGTAGTACATCTCCAGCTCGTCCTGCTCCAGCGCGCGGCGCAGCGCCTGCTCGAGCGCGATCTTCTGGTGCGACATGTCCAGCATCGACGTATGGTAGAAGCTGTGGCCGTTCTTGCCCTGGGCCTTGACCTGGTACATGGCGATGTCGGCGTGGCGCAGCAGCTCGTCGATCGATTCGCCGTCGGTCGGGTAGATCGCGATGCCGATCGAGGCCGAGATGTGCACCTCGTGGCCGTCCAGGTCGAAGGGTTCCTGCAGGGTCTCGAGGAATTTATCCGCGATCAGGCGCGCGTCGTCGCGGTCGCGCAGCTCCGGCAGCACGATGGTGAATTCGTCACCGCCCTGGCGCGCCAGCGTGTCGCCCTTGCGCAGGCAGCCCTTCAGGCGGGTGGCGGCCTGCTGCAGCAGCTCGTCGCCCTTCACGTGGCCGAGGGTGTCGTTGACCAGCTTGAAGCGGTCCAGGTCGATGAACATCACGGCCAGTTCGGTCTGCTTGCGCTTGGCCTGGATCACGGCCAGGCCCAGGCGGTCCTTGAACAGGATGCGGTTCGGCAGGTCGGTCAGGATGTCGTGGTAGGCCTGGTAGGAGATCACCTCTTCCGCGCGCTTGCGGTCGGTGATGTCGCGCGCCACGCCGTAGGTACCGAAGAACTCGAGCTTCTTCACTTCCTGGTCGGGCACGTGCATGCCGATCGCGTTCAGCGAGATCGTCATCAGGGTGGTGTTGAAGGTGCGGTCCTGGCTGTTGCCGTTGGCGCCGCCGTTCCTGCACTTCAGGCGCAGCTCGACGTTGCGCGAGGCGCGCTCGTCGACGCGGCGCTCGTTGAAGACGTAGCGCGCGCGCTCCAGGTCTTCGTCGTGCACCAGCATCGAATAGTGCTTGCCGAGCAGCTCGTCGCGCGAGTAGCCGAGCAGCTGGTAAGCGCGGTCGTTGACGAAGGTGAAGCGGCCCTCGTGGTTGAGCGTGTAGATGATGTCCGGCGACGAGTCGACCAGGTAGCGGTACATCTTCTCGGAGTTTTCCAGCTGGGTCGCCATGCGCTGGTTTTCCAGCGCCAGGCGGCGGCCCTTCAATGCATTGGCCACGGTGGCCAGCAGTTCCTCGCGCGCATAGGGCTTGCGCAGGTAGTCGTAGGCGCCGCGCTTCAATGCGCCGATCGCCGCGTCGATGCCGACCTCGCCGCTCATCACGATCACGTCGGCATTGATGCCCTTCTCGTTGATGAAGTCCATGATCTCGTGGCCGCCGATGTCGGGCAGACGCAGGTCGAGCAGGACCAGGTCGAAACGCAGGCGCGACAGGTGGGCCAGGGCCTCGCTGCCGGAGGAGGCCGTGGTCAGCTGGTAGCCGCGGTCGCGCAGCAGTTCGTAGAGCGAGGACAGCAGGCGCGGCTCGTCGTCCACCAGCAGCAGGCGCGGCTGGCTGTCGACGTCGAGCGCTTGGGCGAATGGGACGGATGCGGGTGCGGAAGGATTGACAGAGGCGCCGGGAAGCATGGCGTTGTGCGGGTTCATCATGACTCTATGCGGAGCCGAGGGCGCGGGCCGGCAGTGCCACGGCGTTACCTGTGCCGGCGCCGGACCACGCCGGCAGGAGGATTTCGAATGCCGTCCCGGTGCGGCCGCTGCGGCAGGCGATGTGGCCGCCCAGCTTCTTGACCAGGCTGTGCACGATCGACAGGCCGAGGCCATGGTGGGCGCCGTCCTTGGTGCTCTTCACCGGCGAAAACAGGTGGGCCAGCACGTCGCGCGACAGGCCCGGGCCGTTGTCGCTGACCACCAGTTCCAGGTAGAGCTGGCGCTCGCGGTTCACGTGGCCGCGGTTGACGATCTCGATGCGCCCGCCGGTATTGCCGAGCGCCTCGATAGCGTTCTTCACCAGGTTCACCAGGATCTGCTTGAGCACGTCGGCGTCGCCCTCGATGCGGGTCGCCTCCTCGTGCATGGTAACCGCGATGTCGACCGTGCTGGGGACGAAGCCGGTGCTGCGGAACAGGCGCTGCACCTCGTCGACCACCTTGGCCACGTCGGTCGGGCGCGGGCCGGCCTCGAGCGGCTTGAGCTCGGCCAGGCTGCCGACCAGCTGGCCGACGCGGTCGATCTCCTCGTTCAGGATCGACATCTCGCTCGTCACCGGTTCCTGGCGCGCCAGCTTGCTGTCGAGGACACTCAGGTAGTTCTTGATGATCGACAGCGGGTTGTTCACTTCGTGCACCACGCGGCGCGAGGCCTCGCGGTATTCCTCGGCCACGTGGGCGAGCTGGCGGCGCGCGTGGCCGCGTTCGGCCAGCATGGTTTCCAGCGCCGCCGCGGCCTGGGCGCCGAAGGATTGCATGAAGCGCTCGCGGCGCC
>DAMCRY010000139.1:0-9285 GCA_032115075.1 Massilia sp.
ATGTTGACCGACGAGGCGAGCCCCGGCGCCTCGGTCGCGGCGCGCATCACCCGCATCTGCACCGGCGGCACCAGGGCGAACGCGGCGGCGGCCCAGACGAACAGCCCGGCGGCGGCGCCGGCCTTGCTGGTGGCCAGCCACGGAAACGCGATCATGGTCGCGGCCTCGACCAGCAGGAAGAACAGGATGGTGCGGTCGACCGAGCGGTCGGCCATCCTGCCGCCGATGGTATTCCCGACCGTGAAGCCGACGCCGATCAGCGCCAGCATGGTGGTGATGAAGGCGGGCGAGGCTTGCGTGAAGGTCCGCAGCACCGGATTGATATAGGTGTAGAGCGCGAACATGGCGGCCGAGGACAGCACCGTCGTCAACAGCGCCTGCAGCACCACCGGACGCCCCAGCACCTTCAGTTCGCGACGCACCTCCAGCGCCTGGCCCTTGCTCCCGGCCGGCAGGAACATCAGCAGCGCGCCCATCGCGATCACGCCCAGCACGCCGATCGCGGCGAAGGACTGGCGCCAGCCCAGGTGCTCGCTGAGCCAGGTCGCCGCCGGCACGCCGCCGATGTTCGCGATGGTCAGGCCGAGGAACATCATCGCCACCGCGCTCGCCTGCCGCTCGCGCGGCACCAGACTGGCCGCCACGACCGAGCCGATACCGAAGAAGGCGCCATGCGCCAGGCTGGTGACCACGCGCGCCGCCATCAGGCTGGTGTACTGCGGGGCGAGCGCCGACAGGATGTTCCCGACCGCGAAGATGGCCATCAGGGCGATCAGGGCCCGGCGCCGCGGCCAGCGCGCCAGCAGCAGGCTCATGACGGGCGCACCCGCCATCACCCCGGCGGCGTAGGCGGACACCAGCATGCCGGCCGCCGGGATCGAGACCCCGACGCCGCCGGCGATCGTGGGTAGCATGCCCATGGGGCCGAATTCGGTGGTGCCGATGCCGAAGGCGCCGACCGCCAGCGCCAGCAGCGCCAGCCCGGCGCCGCGTTCGGCATGGTGGGAAGAAGGAATCTCGGTCGAAGAAGAAGATGCGTGCATTGAACGGCTTTCGTATAACGGGCCGAGCATTATCGCCTTCGTCATTTTTCAGATAAAGTAGGCAATCCAAGAAATACTTTTGCAAAAATCGGGAAAATGAAGATCGAGCTGGACGAACTGGTCGTGTTCCTGGCCATCGTGGATACCGGGTCGATGACGGCCGCCGCCGAGCGCCTGGGGCAGCCGGTATCGACGGTGAGCCGGCTGCTCGGCCGGCTGGAAGAGAAACTGGCGACGCCGCTGCTGCGCCGCACGACGCGCCGGCTCGATCTCACCGACGAGGGCAGCGCCTTCGTCGCCGACGCGCGCGGCATCCTGCATGCCGTGCAGTCCGCCGAAGACCGGCTGGTGGAACGGCGCGGGCAGCTCTCGGGACAGCTGCGCATCGACGCCGCCACGCCCTTCATGCTGCACGTGCTGGTGCCCCTGGTGGCGGAGTACCGGGCACGGCATCCGAACGTGACGCTGACCCTCAGCAGCAACGAGGGCTTCATCGACCTGCTGGAGCGGCGCGTGGACCTGGCGGTGCGCATCGGCGAACTGAAGGACTCGACGCTGCACAGCCGCCTGCTGGGCCATGCCCGCCTGCGCGTGGTCGCCAGCCCCGACTACCTGCGCCGGCATGGCACGCCCACGACGGTCGAGGAGCTGATGCGCCACGAACTGCTGGGCTTCAGCGAACCGCACATCCTGAACGTCTGGCCGCTGCGCGACCTCGATGGCAAGCGGGTGCGGATCGAGCCGACCCTGATGTCGTCCAGCGGCGAAACCCTGTGCCGGCTCGCCCTGCAGGGGATGGGCATCGCCAGCTTCTCCGATTTCCACACCTGGGCCGACCTGGAGGCGGGGCGCCTGGTGGAGGTCCTGCCCGAGCTGACGATCCCGGCGAGCCGGCCGATCCAGGCTGTCTACTACCGGCACTCGGCGGTATCGGCGAAGATCGAATCGATGGTGAACTACCTCGCCGACAGCCTGCGCCGCCAGCCATGGCTGTGCTGAGGCCTGCTCAGCAAAACACGAAATCCTCGTTGCAGCCCGGGCACAGGCGCATGACCGAAGCGACGACATGCCAGGCGAATCCGGCGACGGGCAGCAACAGCAACCAAAGGGCAGACATAGCAATCTCCTTGTTCAGGTATGATACGCACGAGTTTCGCACACCCGTGCGAAACTTATTCCAAAAAAAGACGGGCGAACCCGTCCGCCGGCGACCCCTCATTCCAGATCGCTGAAACTCTTGTACGTCGAGATCAGGCGGTTGAACGCCCGTTGCGCCCGCTTCGGCGTCGCGTCGGCGCGCAGGAAGCGCGCATCGTGCATGACCCCGATGGCCAGGCTGTAGATCTCGAACACCAGCTGTTCCGGTTCCGTATCCGGCCGCAGGTGGCCGGCCTCCATCGCCTGCAGCACCGTCTTGCGCAGCGACGCGCGCCAGCGCGTCACGCCCGCCTCGATGCGGTCGCGCAGCGGGCCGGGCACGTCGTCGAACTCGAAGGCGCCGGCGGTGTACAGGCAGCCGCCGCGCGTGGTCTCGTTGCCGATCTTCTTCAGCCACAGTTCGACCTGCCGGGACAGGCGCGGCAGCCCGCGCGGCACCTGCAGCGCCGGCGCGAACACGTCCTCGGAAAAGCGGCGGTCGTACTCGTCCAGCACCGCCGACTGCAGGCTTTCCAGCGAACCGACGCGGGAGAACACGCCGCTCTTGCTGATGCCGGTGCGCTTGGACAGCTCGCCCAGCGACACCTTGCCGATGCCCTCGGCGGCGGCCATGTCGTAGGCGGCCGCGAGGATCGTCGCGTAGGTGGCTTCGCTCTTGGCGGTGGCGCTTTTGACTGTGGTGTCCATGCGCCCACTTTAGCACACCCGTGCGAAATTACAAGAAAAATCGGGCCGGCCCGAAACCTGGACCGGCCCATCATACCGTTCAGCTAGCAGATCGTAGCGCGCACGGCTGCGCCGTGCGCGCGTTCACGCAGTGCCTGGACCGCTACCGTGCCTGTTACCAGAACTTGTAGCTGGCCGAGAACGCGAACTGGCGGCCGAACAGGTTCTGGCTGTGGTTATAGCCTTCCCAGCCGTTCGGGTCGTAGTACGGGCGCTTGTCGAGCACGTTCTTGATGTTGAGGCCCAGGTTCAGCTGCTTCGTCGGTTTCCAGTTGAAGCCCAGGTTGACCGTGGTGAACGACGGCGCGCCGCCGCACAGGTTTTCCGGCAGCGACACCCCGGCCGCCAGGCAGTTCTCCGGCGTGTTGTCGGTATCGTAGTCGCCATAGGCCCACTTGGTCTTGCCCGTGTAGTTCACGAACACGCTGGTGGTGAAGTCGCGGTAGACCCAGTCGGCATTCAGGGTGCCGCGCAGGCGCGGCGAGCCGTAGTAGCCGACGTAGTTGCCCGAGAAGCCGCTGCCGTCCTCGTAGTCGTAGGTTTCGCGGTTGCGGATGGTCAGCGCGGCGCCCAGGTTCAGGCGGCCGTAGGCGCCAAGGCTGTGGCGCGAGCGGGCGTCGATGTCGAAGCCGTCGACCAGGGTGCCCCCGCGGTTCAGGTAGGAGTTGATCAGGCCGCCCAGGTTGCCCACCGAGTAGGTCGGCAGCGGGCCTGTGCAGGCCGCCGCGTTGGCCGGGTTGGCACACATCGTGGCCACCGCCGCCATGTTGGCGCGGTCGGCGTCGGTCAGGTCGTTGCGGATCGCCTTGTCGGTGCCGGCCAGGCCGGGGCCGTATTGGTCGACCAGCTCGGTGAACATCTGGTTGAAGTCCTGGCGCACGATCTCGTCGCGGCGGTTGATGTACCAGTAGTCCAGCGAGACGCTGACGTCGCGCACCGGCTGCAGCACCACGCCGAAGGTGGCGATGCGCGCCTTCTCGGGCTTCAGGTCCGGGTTCGGCGGCGTCAGGCCGCCCACCGTGGTCGAGCAGTTCGAGTTGAGCAGGTTCTTGCCCAGGTCGACCTCGGCGCCCGAGACGGATTTCATCAGGAGGCGCGCCATCGCGTTGGTCTCGTCGCAGCGCACGGTGTCGCGGATGCCGCCCACCTGGGCGAACACGCCGCCGGAGCCGGATTCGGCCAGGTTGGGCGCGCGGAAGCCTTCCGAATAGGTGCCGCGCACCATCACGTCCGGACGCGCGCGCCACACCACGCCGAGCTTCGGCGCCAGGTTGGCGCTGAAGTTCGGGTATTTGTCCAGGCGCGCGGCGGCGTTCAGCTCCAGGGTCTCGGTGACCGGCACCACGACTTCGCCGAACAGGGCCGAGATGGTGCGCTCGCCGTCGAACCAGGAACCGCCCTGCTGGGTGATCAGGCCGTTGGCGGCGTCCGCGTTGCCGGGGGTCTCGAAGCTCTCGCGCATCAGGCTGGCCCCGAAGGCGGCGCGCACTTCGCGCTCGCCGATCTTCGCCAGCGTGCCCTCGATCTTGCCGTCCCAGGTGATCAGCTTGGTCCAGGACTGGATGTCGAAGGTCGGATACGCTTCGCGGATCAGCGCGGCGTTCGCTTCGCTGATCTCGCCGAACTTGTAGGCCGGGTTATCGGAAATGTAGGTGCGGCCGGTCACCGGGTCGCGGGTAAACGGGCCGAAGGCCTTCTCGAAGCCCTTGGTGTTGATGTTGATGGTCTGGTACAGCGTCGAGTGGCTGCCCGCCACCGCGAGCGCGGTCTCGAACTCCCAGTCGCCGAACACCGGGCCGCGCACGCCGGCCAGGGCGCGGTAGCTGTCGTCGATGTTGCGCTGGCCGAAGTGGTTGGTGGCGTCCTGCAGCAGGTAGTTCAGGCCGGCGGCACCGCCCATCAGCGCCGCCATGTCGGGCGACAGCCTGCCCTGCAGGTAGACGTTGTTCGGTCCCAGGTAGGGCGTGGTGAAGGTGTTCAGCTTGGTGCCGGTATTCCGGGAGAACCAGTTGCTGGTGCTGCCGCTGTTGAAGGAGGTCGGGCCGTTGCGGCCGACCATCTTGATGTGGGTGTAGGCCCCTTCGGCGAAGCCTTCGAAGCCGTTCCCGAAGCGCATCCGGCCGGACAGGAAGCCGGTGGCGCGGTCCGAGGTCGGGCCGGTATCGAGCCCGTTCGGCAAGGTGTTCCAGACGCAGCGGGTGCCGGACGCCTCGGTGATCGGGGTCGGGCAGCCGCCCACGGCGCGCTGCACGCGCGCGTTGTTGCGGTTCGGGTCGAACACGAACAGGGTGCCCGGGTTGAGCTGGCCCGGTTCGGTGCCGACGCCGATGCGCATGTTCGGGATGAAGTTCGGGTTGTTGACGTAGAAGTGATCGGGACGCTTGTCGTAGGTGTCGGCCAGGGCGATGCGGTCGCGCTGGTAGACGTTCAGCGAGCCGATCACGTTGTAGCCGTCGCTGCCCAGGTCGCCGGTGCCGAACACGATGCCGCCCTGCTTCTCGCCGTAGGAGTCGATCCGCTCCGACATGTCGTAGCTGCCGCGCACTTCCAGGCCCTGGTAGTTCTTCTTGGTGATCACGTTGATCACGCCGGCCACCGCGTCCGAGCCGTACACCGCCGAGGCGCCGTCGGTCAGGATCTCCATGCGCTCGATCGCCGCGGCGGGAATCGCATCGATGTTCACGAACATGGTCTGGAAGCCGGACGGCGCGCCGTAGAAGGACAGGCGGCGGCCGTTGAGCAGCACCAGCGTGCCCTGGGCGCCGAGGCCGCGCAGGTTGGCCTGCGAGCCGCCGTCCGAGCCGGTGAACATCGAGCGGAAGTCCTGCTGGGCCGGACGCGCGGCCGGCAGGTTGTCGAGCACCTGCATCAGGGTGCGCGCGCCCATGTTCTCGATCTGCTTGGCGTCCACCACCTGCACCGGCGACGCGGTCTCGGCGTTGATGCGCTTCAGGCTCGAGCCGGTGACCTCCACGCGCGCCATCTTGCCGTCTTTCGTCTCCTCCGGCTTGGTGGTCGCGTCCTGCGCCAGGCTGGTCGTGGCCAGCCCGGCGGCCGCCAGCGCGGCCATCAGTTTCTTGAGTTTCATGTGTACCTCTCCTGTTGTTATAAGCGTGTGGGGTCTCTTTATTGCATCGGCAGCGTGCTGACGTTCACCGCGGGGGCGCTGCCGGTCGCGGGACGGGTGAAGTTCTGGTTGAGCGGAACGTGGTTGCTGAAGAAGCCGCCGTTGCGCAGGTAGAAGCGGCCGTTGCGCAGGCCGCCCGCGTAGTCCATGCGCTGGCCGTTGACGGCGGTGGCGTCGCCGGTGAAGCGGGCGGTCGTGATCTCGCTCCAGGCGCCGGCCGTGCTGCGCGCCCACTGGTTGCCGTGCTCGGCCTGCCGTCCCAGGTAGCCCTTGGTATCGATGAAGTTCTCCAGGAAGGAGTACACGCCGGCGTGCCAGGTGGTCGTGGCCGGCCGCTTCCAGGTGGCGATGTAGCGCCAGGCGCCGGTCTCCGGCGCGAAGAACCAGGCCGAGAAGTCGGTGCCGCCGGCGCCGTCCGGGCGCACGCGGGTGATGAAGCGGTAGGTGTTCCCCGCGATCCAGTCGTAGACCAGGTAGGCCTGGCCGCCGGTTCCCTCGCCGCCGAAGCCGTTGTCGATCACGCCGGCGCCCTTGCTCACCAGGGTGGTCTTGGCGCCGTTGTCGGCGTCCCAGACCGAGAACAGCACCCAGCGCTCCGAAGGCGACTTCACCTGGATGCCGAAGTAGCCGCCGGTAAAGCCGTTGGCCATGTAGTAGGAGCCGATCGCATCCTGCCCGTCCGGCACCGTGACTTCGCTGTAGAAGTACTCGGTGTTGGCCGGCACGGTATAGCCCAGGTGGACCGAGGGCCCGCGCCGCGACCAGTAATAGTTGGCCGGGTCGTTCGCGTAGTTCAGGCCCGCGGCGGTGGCGACCCTGATGGCGGAGACGTCGCCGAAGTAGCCGCCGTCTTTCGCCACCCCCTGCAGGTCGACCCGGACGTAGCCAGCCGGCAGGCCGAGGGTGCCGACGTGGTAGGTCTTCTTCGCGCCCTTCGCCAGCTTGACCTCGAAGGGCGTGCCGTTGACGGTGACGCGCACGGTGCTGCTGTTGCTGCCGGCCAGGCTCGCGTCCAGGCCGATGGTCGCGCTGCCCGCCTGCGCCATCCGGAACCAGACGCTGCTCACGGTCGCCGGGTCGGTCCAGTTGGCCAGGCCGGCGGTCGTGATGATTTCCGTTGCGCCGGCGCCGGCGGTGGTGACGAAACCGTTGCCCGGCAAGGCAACGGTGGCGGTAGCGGGCGCCTGGGCGGCGGCGTGCGCGCAGGCCGCGCCGAGCACGAGCAGCACGGCGGCGTTCAACATCGGCTTCAAGCGTTTCATCGGGTTCTCCTGGAAAGGTGGAACAGCGGGTGATGCGGTCGGGCTCAGTAGCGGTCGTCGAAGGCGAAGATCGGCTTGCGGGTGCGCCATTTGCCTCCGGTGAAGTCCGGGAAGTCGAGGGTCTGGAAGCCGAGCGCGATCGACTGCTCGGACAGCGGCGTGATGGCGCTCCAGGTGACGGCGTCGTAGATATCGATCGGCATCGGCGCGTTCTCCTTCAGCGCCTCGATGAAGGCGTGGATGACGAAGAAGTCCATGCCGCCGTGGCCGGCGCTGGCGGCCTGCTCGCCGTACTTGCGCCACAGCGGGTGGTCGTATTTCTCGAACCAGGCCCTGGCGTCGTCCCACTCGTGCGGCTTGCTGACGCCCTCCACATGCACGCCATGGTTCAGGTCCATCCACAGCCCGCGCGTGCCCTGCACGCGGAAGCCCAGCGAGTACGGGCGCGGCAGCGAGGTATCGTGCTGCAGGATGATGGTCTCGCCGTTGTCGCAGGCCAGCGTGGTGGTGACGATGTCGCCCAGCTGGAAGCGGGTGCTGGCGTTCGGGTGGTCCTTGCCGCCGTTGCGCACCACGTAGTCGTGCAGGCCGGCAGCCTTGCTGGCGAAGGCGTTGATACGGGTGAAGCGGTTGCCGCGGTTGATGTTGGTGTACATCGCGCAGGGACCGATGCCGTGGCTCGGATACAGCTCGCCGTTGCGGCGCACCGAGTGCTCGGTGCGCCAGCGCGCCTCCGACCAGCCCTTCTGCCCGAACTCGACGCCGCCGCCGTAGGGCTTGTTCGGATCGCCGCTGTTGAACTTCACGGCGCGCAGGTCGTGCTGGTAGCCGCCCTGCAGGTGCACCAGGTCGCCGAACAAGCCCGAGCGCACCATGCGCAGCACCGCCAGCACGTCGCGCCGGTAGCACACGTTCTCCAGCAGCATGTAGGGCGTGCCGGTCTTGAGCTGGGCGTCGAGCACGTTCCAGTGGTCCTGCAGGCTCACGCCCGCCACCACTTCGCAGCCCACCGCGACCTTCGCCTGCATGGCGTCGATCGCCATCTGCGCATGCCATTCCCAGGGGGTGGCGATGATCACGCCATCGAGTTTTCCCGCGTCCAGCATGCGGCGGTAGGCGTAGCCGTCGCCGTTCTCGCCGAAGGTGGCGGGCGCCGGCTTGCCGCTCGCCGTGACCATCTTCACGGCGCGGCCGAGCATGATCGGCTCGATGTCGCACAGCGCGGCCACCTCGACGTCGTCGCGGCGCACCAGCTCGCGCAGCAGCACCTGGCCGCGCATGCCGGTGCCGATCATGCCGATGCGCAGGCGGTTGCGGCCGGCCGCCGCCGCGCCAGGAAGGGCGCCCGCATACAGGGCGCTGCCCGCCAGTGCCGATCCGAGGGAGAGAAAATTGCGTCGCTTCATATGCTGTTTTCCGTTCTGTTTTCAGGTCGAAGGATGTAAGAGGCCCTCCCCGTCCGTGGAGGGGCTCTCTGACTGCAAAGTGGTAAGTGGGACTAGCGCAGCTCGAGCGTCGCGCCTTCGGTGCCGCTCAGGGCCGCGTTGGCCCAGTTGCCGCACGTTCGGGCGCTCTTGTCGCCCACCGTACGCAGGCTGAGCTGGCGCAGGCCGCGTACGTCGATCTCGGGTTTCACGACCGCCGGCGCCTTGACGATGCCGCTGTCGTACAGCAGGCGTTCGCCGCTCCAGACCTGGAAACGCATGCTGCCCGCCCCGCGGCAGCTGTCGTCGACGCCGAGGTCGGCGCGCAGCAGGTTCCAGTTGCCTTTCAATTCCAGGTCGAGGCGGCTGGACGGGCCGGCGCCGACGCCCTTGTTGAAGCGCAGGCCGTTCATGCGCATTTCCTTGGCCTGGCTGGCCGGCTTGTCGCGCCCGAAGGCCTTGGGCAGCGGCAGCTCGCTGAGGTAGCGGCGCAGCTCGCGGCCTTCCGGCGCCTGGTGCTCGAGCACGCGGAACTCGGACAAGGC
>DAMCRY010000140.1:0-9270 GCA_032115075.1 Massilia sp.
GCGGGTGTCGACCGCGTCGACCTCGACCGGCGCGCTGCAGGGCGGCGCCGGGCGCGCGCTGACCACGGTCAGGTCGACTTGCGGTTCGGACAAGCCGCTGCTCAGCAGTTGTTTGTCGATCTGCTCACGCGCTGCTTGCTCTATCGCCAAGGAAATAGGTTGAGCCGCGTCGGTTGTGGCACAGAAAAGACAGGTTACAATGGCTAGGGTTGCCGTACGGAAAGCAATCATTGTTAAATAGCGGGTCGTGAAGCGCCCATTTTACTGAAACAAACTGCAGTTCACCGACAGAGGATCGAGAATGACGATTAATTTCAAGGAAGCCCTCGGCGTGCACGCCGACGCGCTGCAACTGCGCGCCGAACGCACCCGCGTGCTGGCTGCCAATATCGCCAACGAGAGCACGCCGGGCTACACCGCGCGCGACATCGATTTCGCGTCGGCGCTGCAGGAGCAGATCGACCAGGAAGCCGGCGAACCGACCCTGTCGACCGACGGCCCGCTGTACCGCGTGCCCTTCCATCCGAGCGCCGACGGCAACACCGTCGAGATCGGCGTCGAGCAGGCCGCGTTCTCGCAGAACGCTTCCGACTTCCAGACCAGCCTCACCTTCATCAACATGAAGCTGCGCGGCCTGGCCAAGGCAATCAACGGCCAATGACCGGCTGACTAATCGGCTGACTACACAGGACCACCATCATGGGCTTCAAGGACATTTCGAATATCGCCGGCTCGGCGATGGCGGCGCAGACCGTGCGCCTGAATACGATCGCCAGCAACCTGGCCAACGCGAATGCCGTTTCCGGCTCCGAAGCCGAAGGCTACCGCGCGCGCAAGCCGGTGTTCGCTTCGGTCATGGGTGAGGACGGCGGCGCCCGCGTGCAGGTGCTGGACGTGGTCCAGTCGGCCGAGCCGCTGCGCAAGATGTACGAGCCGGACAATCCGGTGGCCGACGCCGACGGCATGGTCTACTACGCCAACGTCAACGAAGTGGCCGAGATGGCCGACATGATGGCGGCTTCGCGCGCCTTCGAGACCAACGTCGAGGTGATGGGCCGCATCAAGAACATGCAGGCTTCGCTGCTGAAGATGGGCGAGAGCTGATCCGATGACTACCACCACCGCCACCAATCCGTTCGGCTTCCCGGCTTCGGCTACCTCCACGACTGCCGGCGACGCGATCGCCGGCAACGCCACCGGCGTCGCGACCAGCGAGAACAAGGACATGTTCACCAAGCTGCTGGTCGCCCAGATCCGCAACCAGGACCCGCTCGCGCCGTCCGACCCGAGCCAGTTCGTGAACCAGCTCTCGCAGCTGTCGCAGACCGAGGCGCTGCAGCAGCTGTCCCAGACCACCGCCGCCAGCGCCAGCGTGCTGCAAAGCCTGCAGGTGCTGGCGATGGGCGCCCAGGTCGGCAGCGAGGTCTCGGTCGAGACGAGCCGCGTGCGCCTCGGCGACGACAAGGTCTCGGGCACCATCCAGCTCGGCGGCGCCAGCAGCGCGACCAACCTGGTCCTGACCCGCGTGGACGGCACCCAGACCCGCATCGCCCTGCCCGCGCACGGCGCCGGCGCCCTGCCCTTCACGATCGACCCGGCCGCGCTCGGCCTGGCCCCGGGCAACTACAGCATCAGTGCCGAAGCATCGGACGGCACCAAACCGGCGGTCGAAGTCACGGCCCGCCTCGACAGCGTGCGCATGTCCGCCAACGGCGGCATCGTGCTGCAGGTCGCCGGCATCGGCGACGTCGACCCTTATGCCGTGACTGGCTTCAACGGCAAGGCGAACGCCCTGGCCGCAACGGATAACTGAAAGGACTTCTCATGAGCTTCAATATCGCACTGTCGGGCATCCAGGCCATCAACGAGCAACTGGAAGCCGTCTCGAACAACATCGCCAACGCCGGCACATACGGCTTCAAGAGCAGCCGCGCCAACTTCGCCTCGGTGTACGCCGGCGACGCGGCGAACGGCGTCGAAGTCGCCTCGCTGACCCAGAACATCGGCCAGAACGGCGGCCTGGTCAACACCGGCCGCAGCATGGACGCCATGATCCAGGGCCGCGGCTTCTTCACCAGCCGCGACGCCCAGGGCGTGATGCAGTACACCCGCGTCGGCATCTTCTCCGCCAACAAGGACGGCTACCTGGTCGACGCCGCCGGCCGCAAGGTGCAGGGCTACGGCCCGAGCGTGGGCGGCGCGACCGGCGTGATGGGCGACATCCGGGTCCCGACCGGCCAGATCCCGGCCGTCGCCACCACCAAGGTGGCCTACGTCGGCAACCTGTCCTACGACTGGCAGACGCCGTCCATCGCGACCTTCGACGCCACCAACGACAAGAGCTACAACATGGTGAAGCAGTCGATCGTCTACGATTCGCTCGGCACCCAGCACACCCTGTCGCAGTACTTCGTCAAGGCCGCCACCCCGGCCAACACCGTCACCGTCCACTACGCCTTCGACGGCGGCGCGCCGATCGCGACCACCAAGACCCTGACCTTCGGCACCAAGGGCGAGCTGCCGGCGGGCACCAGCCAGGCGCTGACCTTCAACCCGGGCGCAGGCCGGGACCCGGTCAACTTCACCATCGAATACGACGGCACCACCCACGTGGCCGGCGAGGCCACCAACACCACCAACCGCAGCGACGGCTATGCCTCGGGCAGCTTCGTGGGCGTGCAGCTGGCCGAGGACGGCTCGGTCGTGGCCAAGTACAGCAACGAACAGCAGCAGGTCGTCGGCACCCTGGCGATCGCCACCTTCCCGGACGAAGGCAGCCTGGCCGCGACCAGCGACACCAGCTGGGTCGCCAACAGCACCTCGGGCGCGCCGCTGTACAGCGCGCCGGGCGTCGGCCTGGCCGGCAAGCTGTCGACCGGCACGCTGGAAGGCTCGAACGTGGACATCACCTCGGAACTGGTCGGCCTGATGACCTCGCAGCGCAATTACCAGGCCAACTCGAAGGTGATCACCGCCGAGAACCAGATGATGCAGGCCCTGATGCAGGCCCTGTAATCGAAGGTAAAGAGTCATGGACAAGCTGATCTTCACCGCGGTAAGCGGCGCCGAGCGCACCCTGCGTGCGCAGCAGGTGCACGCCAACAACCTGGCCAACATCGAGACCGGGGGCTTCCGCGCCAATCTCGAAGTGGCCTCCACTCAGGCTATGCAGAACGGCTACGGCTACGACAGCATGCACCTGTCGAAGACCGAGGCCGACACCATCTCGACCCGCGCCGGCGCGGTGCGCGAGACCGGCCGCCCGCTCGACGTCGCCATCAACGGCGCCGGCTACCTGGCGGTGCAGTTCGGCGACGGCGAAGCGTACACCCGCGCCGGCGCGATCGACATCGACGCCAACGGCGCGCTGTCGGTGAACGGCCATCCGCTGATGGGCGAAGGCGGCCCGATCGTGCTGCCGCCGCACCAGGCGGTCGAGATCGGCACCGACGGCACCATCTCCGTGCTGACCGAGGGCGCGACCCTGATGCAGCCGGTCGACAAGCTGCGCCTGGTGAATGCCGAAGGCGCGGAACTGACCAAGAACGAGGCCGGCCTGATCGTCTCGCGCCAGGGCAATCCCCTGGAAGCCGATCCGAACGTGACCGTGCGCGGCCGCGCCCTCGAGGGCAGCAACGTGTCGGCGGTCGAAGAGATGGTCGCCGTGATGAGCCTGAACCGCAGCTTCGAGATGCAGATGAAGATGTTCAAGGCCAGCGACGGCATGAACGAAGCGGGCAACCGCCTCATCGGCGCCTAATCGGCAAACAAGCCACCACATATTTAAGGAATACCCATGAATCCAGCAATGTGGATCAGCAAGACCGGCGTGCAGGCACAGGATGCCAAGCTGCAGGCGATCGCCAACAACCTGGCCAACGTCAACACCGTCGGCTTCAAGCGCGACCGCGTCGTGTTCGAAGACCTGTTCTACCAGGTCGACGCCCAGCCGGGCGCCCAGAGCGCGGACAACACCGTCTCGAACGGCGTCCAGCTCGGCAACGGCACGCGCGTCGTCGGCACCCAGAAGGTCTTCACCAACGGGAACATGCAGACCACCAGCCAGCCGCTCGACGTCGCCATCAACGGCGCCGGCTTCCTGCAGGTGCGCCGCCCGAACGGCGAACCGGCCTATACCCGCGCCGGCCAGCTGCAGGTCGATTCCAACGGCACCCTGACCAATGCCCAGGGCCTGCCGCTGGTGCCGCAGATCACCGTGCCGCAGAACGCCACCGCGATCACCATCGGCGAAAACGGCATGGTCTCGGCCACTGTCGCCGGCTCCACCACCCCGACCGAACTGGGCCAGCTGACCCTGACCGGCTTCGTCAACCCGGCCGGCCTGCTGGCGCTGGGCGAGAACCTGTTCCAGGAAACCGCCGCTTCCGGCACCGCCAACGAAGGCCGTCCTGGCGACGGCGCCCTCGGCAAGCTGAAGCAGGGCGCGCTGGAAGGCTCGAACGTGCAGGTGGTCGAAGAGATGGTCGACATGATCGCGGCCCAGCGCACCTACGAGATGAACACCAAGGTGCTGTCGGCCGCCGACAACATGCTCCAGTACCTGGCCCAGACGGCACGCTAAGCAATGAAACCTGTCACCGCGGCGCTCTGCGCGCTGTTGAGTTCCCTTATCCTCGCCGGCTGCGCTTCCGCGCCGCCGCGCCAGGTCTCGAACGACGACGACTTCGTGCCGATGGCGCGGACCGCGTCGCGCGGCGTCTCGGGCGGCGTGTTCACGGGTGAAGCCGTGTCGCTGACCTCGGACAGCCGTGCCTACCGCGTGGGCGACGCGGTCACTGTCATCCTCCAGGAAACCACCCAGGCCAGCAAGCGCGCCGGCACCAGCTTCTCGAAGGGCTCCTCGGTCGCCGTGTCGCCGCTCGCGGCGCTGGGCAAGACCTTCGGCAAGACCGCGATCGACCTCTCGGCCGACCGCAACTTCGAAGGCGACGCCACCAGCACCCAGCAGAATGCCCTGTCCGGCGCGCTGACCGTGATCGTGCAGGAAGTGCTGCCGAACGGCCTGCTGCGCGTGGCCGGCGAGAAGAATTTGACGCTGAACCAGGGCGAGGAATTCGTGCGCCTGAAGGGCTTCATCCGCGCCCAGGACATCGACAACGACAACCAGGTGTCCTCGCTGCGCGTGGCCAATGCCCGTATCGCCTATTCGGGCAAGGGCGCGCTGGCCGACGCCAACCAGCCGGGCTGGCTGACGCGCTTCTTCAACAGCCCCCTGATGCCGTTCTGAGGACGATATGATTCAATATTCACGCGCATCGCGCGCTTTCCGAATCATGTTCTGCGCCACGCTGATCGGCGCCACCGCCCTGCCGGGCGTGGCATCAAGCGCCCAGGCGCTGCGCAACCTGGTCAGCGTCGAAGGCGTGCGCGAGAACCCGCTGGTCGGCTATGGCCTGGTGGTCGGCCTGAACGGCAGCGGCGACTCGACCCAGGTGAAGTACGCCAGCCAGTCGGTCGTCAACATGCTCAAGCAGTTCGGCGTGCGCCTGCCGGAAGGCGAGGACGCCAAGAACAAGAACGTCGCGGCCGTCATGGTCTCGGCCGTGTTCCCGCCGGGCTACCGCCGCGGCCAGGCGATCGACGTCACCGTGTCGTCGCTGGGCGACGCGAAGAGCCTGCGCGGCGGCACCCTGCTGCTGACCCAGCTGCGCGCGGCCGACAACGAGATCTATGCGCTGGCCCAGGGCAACCTGGTGGTCGGCGGCCTGAACGCCACCGGCAAGAGCGGTTCCTCGGTGACGGTCAACACCCCGACGACCGGCCGCGTCCCCAACGGCGCCATGATCGAGCGCGAGATCCCGACCGATTTCGCCACCCGTCCGCAAGTGATGCTGCGCCTGCGCCAGCCGCACTTCGAGACCGCCACCAACGTGGTCAACGCGATCAATGCCAAGTACGGCCCGATCGCCACCACCAACGACGGCACCAGCGTCGAAGTCATCGCGCCGGAGAATCCGACCGAGCGCGTGGCCTTCATGGCGCGCCTGAACAACCTGCAGGTCGACGCCGGCACCGAGGTGCCGAAGGTCGTGTTCAACTCGCGCACCGGCACCGTCGTCATCGCCGACGGCCTGCGCGTGAAGGCGGCGGCCGTGACCCACGGCTCGCTCAAGGTCATCATCTCGGAAAGCTCGCGCGTCTCGCAGCCGGGGCCGTTCTCGCGCGGCCAGACCGCCGTGACGCCGGAATCGAAGCTGTCGGTGGACCAGGGCTCGGGCCAGATGTTCCACTGGCCGGCCGGCGCCAGGCTGCAGACCATCATCGACGTGGTCAACAGCCTGGGCGCCTCGCCCGACGACATCATGGCGATCCTGCAGGCCCTGGACCAGGCCGGCGCGATCGAAGGCGAACTGGTGGTGATCTGATGAAAATCGAACAGAACCAGCCGCTGCCGCTGCAGAACGGCCTCGAAGCGCCGGTCGCCGCTGCGGCCGGACAGCCCGACCCGGCCTACGTGGCCAAGGCGAGCAAAGCCGCCGTCGAGTTCGAGCGCTTCTTCATCTCGCACATGCTGAAGGAGATGCGCTCCTCGACCCGCGCCATGGCCGCCGAGGACAGCGTGTTCAACAACCGGGTCAACCAGGACATGCAGGACATGGCGGACGACCTGCTGGCCGGGAACATGGCCGGCCAGCGCGCCTTCGGGATCGCCGACGCCATCCTGCGCCAGCTCGTGCCGGACGCGGGGCCGACCGGCAAGGCTCCGCAGAATAAAACTTCAAACTCAAAAACTTAATAAGCGGCAACAAACGGTCGCCTTTACATGGTGAACCCGTCTCCGAGGAAGAATCCGCACCATGGCCATCATCAACAACGCACTGTCCGGCGCCCTGGCCGCCCAGGTGGCGCTGACCGCCAGCAGCCAGAACATCGCCAACCTGCAGACCAAGGGTTATACCCGCCAGTCCGCCCTGCTCACCGCCATCGGCCCGGGCGCGGACCCGCGCGCGGCCGGCAATGGCGTGCAGGTCAGCTCGCTGCTGCGTTTCTCGGACGGCTATAAAAGCCAGGCCATGTGGCGCGCCGCCTCCGAGCTGGGCGCGCATTCGCAGACCCAGCCCTACCTGAGCCAGCTGGAAAGCGTCATGGGCGACGACACCGCCAGCCTGTCGGCCGGCATCGACCAGTTCTTCGGCGCGCTGAACGCCGTCGCCGGCGACCCGGGCTCGACCCCGCTGCGCCAGCAGGTGCTGACCTCGGCCGGCCTGATGGCCGAGCGCTTCAACGGCCTGAACAACGTCTTCAACGCCCAGCTGCAATCGGTGCGCACCCAGCGCAGTGCGATCGTCGACTCGGCCAACTCCGAGATCGCCACCATCGCCAGCCTGAACCGCCAGATCAGCGAAGCCCAGGCCGGCGGCCACAGCGCCTCGAGCATGATCGACGCGCGCGACCAGGCCATCGACAGCCTGTCCAGCAAGATGGCGCTGGAAGTCTCGGACAATGCCGACGGCACCCGCGACGTCTCGCTCAAGACCGGCCAGGCGCTGGTGCTGGGCAGCATGCACGGCACCCTGAAGGCCGCGCCCACCTCCACCGATCCGCAGGAATTCTCGCTGAACTTCGCCGGCACCACCTACGTGCTCGACGCCGGCAAGCTCGGCGGCCAGCTGGGCGGCCTGACCAGGTACGAGACCGAGAAGCTGGTCCCGCTGCAGCAGGACGTCGCCGACATCGCGCGCCAGATCGCCGACAAGGTCAACACCCAGCTCGGCCTGGGCCGCAAGCCGGACGGCAGCGCCGGCACCCCGCTGTTCGCGTACACCCCGGGCAGCAATGCCGACATGCTGAAGGTCACGAGCGGCTTCATCGTCGCCGACCTCGCCTTCTCGGCCGACGGCACCCCGGGCGACACCGGCAACCTGCAAAAGCTGGTGGCCGTGAAGACCGACACGATCACGGTCGGCTCGATCGGCACCGTGCTGCTGAGCGACGCCGACACCCAGCTGGTCGGCAAGCTGGGCGTGGACAGCCAGCTCAACAAGGCGGCGCTGAAAACCACCCAGACCGTGCGCACCCAGTCGGTGGACGACTGGCAGTCGACCAGCGGCGTGAATCAGGACGAGGAAGCGGTCAACCTCGTCGAGTACCAGAACATGTATCAGGCGAACCTGAAAGTCATTTCGATCGCCAACCAGCTCTTCGACGCCACCCTGGCGATGATGGGTTAAAGGACAAGGTCATGCGTATCGCCACCACCCAATACCAGTCGACGATGAACCAGTCGCTCCAGAACAACCAGGAGCGCATCACCTTCCTCACCCAGCAACTGGCGACCAACAAGCGCATCCTGGTGCCGTCGGACGACCCGGTCGACAGCGTGCGCCTGGCGCGCCTGGGACGCGAAGAAGCAACGATCCAGCAATACCGCGACAACATCGCCTCGATCCAGATCCGCCTGAGCAAGACCGAAGGCTACCTGAGCAACATGACCACCGAAATGATTGCCGGCCGCGACACCATCGTCTGGGCCGTGGATGGGGGCAATGCGCCGGACGACCTGAAGGCCATGGTCAGCCCGCTCGAAGCGCTGCGCGAGAGCCTGTTCTACAGCGCCAACACGGTCGATCACGAGGGCCACCACGTGTTCGCCGGTACCCTGACCGCGACGGCGCCAATGCAATACGACGCCAGCGCCCCGACCGGCTCGCGCTACAGCTTCGTCGGCAACACGAATACCCAGGAGGTAGTGATCGCCAACGGCATCACCCAGGCCGGGAACGAAAATCTGCAAGGTCTGGAAAAGCTGCTGAATCAGCTCGACGCCAGCATCGCGGCCCTGAAAAATCCGGGCGTGTCGGCCAACGACCCGGATCTGCGCGCGGCGCTGAAAGCCAACCTCGACGGCTTCGATGACGCGCTGAACCTGGTCACCAGCAAAGTCGCGACCATCGGCGGCGTGCAGAACATCATGAAGACCCTGGACGCCAACCACGCCAACGTCAGCCTGTCGAACAAGATGGCGATCACCGACATCGGCGCACTCGACGTCGGCGAGGCCGCGACCGCCCTCAACGGTTATTCGACCGCCCTGCAGGCGACGTACAAAGCCTATAGCCGTATCGGCACGATGTCCCTGTTCTCGATCCTGTAATCGTTCGTCATGGAAGCAGCCCTCCGCCCGGCCAACCCGGCCACCTCCACCCTCGGCAATGCGAGCGCCGCCGGCGTCGCCGGTTCCGCCTCCACGGTGGCGCGCGCCACCGCCGTACGTCCCGCCGATCCGGACAGCCGCGTCGTCACCGCGGC
>DAMCRY010000141.1:0-9265 GCA_032115075.1 Massilia sp.
GGGCGCCGGACCGGCGCTGCCGCTCGGACGCACCGCCGGTATGGGCGCCGAGGCGCGCACCGGCGACGGCACGGTCGAGATGAAGCTCTCGAGCTGCTTGCAGCCGCGGCGGTTCTGGTCGGTGAATTCCACGCGGCCCTGCTCGTCCACGCACTTGTAGACGGCGCCCTGGGCCTGCGCCCCGCGCTGGGACATGAGGCCGAGCGCCAGCCCGAGGGCGCACAAGGCGGCGGGCCGGAAGAAGCGGAAGAAGCTGATTGTCGTTCCCATCAGAAATCAATTTGCACAATAAACGTGCACACATTGTAGTCCGGCCCGACTATACAGCAAGCATGAAAAAAGGCGGGAAAAGCCTTCGCTTTCCCCGCCTTTGCCATCCCCGCGGCGCCCGCTGAGGCGTGGGCGCAACGGTTCCGTTGTCGATCCGCTTACGACGAGTAGTACATGTCGAATTCGGCCGGGTGCGGGGTCATGCGCATGCGCTGCACTTCCTGCATCTTCAGGTCGATGTAGGCGTCGATCATGGCGTCGCTGAACACGCCGCCGCGGGTCAGGAACTCGCGGTCCTTGTCCAGGGCTTCCAGGGCCTCTTCCAGCGAAGCGCACACGGTCGGGATCAGCTTGTCCTCTTCCGGCGGCAGGTGGTACAGGTCCTTGGTCGCGGCTTCGCCCGGGTGGATCTTGTTCTGGATGCCGTCCAGGCCGGCCATCAAGAGCGCGGCGAAGCACAGGTAGACGTTGGCCAGCGGGTCCGGGAAGCGCACCTCGATGCGGCGGCCCTTCGGGTTCGCCACGTGCGGGATGCGGATCGAGGCCGAACGGTTGCGTGCCGAATAGGCCAGCTTGACCGGCGCTTCGTAGCCCGGCACCAGGCGCTTGTACGAGTTGGTACCCGGGTTGGTGATCGCGTTCAGGGCGCGCGCGTGCTTGATGATGCCGCCGATGTAGTACAGGGCGGTTTCCGACAGGCCGGCATAGCCGTCGCCTGCGAACAGGTTCTTGCCGTCCTTCCAGATCGACTGGTGCACGTGCATGCCCGAGCCGTTGTCGCCGTTCATCGGCTTCGGCATGAAGGTCGCGGTCTTGCCGTAGCTGTGGGCCACGTTCCAGATCACGTACTTCATGTTCTGGGTCCAGTCGGCGCGCTCGACCAGGGTCGAGAAGCGGGTGCCGATTTCGTTCTGGCCGGCGCCGGCCACTTCGTGGTGGTGCACTTCGACCGGGATGCCCATCGATTCGAGGATCAGGCACATTTCCGAGCGCATGTCCTGGAAGCTGTCGACCGGCGGAACCGGGAAGTAGCCGCCCTTGACGGTCGGACGGTGGCCGCTGTTGCCGCCTTCGATTTCCTTGTCGGTCGACCAGGAGGCTTCATCCGAGTCGATCTTCACGAAGCAGCCCGACATGTCGATCTTCCAGCGGATCGAGTCGAAGATGAAGAATTCCGGTTCCGGGCCGAAGAAGGCGGTGTCGCCCACGCCCGAGGACTTCAGGTAGGCTTCGGCGCGCTTGGCGATCGAGCGCGGGTCGCGGTCGTAGCCCTTGCCGTCCGACGGTTCGATCACGTCGCACTGCATGAACAGGGTGGTCTCTTCCATGAACGGGTCGAGATTGGCGGTGTTCGGGTCCGGCAGCAGGAGCATGTCCGAGGCTTCGATGCCCTTCCAGCCGGCGATCGACGAACCGTCGAAGGCGTGGCCCGACTCGAACTTGTCTTCGTCGAAATGCGACACGGGGACGGTCACGTGCTGCTCCTTGCCGCGGGTGTCGGCGAAGCGCAGGTCAACGAATTTCACTTCGTTGTCTTTGATGAGTTGAATTACGTCTGCAGCCGTCTTTGCCATTCGTATCTCCTGATTGAAAAGGGGGTGCCGCACCCTATCTGCTAAGGAGCGGCAACTTGCTGTACTTCAAAGCATGAACCGTGCCAACCCATCGTTATGAGTAAATGCACAATGCTTCGTTGGAAATCGCTGGCGGCGGTCCTACAATCGTCAGGAAAGGTTGCGAACACCCTTCCCAGCCGCGCACCAAAAGAGTGCACCATTGGCGTGCATGCACCATCGCAGCGCAGGATACACCGAACCAAGTTGGTGCAACGCTTTTTCTAGGTTTTAAAACGGATCACCGAACGGAACACTGAACCATGAGCACCTCCGAAGACATCCTCGCCGCGGCACGCCAGCGCGCCGCCGGCCAGCCCTATGCGGGCGCCGTCACACCCGAAGAAGCCTTCGCCCTCCTGCAGGCCGATGCGCGCGTGAAACTGGTCGACGTGCGCACCAATGCCGAGCGCGACTGGGTCGGCAAGGTCGCCGTCCCGGAATCCCAGCACGTCGCCGTGCAATGGGCCACCTACCCCGGCGGCCAGCCGAACCCCGACTTCGCCGCCCAGCTGGAACAGGTGGCGCGCAAGGACGAGGTGCTGCTGTTCCTGTGCCGCTCCGGCGTGCGCTCGCGCCATGGCGCCCGGGTGGCGACCGAGAACGGGTTTGCGCAGTCCTACGACATCCTGGAAGGGTTCGAGGGGGATCGCGACGAACAGGGCCACCGCAAGACGGTGGGCGGGTGGTGCAAGGCCGGGCTGCCCTGGATCGGGGCTTGAGCTGTTAACGCTGAATGAATCCGGGTGTTCTGTAGGGTGGGCAGGTCCCTGCCCATGCGGTCACCCTACGTCGGATCAGACTCGGTCATTCAAGCGATAACGATCACCGCGTGGGCGGAAAATCCGCCCACCCTACGACATCACGGCGTCGGCATGACCATCAACTGCAGCCCCGACGCCGCCCCCGGCGCGCGATAGATGCGCTGGGTCGCCTTCTTGAAATCCTCCGGCTTGGCCTTCGGGATGTGGGTGAAGGTCTGCGGATTCAGGTCGACCAGCGGGAACCAGGAGCTTTGCACCTGCACCATGATGCGGTGGCCGCGGCGGAAGGTGTGGTTGACGTCGCCGATGTCGAAGTTCAGCGCTTCCTGCTTGCCCGGCGTGAAGGGCTCTGGCTTCTCGAAGCCGTGGCGGAACTTGCCGCGCAACGGGTTGCCGCGCACCAGCTGCTGGTAGCCGCCCAGGTTGACGGCGGGCGGCGCGACGTCGTTGCCCTTGCGCTCCGCCGCCGGGGTCGGGTACTCGCTCGGGTACACGTCGATCAGCTTGACCACCCAGTCGGCATCGGTGCCGGTAGTCGAGACGAACAGCTTCGACAGCACCGGTCCGGCGATCGTCACATCCTCTTCCAGCGCCTCGCTCTGGTAGACCAGCACGTCCGGACGGGTGGCGGCGAAGCGCTGGTCCGAGACCATGTATTCGCGCGGCACGCCGGTGGCGGCGTAGCCGATGAAGGGCACCGGCTTCCTCGGGTCGGCGACGTATTCGTCGTAGCCCGCGCCCGCATTGTTTCCGCCATCCGCCGGCTGCTGCCAGGACAGCGTGCCGTTCGGGCCGAAGTACAGCGTGCGCGCCTTCGCCGGCGCCGGCGGCCAGCTCGCATAACTGCGCCAGACGTTGGTGCCGGTCTCGAAGGCGGTGACGGCGCTCAGGGCGCGCGCCGGCTTCACGCCCTTCAGGTGCTGCTCGAAGAAGGGGAACTGGATCTCGCGGCGGAAGTAGTCGCCGGTCTTCGCATCGAAGCTCACGTGGCCGAGGCGCGCGCCGTCGCTGCGCGCCCAGCCGCCGTGCACCCACGGTCCCATCACCAGCGCGTTCGGCGTGCCCGGGTTGTACTTGCCGACCGCCTTGTGGATGGCGAAGGGACCGGCCGGGTCTTCGGCGTCGAACCAGCCGCCCACGGTCAGGACCGCCGCCTTCACGTTCTTCATGTGCGGCGTGATCGCGCGCGAGCGCCAGAACTCGTCGTAGGTGTCGTGCACGATGGTCGGTTCGAGCAGCTCGCGCTGCTCGGCGCTCATGCTGGCGAGGATGTTCTCCATCGTGAGGCGCTTCAGGAAGAAGTCGTAGGCGTTGGCTTCGCCGTACTCGAAGCGCGAGCGCTCCTTGTTGCCCACGGTCGGGTTCTTCTGCGGGACGAAGGACGCATAGAAGTCGAAGTTCGCCGACAGCATGAAGGCGCCGCCGTGGTAGGAGTCGTCGCCCATGTACAGGTCGGCGATCGGCGCCTGCGGCGAGGCCGCCTTGATCGCCGGATGCGAATCGATGATGCTGGCCGCGGTGTAGAAGCCCGGGTAGCTGATGCCCCAGATGCCGACCCGGCCGTTGTTGTTCGGGACGTGCTTCAGCAGCCACTCGACGGTGTCATGCATGTCCTCGCTCTCCTGCCCTTCGCCCTTCTCGCGCCTGGCCTTGCCGTGCGGGGTCATCTCCTGCCAGCTGCCTTCGGACATGTAGCGGCCGCGCACGTCCTGGGTCACGAAGATGTAGCCCGACTCTTCCAGCTCGCGCGAGGGGCCGAGCGCCTCCGGGAACCAGTCGACGCCGTAGCGCAGCTCGCCCTGCGCGTAGACGCCGGCGCTGTAGGGCGTGCGCTGCACCAGGAAGGGATAGGGTTTCGAGCCGTCCTTCGGCACGTACACCGTGGTGAACAGTTTCACGCCGTCGCGCATCGGGATGCGGTACTCGTACTTGGTGTAGGCCTCGCGCGGAATGCGCTTCTGGGCCGGCAGGTCGGCCAGCCCGGCTTGCATGGCCGGGGCGTCGGTGGCGGCGCCGGCGCCGGCGAGCAGGACGCCCAGCGAGAGGGCAAGGGCGTGGCGGGAAATCGGACGACGGATCATGGCTTCCTTCGGAATGCGGGACAAAGACCACCAGTGTAATCTTTTCCGAAGTAATTTTGCTATTTGGACACTACCGACTGCCGGGCGATCAGGTGCGCGGCGCGGTCGCCCTACCGCTCGGATCGATGGTGCCGCGCACCCGTTCGCGCACGAAGTTGATGTGGCTGCGCAGGCGGTACAGCTCTTCCGCGTAGGCCAGCGGGATCGAGATGTGGTTGACCCGCGCCTCGATGTCGTCGAGGCGGTGCAGCAGGCTTGCGCGCGATGCCGCCTGGTCTTCCGCGCGCCCGTCGGATTCGGCCGCTTCCAGCTCCTGCTCCACCTTGCGCAGCTCGCCGTACCAGCGGTACACGCGCGAGCGCACCCGCCACACGTAGATCGGCGGCACCACCTTCGACAGCGGGATCAGGAGGGCCGCCAGCGCCACCACGAACACCCACAGGCGCTCGAACAGGTTGGCCAGCCAGAAGCGCATGTAGCGCTGCATGAAGGGCGGCCCGTCGCGGTAGTAGCGCGCCGCTTCGCGCGCCACCGGGATCTCGGTGTACTTCGGCGAAGGGAACTGGCCCTGCTGCTGGAACCAGCCCGCCTTGCCGTGGATCTCGCCGGCCGACTTCACCAGCAGCCCCACCAGTGCCGGATGCAGGTCTTCCCGCGCCACCAGGGTCGCGGTCGGGGCGATCAGGTGGTAGTCCTGGCTCGGGATGTCGCGGCCGAGGTCGACGATCCCGCGCGGCAGCACCACGTGGGTGAGGAACGGCAGGCGGCGGGTATAGGCGTCGGCCTGGGTGAAATTGAACAGCCGGATGCCCGGCGTCTGCAGCAGCATCTGGATCAGCGGCGCTTCCGGCGCCGAGCTGAACACCAGGCCGTCGATGCGGCCCGCCAGCAGTTCCACCGTGGCGGGGGTGTTCTCGAGCGCGCCGATCCGCAGCTCGCTTGGCGCGATGCCGTTCGCATCCAGCACCTGGCGGAACAGGCGCGGGACGCCGGTGCCTTCCGGGCCCAGGTTGATGCGCTTGCCGCGCAGGTCGGTCAGGTGCCTGACCTGGGCCGACTCGCGCAGGAACAGCCACACCGGCTCGGTGAACAGGCTGCCCAGCGACACCAGGCCAGCCTGCTCGGCCTGGTCGTCCACGGTGGAGCCGCTCTGCACGAAGGCGATGTCGGCCTTGCCCTCGATGAGGCGCTGGAGATTCTCGGCCGAGCCGAGCGAGGGTTCGAGGGTGAGCGTGATCTCGTCGCGCGCAAGCAGCTGCGCATACTGGCGGCCGAATTCCTGGTAGGCGCTGTTGAACTGGCCGGTGGCCATGGTGAGCCGGCGCGGCGGCGCCGGATCGACCCACAGGTAGGCCAGCACCACCACCGCGATCACGCCCAGCAGGGTCGGCCCCGACGCGACCAGCAGGTCGCGCAGGGAAACGAAGCTGAACTGGCGCATCCGCGTCACCGCGCGCCGGGCCGCTCCCTTCAACGGACGCACTGGCGCTGGGCGGCCACGCTGCCTGGAGGCGGTTCGATCATCGGCATCAGGCTCGGCGCCAGGGTGGCCAGCAGCTGCACCGGGAGTGCGCTGGTGAAGTCGTAGTTGCCGGACTGCGGGCCGTGCACGTAGGCGGTCATGCTGCCGAAGAAGCGCTCGCCGATGTTGAAGACAAAGGTGGCCGAGCGGTTCACGTAGCGCGACTCGATCACGCGGCCGCCGCGCGCATATACCTCGAAGCGCTGGTCGCCGGTGCCGGTCTTGCCGCCCAGGGCGATCACGCTGCCGTCGGACTGCACGAAGGCGGTCTTGACGCGCTTGGCGGTGCCGTCGGTGACCACGCCCTGGATGGCGTCGGCCACGGCACGCGCCACTTCAGGCGCGAGGACCTGTTCCTTGCCGCCGCCCTTGTTGCGCTTGACCAGGGTCTCGTACGGGGTGTCCTTGGCGAAGTGCAGCGAGTCGATGCGCTCGACGGGCTTGCGCACGCCGCCGTTGACGATGATGCCCATCAGTTCCGCCAGCGCGGCCGGACGGTCGGCGGAGGCGCCGAGCGTGGTCGCGTAGGACGGCACCAGCGAGTCGAAGGGGTAGCCCATCTTCTTCCACTGGGCGTGGATCTTGAGGAAAGCCTCGACCTCGATCAGGCTGGCGATGCGCTTGTCCTGGGCGTGCTTGCGGTGGGTCTTGAACAGCCACGAGTAGACTTCCTGGCGCTCCTGGACGCTGGCATTGGTGACTTCGGTCCAGCCGGCGTTCGGATGCTTGATCAGGTAACCCGCCAGCCACAGTTCGAGCGGATGCACCGAGGCCACGTAGCCGCGGTCGGCCAGGGTCATGTTCTTCGGGTCGTACATCTCGTACATCTTGGGGATGCGGTCCGGCTCCATGTCGTGCGAGTCCGGCAGCGCCTTGTCGATGAACGTGCCGAACTGCGCCATCGTGGCGTTCGGGAACACGGTGCGGTGCGCGGCGGCCAGCTTCGATGCGAACGGGCGAACGCCCGAGAACAGCAGGGCCTCGACCTCGGCCGGGGTCTTGCCCTTGTACTTGTTCCAGAACTTGGCCATGAAGACCTTGCCCTCGTTGTCGGCGAAGCGCGCCAGGTAGGCGGCGCGGCGCGGGTCGTCGGCGTCGGCCAGCAGCTTGGCCGAGGAACCCGGCAGCTGGAACATGTAGTAGCGCACCACGTCGCGCATCATGCGCACGAACACCAGGTTGGTCGAATTGCGCAGCGCCTCGGTGACCGTCATGATCTTGCTGTTATCCAGCTTGCTGAAGTTGCCGAAGGTGTGGATGCCGCCGCCGGTGAAGAAGGCTTCGCCCGGATTCGCCGAGTACTTGCGTTCCATCGCGGCCGCCAGCATCGGGGCCAGGCCGCGGTCGGCGCCCTCGGGCAGCGCCTGGAAGTATTCCAGCGCCCATTGCGACATGCGGTCCTTCGGATCGACTTCGACGCCCATCAGGCCGATCCTGTCCATCGGCTCGTAGCGCTTGTGCAGCTGGTCGACGATGTCGAGGTAGGTCACCAGGGTGCGCAGCTTGGCGGTCGAGCCGAGGTCGAGCTTGGCGCCCTCGTTGATGTCGAGCGGCTGGTCGTAGTTGTCGGTCTGGACGCGCAGGTAGTTCACGTGCTCGCCGCGCTCCATCAGGGTGAAGCTGTACACGACCTGCGCCGGGTCGCCGTTGCCGAGCATGCCCTTGCCGGTCAGGCCGGCGGTCTTCGCGTGTTCGGCGTCGGACAGCTTGCGCAGCGCGTCGGTGACGGCCTGCTGCACGCCGGCGTCGAGGGTCGACACCACCGACAGGTCGAGGCGGTCGAGGTTGTACAGGCGCGAGTCGCCCACCAGGTAGCCCAGGTGGTTGCGCACCGCGTTGGCGGCCTTGCGCGAGACGAAGGCGTCGGCGCCCGGCGGCGCCACGCCAGAGCCCTGGGCCGGATGCAGCTCCACTTTCAGCGCCGCGTCGCGCAGCTGCGGCGAGATCACGCCGGCCTGCGCCAGCACGCGCAGGTGGCTGTTGGTGAGGGTTTCGAGATCGTGCTCGCCCGCGCCCAGGTAGTAAGCCGGGCGGCGCTGCGCGATCATCAGGGACAACGCTTCCTTGTAGGCGGTCACCGCCTCGGGCGTGTTCATCGGGCCCTTGAGCAGGCGCGAGACTTCCTCGAAGTCGCGGCCGTACCAGACCCACATGCCGTCGCCGATGCCGTTGACCTCGCCGTAGCCCGGCTTGGCCGACAGCGGCACGGTGTTCAGGTAGTCGAGCACGGTGCGGCGCCGCGCCTCGGTGGTGTCCTCGCCGTCCTGGTAGGCGCGCAGCGTGGCCGAGGCCATCTGGATGATCTTGTCCTGCAGCGAACCGGTGCGCCCTTCCGGCGAATGGCGGTACTTCTCGATCTGGGTCGCGAGCGTGGAGCCGCCAGCCACGCGGCCTTCGCCGCCCAGGCCCACGCTGCTCAGGGTCTTGTCGAACACCGCCTTCGAGAAGCGGTCCCATTCGACCGCCGGGTTGCGGTGCGGGTGGGACGGGTCGAGCAGCTCGCGGTTCTCGATGAACAGCAGGCTTTGCACCAGCAGCGGCGGGGCGTCGCCGAATTTGCGGTAGGTGCGCTCGGGGAAGCGCGTGGTGAACATGGGCTGGGCGCGGCAGTCGAGGATCTCGAGGCCGGCCCGGGTCTTCTCGTGGTAGGTCGCGTACAGGCCGCGGTCGGCCATCTCGACCATCTTCGGCGAGATGCGCGCCTGGGAGTCGATGAGGTAGCCGCGCGACTGCAGCTTGGCGAGGTAGGATGGCAGGTTGGCGTAGCCCAGGCGCGTGTCGTAGGGGCTGGCGGCCGGGAAGCGGATCGCGTTGCTCGGCCCCTTGTCCATGCGGTAGGTGAGCTCCTGCGCCATGCCGGCGAAGATCCGGGCCTGCAGGCGCGAGCTGCGCATCTCGAGCGCGCCCCAGCCGGCCAGCAGCACCAGCAGGATCAGGAGCGTCAGGTAGAGCCAGAGCCTGAAGCGGCGCTTGCGCGGCGCGGCCTGGCCGTCGGGCGCGCCGTCCGGCTCGTCG
>DAMCRY010000142.1:0-9259 GCA_032115075.1 Massilia sp.
GGCAGCGTCCGCGGGTCGAGCCAGTACTGGCGAAGCTCGTCCGCCGTCTTGCCGATCGTGATCGAGCGCTCCACCTCCGGCGCGCCGCCCGCTTTCCGGCGTTCGGACTGGGCGCTGCGCATCGCGGTTGCCGCGCCCGCCCCGGCGAGCGCGGTGAGCGCGAGCGCCGCAGCGCCCTTCTTCCGTCCTCCGAGCCCGGCCACGATGGCGGCGGCGCCGAGCGCGACGGGAATCCAGCCAAGGTGTTGCATCGTCCCGCCGGCCGAGGCGCCGCGCGATGCCGTGCTCCGTTGTGCATCAAAGAGTCCGCTTGCCATGATTGAACCTCCTCGTGTTTGCCCGCCATGCGGACTGGTCTTGCGTCGGCGGCGCGCATGCGCCGCGCGGGGATGTCAGTGGCGTGGCCGCGGCAGGCGCCACAACTGGGTCGGCAGGGCCAGCGGTGCATCCCGGTTGAAGAAGGCCGAGTCCTGGATGCGCGAGGTGGTCACGTACAGGCTGCCGTCCGGTCCCTGGCTGAAGGTGTCGAGCCAGCGCAGCCGCTGGTCCTGCACCACCGTGCGCAGCCTGCCGGACGGGCCCTGGGACAGGTCGCGCGCCTTGATGGCGTTGTCCTCGATCGAGGTGATGTACAGGATGTCGCGGCCGGTATCCGCGCGGCGGTCGATCCACAGGCCGTCGGTGGGCCCGATCTTGCCGTAGGGCTGGACCTGGCTGGAGACGTCCTCGCCGGCCAGGCCAGGTCCCGTGAGGGCCGCGGTCTGGATGCGGTACAGGGTGTTGCCGGTGAGTGCCTTCCAGTACAGCCAGGCACCGTCGGTCGAGAGGGCGATGCTGTCGGCGGCGAACAGCACCGGACGTCCGTCCGGATAGCGCAGCGGCCTGCCGTCGGTGCGCACGACCACGCCTTTCTCGGGCTGGGTCGACGGATGGCCGTCCAGCACCCGGCGCGCGCGGCCAGCGGAGAGCTCGACCACCACCAGCGCGCCGCGCTGGCCGGCATCGGTCAGGAAGGCAAATCTGCCGTCCTTCGAGAAGCGCACGTCGTTCAGGTAGGAGCCGGGGATCGCGACATCCTGGCCGAAGCGGATCACCCGGGCCACGCGGTCGGTGGCGAGGTCGATGCGCGCCAGCTTCGGCCCGCCGGGCACGATGCCGTCCACGGCGGGGGCGGCGGGGTCGACCACCCAGACGCTGCCGCGGCCGTCGGCAACCACGCTCTGCACGCAGACCCACTGGTCCGAGGGATCGAGCTCGTCGCGCCGTACGTTGCGCCAGGCGTTCCATTGCTCGTTGGGGTAAGGACGCAGGCTGCCGTCCTTCATGACTTCGGCGACCGATACGGGCGAGTCCTCCGTCCAGCGCGGGAAGTTGACGAAGATGCGCCCCCGTTCGCTGACGGTCACGCCGGTGACCTGGTGTTCGAACTGGGCCGTCTGCTGCAGCACCGCTTCGGCCCGACGATGTTCCGGTTGCGCCGCAGGTGCGGCCTGTGCCGCCTGCGTTTGTGCCGGCGCCGAGCCCGAGGACAAGCCTGCTCCTGCAAAGACGAGTGCGAGAAACATGGGTGTGATTCGCATGACTCTTCCTTTCCAAAAAGGACAGCATCGACTGCGTGAATGCGCATTCTGGCACGGTCGATACGATGTATTTGTAGGCGCACATGCCGGCCAGTGGGCTGCGAGCCGACGCGTTGTATGCGCGCCGCACCTTCCTGTATTTCGCGGAAAGAGACGTCGTACAAGCTATCCGCATGGGCAGACCGATGGAAAAAAATAATGTACGAGGGCCCCTTGTTATCGGGCGCCTTGCGATCACTGTGGATGGATACTCCCGCGGCGGGTCGACGCTCCCGCGGTTGTAGACGTGCCAGCGGGGACATCCCGCGGCTTCATCAACAACTGCCGGGACGAGGCGCCTTGTGCTGTCATGCGGGGCAGGTTTTTATCCTGGTGGATCACAGGAGCAGAATATGAAAGCTGTTGTCTATCGCGGCCCCAACCAGGTCGCCGTCGAAGACGTGCCGGATCCCAAGATCGAACGTCCGACGGATGCCATCGTCAGGATTACCAGCACCAATATCTGCGGCTCCGACCTGCACATGTACGAGGGCCGGACCGATTTCGAGCAGGGCAGCGTCTTCGGCCACGAGAACCTCGGCGTGGTCGTGGAAGTCGGTCCGGCGGTCGAACGGCTCAAGCCCGGCGACTGGGTGTGCATGCCTTTCAACGTCAGCTGCGGCCACTGCAAGAACTGCGAGCGCGGCCTGACCAACTACTGCCTGAATGCGAACCAGCCGGGCATGGCCGGTGGCGCCTTCGGCTTTGCCGACATGGGCCCCTGGCAGGGCGGCCAGGCCGAATTCCTGCGCGTGCCCTGGGCGGACTTCATGTGCCTGAAGCTGCCGCCGGACGCGGAGGAGAAGCAGTCCGACTACGTGATGTTGGCCGACATCTTCCCCACCGGCTGGCATGCGACCGAACTGGCCGGCATGAAGCCCGGGGACGCGGTGGTCATCTACGGCGCCGGGCCGGTGGGCCTGATGGCCGCGCACTCGGCGATGATCAAGGGGGCCTGCAGCGTGATGGTGGTCGACTGCCATTCCGACCGGCTCAAGCTGGCCGAATCGATCGGCGCGATCGCGATCGATTATTCGAAAGAGGACCCGGTGCAGCGGGTCATGGACCTGACCCACGGGCGGGGCGCGGACGCTGGCTGCGAATGCGTCGGCTACCAGTGCCACGACCATCACCATCACCGCCAGGAGCGTCCCAACCTCACCATGAACAACCTGGTCAACTCGGTCAAGTTCACCGGCGGGATCGGGGTGGTCGGCGTGTTCGTGCCGCAGGACCCGAACGGCCCGGACGCGCTGGAGAAAGAAGGGAAGATCGCCCTCGACTGGGGCATGCTCTGGTTCAAGGGGCAGCGCGTCGCCACCGGCCAGTGCCCCGTCAAGGCCTACAACCGGCAACTGCGCGACCTGATCCACGCCGGCCGCGCCAAACCCTCGTTCATCGTGTCCCACGAGCTGAAACTGGACCAGGCGCCGGACGCCTACAAGCACTTCGACGGGCGCGAGCACGGCTGGACCAAGGTGATCCTGCATCCCGGCTCATAGCGCAGTAGCGCGGTCACCTGTGCGGGGGCATGCCGGATGTCGTCCCTGCCGCACAGGCGGTGACCTCATGGCCGTTTGCCGGCCGGTCGACGATCAGAACAGTTCGTTCCTGACCGCGTCGCGCTGCTTCTGCTCGCTGGGCGCCGGCGGCGGCCCGACGTCGAGGGTCGCCACCCCGGTGCCCGGCGGCGTCTCGGCATAGTAGTACTCGCCGTTGGCCATCAGCAGCCCCGGCGGCACGTCGCGTTCCACCGTCGGCTCGCCCTTGAGCGCCTTGCCCATGTAGCCGATCCAGATCGGCAGTGCCAGGCCACCGCCGGTCTCGCGGTTGCCGAGGTTCTTCGGCTGGTCGTAGCCGATCCAGGCGATGCCCACCAGCTTCGGGTGGTAGCCGGCGAACCAGGCGTCGACCGAGTCGTTGGTGGTGCCGGTCTTGCCAGCCAGGTCGGTGCGCTTGAGCGCCATCGCCTTGTTCGCGGTGCCGTGGCGGACCACGTCGCGCAACATACTGTCCATCAGGAAGGCGTTGCGCGCGTCGATCACGCGGTTGGCTTCGATGCCGGCGCGTTCCGGGCGCGCTTCCGACAGCACCTTGCCGTCGCTGTCGGTCACCTTCGAGATCAGGTAGGGGCTGACGCGGTAGCCGCCGTTGGCGAACACCGCGTAGGCGCCGGCCATCTGCAGCGGCGTGGTCGAGCCGGCGCCGAGGGCCAGGGTCAGGTAGGCCGGGTTGCGCTCGGCGTCGAAGCCGAAGCGGGTCGCGAATTCCTGGCCGTAGCGCGCGCCGATCTTGTTCAGGATGCGGATCGAGACCATGTTCTTCGACTGCGTCAGGCCGCGCCGCATCGTCATCGGGCCTTCGTAGCGGTTGTCGTAGTTCTTCGGCTCCCAGGCCTGGCCACCGGTCTGGCCGGCGTCGAAGGAGATCGGGGCGTCGTTGACGATGGTCGCCGGCGACAGGCCACGCTCCAGCGAGGCCGAGTAGATGAAGGGCTTGAACGAGGAACCCGGCTGGCGCCAGGCCTGCGTCACGTGGTTGAACTTGTTGCGGTTGAAGTCGAAGCCGCCTACCAGCGCGCGGATCGCGCCGTCCTCGGTGCTGGCGGCAACGAAGGCCGACTCCACTTCCGGCATTTGCGTGATGACCCACTTCGATTCGTCGTCCTGCATCACGCGGATCACGGCGCCGCGGCGGATGCGGCGGTTCGGCGCGGCCTTCTCGGACAGCCAGGCCCTGGCGAAGGACAGGCCCGGACCGCTCATCTTGATGGTCTCGCCCGAGGCAATGGTGGCGGTCACCTGGGTCGGCGAGGCCTGCAGCACGATGGCGGCCACGATATTGTCGCTGTCCGGGTGCTCGGCCAGCTCGGCCTCGATGGCTTCGTCGGCTTCGGTCTTGTCGCTCGGGATGTCGATATACGATTCCGGACCGCGGTAGGGATGGCGGCGCTCGTACTCCATCACGCCGCGACGCACCGCCAGGTAGGCCGCGTCCTGGTCGGCCTTGGTGATGGTGGTGAACACGTTCAGGCCGCGCGTGTAAGTGTCTTCCTTGAACTGCTCGTAGACCAGCTGGCGCGCCATCTCGGCCACGTATTCGGCGTGCACGCCGAAGGCGGTGCTGTCGGTCTTGATCTTCAGCGGCTCTTCCTTCGCCTGCTTGTACTGGGCGTCGGTGATGTAGCCGAGGTCGTGCATGCGCTGCAGGATGTACTGCTGGCGCGTCTTCGCACGGGTCGGGTTGACGACCGGGTTGTAAGCGGATGGCGCCTTCGGCAGGCCGGCCAGCATGGCCGCTTCGGCCACGGTGATGTCGCGCAGGTCCTTGCCGAAGTAGATCTGGGCCGCCGACTGGAAGCCGAAGGCGCGCTGGCCCAGGTAGATCTGGTTCATGTAGAGCTCGAGGATCTGGTCCTTGCTCAGGTTCTTCTCGATCTTCCAGGCCAGCAGCGCTTCGTAGGCCTTGCGCTTGAAGGTCTGTTCCGACGACAGGAAGAAGTTGCGCGCGACCTGCTGGGTGATGGTCGAGGCGCCCTGGCGGGAGCCGCCGGTGGCGTTCTTGAACGCGGCGCGCAGGATGCCGAAGTAATCGATGCCGCTGTGCTGGTAGAAGCGGTCGTCTTCGATCGAGAGCACGGCCTTCTTCATCACGTCCGGGATGTCCTTGAAGTGCACCAGGGTGCGGCGCTCCTCGCCGAACTCGCCGATCAGGACGTTATCGGCGGTGAAGATCCGCAGCGGCATCTTGGGCCGGTAGTCGGTGATGGTGTCGAGCGCGGGCAGGTTCGGGTAGGCCATCGCGAGCGCGAACACGAGCACCAGCACGCCGATCGCGGCGAGGCCGACGATGGCGCCGATGGCCATCAGGACCAGGCGTTTTGGACTGTACTTGGAGGATGCGGGCGCTCCCTTGCCCGACGCTTGCTTCTCTTTCATGCTGGCTTTCGCTGAATAAATTTCGCTTCAATGAGCAGTCCATTATAAGTCACACCTTTCGCACCCGATACACGCGCGGCTGAGCACAGTCTTAAGGGAAAGCAAGCCCGGCAATATCAAGCTGGAAACGGTCGTGGCAGCCCTGATAACACCCCGCGCCAGAGTGTGGCGCGCACGCGCCGGAAAGGCATGTTCCCACCTAGAAATATCTTGTCTGGGTGCATCCTTTTCGCTACGATCTAACGCGGTGCCTCATATATGTGCACCACGTATTTGTTTTATCAGAGAAAAATTCCCCACGCGGGCGTTCAACATCAAATCCCGCGCCGAGCGGGAAGGGCAGCCAGGGAGTACGTCCGTGATCAGTCTAGGTTCCTTGTTCGGAAAGTCCAGTCCGCCATTGGCCGGGCTCGACATCAGCACGTCCGGCGTCCGCCTGGTCGAGCTGGCCGACGCCGGCAAGGGCGAGATGCGCCTGGAGCGCTATGCGGCCGAACCGCTGCCGCGCGGCGCGGTCGTGGACGGCAACATCGAGAACATCGACCAGGTGTCCGAGGCCGTGCGCCGCGTCTGGAAGAAGAGCGGCACCCGCGCCCGCCACGTGGCGCTCGGCATGCCCCCGGCGGCCGTCATCACCAAGAAGATCATTCTTCCGGCCGGCCTGTCCGAAGACCAGCTGGAAGTGCAGGTCGAATCCGAAGCCAGCCAGTACATCCCGTTCGCGCTGGACGAGGTCAGCCTCGATTTCGACGTGATCGGCCAGGCCCCGAACTCCGCCGAGGACATGGAAGTCATGCTGGCCGCGGCGCGCCGCGAGAAGGTCGAGGACCGCGTGGCGATCGCCGAAGCGGCCGGCCTCACCGCCACCGTGATGGACATCGAATCGTATGCCGCGCGCGCCGCGCTGGACCGTGTGGCCGGCGCCCGGCCGGACCAGATCATCGCGCTGTTCCAGATCGGCACCCAGGCCACGCACGTGTCGGTGATGCTGGACGGCGAGACCATCTACGAGCGCGAGCAGCCCTTCGGCGGCAACACGCTGACCCAGGACATCGTGCGCGCCTATGGCCTGTCGTACGAGGAAGCGGAGACCCGCAAGCGGGCGAACGAGCTGCCGGAGAACTACCGCGCCGACCTGTTGGCGCCCTTCCTGGAAAGCGCCGTGCTGGAAGTCACGCGCGCCATCCAGTTCTTCTTCACCTCCACGCCCTATACCCGGATCGACCGGCTGTACCTGGCCGGCGGCTGCGCCGCGCTGCCCGGCCTGCTCGACCTGATCGGCGGCCGCACCCGCATCCCGACCAGCATCGTGGCGCCCTTCGAGGGCATGAGCCACGGCCCGCTGGTGCGCGAACAGCAGCTGCGCCAGGAAGGCTCGGCCTACCTGGTGGCCTGCGGCCTGGCCCTGCGGAGGTTCGGCTGATGATCCGCATTAACCTCCTTCCCCACCGCGAAGCCAAACGCAAGCAGAAGCAGGCGGCCTTCGTGGCCCTGATGGCGCTGGGCGGCGTCGCCGGCGCCGCGGTGGTGCTGCTGGTCGGCGCCTGGAACGCGAGCCGCATCGCGGTCCAGGACGAGCGCAACCTGGTGCTCAAGACCGCCAGCGCGGAGCTGGACAAGAAGATCGCCGACATCAAGACATTGAAAGAAGAAATCGAGGCCCTGAAGGCGCGCCAGCAGGCGGTCGAGGACCTGCAGGGCGACCGCAACCAGCCGGTCTACCTGCTCGACGAACTGGTGCGCCAGACCCCGGAGGGCGTGTACCTGAAATCGTTCCGCCAGAACGGCCAGCTGGTCACCCTGAACGGCTATGCGCAGTCGCAGGAACGCGTGGCCGAACTGCTGCGCAACGTGTCCGGCAGCTCGACCTGGCTGGAGCGCCCCAACCTCACCGAAGTGAAGATCGCCACCCTGGGCCAGAGCAAGACCGGGCGCAAGGTGGTCGAGTTCCAGATGGACGTGGCGATCAAGCGCCCGCGCGAGCAGGAGGACGCCGCCGCCTTGAAAGCCGGCGCGAGGGGCCTGCCCCTGGTCGGACAATCGGGCCGCAAGGCAGGCTGACCCATGAAGAACATCGACCTCAAGGACCTCGGCGCCCAGCTCGCCGCGCAATTCCAGGACCTGCAGGGCCGCCAGCCCGGCCAGTGGCCGCTCGCCCCGCGCCTGCTGTGTGCCATCGGCGTGATGGCGGCCGTGACCGTCCTCGGCTATTTCTCCTACTGGAGCGGCCAGTTCGAGACCCAGGAGCAGGGCGCCGCCGAAGAGCAGCGGCTGCGCGACGAATACCGCATCAAGATGGCGCAGGCCATCAACCTCGATGCCCTGAAGGCCCAGAAGGCCCAGGTCGACCAGTACGTGGTGCGCCTCGAGAAGCAGTTGCCGAGCAAGTCCGAGATGGCCGACCTGCTGTCCGACATCAACCAGGCCGGCGTCGGCCGCGGCCTGCAGTTCGAACTGTTCAAGCCGGGCGCGGAAGTCGTGCGCGACTACTACGCCGAGCTGCCGATCGACATCAAGGTCACCGGCAAGTACAACGATGTCGGCGCCTTCGCCGCCGACATGGCCAACCTGCCGCGCATCGTCACGCTCAACAACATGGTCCTGAACGCGAAAGAGGGCAGCCTGCAGCTGGAAGCGGTGGCCAAGACCTTCCGCTACCTCGATCCGGAAGAGATCGCGGCCCAGAAGAAAAAGGCGCGCGAAGAAAAGATGAAGAAGAGAGGGGCCGCATCATGAGGCAGGCGACGCTGCGACTGCTGTGCGCCTGCGCGCCACTGCTCCTCGCGGGCTGCGGCGACGGCGACGTCAGGGAAGTGCGCGACTGGATGGAGCAGGTCCAGCGCGAGACCCAGCCGGCCGTCAAGCCGCTGCCGGAACCGAAGGAATTCGTTCCCTACGCCTACGATCCGGGCGCCGCGGTCGAACCCTTCAGCGACGCCAAGCTGCTGAACGAAATGGCACGGGTGGCGGCCGCCACCGCGAATCCGCTGGCGCCGGACGCCAGCCGCCCGCGCGAGGTGCTCGAGAACTACCCGCTCGACACCATGCGGATGGTGGGCACGCTGCAAAAGGGCGGCGCCAGCTACGCGCTGCTGCAGATCGACACGTCGATCTTCCAGGTCAGGACCGGCCAGCGCATCGGCCAGAACCACGGGATGGTCACGCGCATCAGCGAAGGCGCGATCGACATCAGGGAAGTAGTGCAGGACGCCACCGGCGACTGGGTCGAGCGCAAGGCGACGATCGAGCTGGCGGAAAGCAAGGAGAGCGGGAAATGACCCAAACCATAGACATGCGCATCACCGCGCCGGCCTGGCTGGCGCGTTGCGCGGCGCTTTTGCCGAAGCTGCTGCCGGTGCTGCTGGCGCTGGTCGCAGGCGGCGCGCAGGCGCAGACCAATGCGATCGAGTCGATCACGGCCACCCAGCAGGGCCCCAACGTGGTGCTGAACATCGGCATGCGCGACGCCCCGGCCAAGGCGCCGATCGGCTTCTCGATCACCAATCCGGCGCGCATCGCGCTCGACTTCGGCGCCACCAGCAACGCCACCGGCAAGTCGGCCCAGGACATCAACCTGGGCGACGTGCGCAGCCTGAACGTGGTGCAGGCCGGCGAGCGCACCCGCCTGGTGCTGAACCTGGCGCGCCCGCTGGGCTACGCCGCCGCCGTCGACGGCAAGTCGGTGGTGGTCACCGTCGAAGG
>DAMCRY010000143.1:0-9120 GCA_032115075.1 Massilia sp.
CGGCTGGAAGGCGGGCACGGCGCCCGCCGCCGCGCTGCCGATCGTGCTGCCGCGCATGCAGACCGAACCCGTGGCGCGCGCCGGCGACGCCGCCGACGATCCGGCGATCTGGGTCCACCCGACCGATCCCGCCGGCTCGCGCATCTTCGGCACCAACAAGAAGCAGGGATTGCTGGTCTACGACCTGCAGGGACGCCAGATCCAGCTGCTCGAATCCGGCCGCCTGAACAACGTCGACCTGCGCCAGGACATCCGCTTCGGCGCGGAGCGCTTCGACCTGGCCCTGGCCACCCAGCGCGACGAGAACGCGATGGTGTTGTTCACCATCGACGCGAAAGGTGAACTGAGCGAGGCGGCGCGCCTGCCGACCGGCCTGGGTGACATCTACGGCACCTGCGTCTACCGCACCGCCGAGGGCGGCATGGACGCCTTCGTCAACGACAAGGATGGCCGTTACGAGCACTACCGGATCACCCGCGAGGGCGGCCGTTTCGGCGCGAAGCTGGCGCGCACCTTCAAGCTGGCGTCCCAGCCGGAAGGCTGCGTCGCGGACGACCGCAGCGGCCTGCTGTTCGTGGGCGAGGAACGCCGCGGCGTGTGGGTGACGTCGGCGCGCGCCGACCAGCCGGCCAGGCTCGAGATGGCGATGCCGCTCGGACCGCTGCTGCATGCGGACGTCGAGGGCATGGGCATCTACCATGGCGCCGGCAAGAGCTATCTCGTGGTCTCGAGCCAGGGGAACAACAGCTATGTGGTGCTGGATGCGAAGGCGCCGTTCAAGGTGCATGGCGCATTCCGGATCGGGACGGATGCGGCGGCCGGGATCGACGGCGCCTCGGAGACCGATGGGCTGGAGGTGACCTCGGCCAACCTGGGCGGGCCTTACGGACGCGGGATGCTGGTGGTGCAGGATGGGTTCAAGCGCATGCCCGACGGGCCGCAGAACTTCAAGGCGGTGGCGTGGGAAGACATCGCGGCCGCCCTGAGACTGGAGTGAACGCCGGCCGGTGCGCTACATCTTCGCGCACTGGCGCAGCTCGCAGCGCGCCGTGAAGACCTTGCCGCGCATGGGTCCTTCCTCGCAGCGCATCCGGTACACCTCGACCGGGCCGGCCTCGGTCACCAGGCCGGCGCCCTCGCCGCCGGTGCAGCCCCGCTCCTTCGCCATCTTCTCGACGGTGGCGGAAGACACGCCGGTACGGAAAGGCACGCGCTCGATCGGCGTGCCATTCGGGTCCTGCAGGCCCGGCGCAGCCGGCTGCACGGCTGCGACAGGCCGGCGCGCCGGTTCCGGCTTGCCCTTGAACAGCGAACAGCCGCCCAGCAGGACGGCGGCCATGATCACCAGCGCGCGCTTCATCGTGCCTTCTCCACTCAGAAAGCCAGGGTCTTGACGCCTTCCGAGGTGCCCAGCAGGCAGACGTCGGCGCCGGCCTTGGCGAACAGGCCGACGGCGATCACGCCGACGATCTGGTTGATTTTCTCTTCCAGCGCCACCGGGTCGGTGATCGACAGGCCGACCACGTCGATGATCTCGCCGCCGTTGTCGGTGAGGAAGGCATCATCGCTGCCGGCTTTGGTACGCAGGCGCGGCTGGCCGCCCAGCGCCGCCAGCTGGCGCATCACCGAGGCGCGCGCCATCGGGATCACTTCGACCGGCAGCGGGAATTTTCCGAGGGTGTCGACCAGCTTGGAACCGTCCGCGATGCAGACGAATTTCTTGGAGACCGAGGCCACGATCTTCTCGCGGGTGAGCGCGGCGCCGCCGCCCTTGATCATCGCGCCCGTATTGGTGATCTCGTCGGCGCCGTCGATGTAGACCGCCATCGAGGTCACGTCGTTGAGGTCGAACACCGGGATGCCGTGGCCGCGCAGGCGCGCCGCGGTGGCTTCCGACGAGGCGACGGTGCCCTTGATGCGGTCCTTGATCTTGGCCAGCTCGTCGATGAAGAAGTTGGCCGTCGAGCCGGTGCCGACGCCGATGATCTCGCCGTCCACCACGTAATCGATGGCGGCGCGGGCCACGGCTTGCTTGAGTTCGTCCTGGGTCATGATACTCTGGGAGTGAAAGTAAAAAGAGAAAAGGGAAGGCGTCATTCTAGCGGATCGCGCCGTCCATTCCCCGAAAACGACGCTTCGTCGCATCAAGGCGCAAGTCGATGCACTGCGCATTGCCAAGCCGCCATCCGGGCAGCACACTGAGCCTTTCCAGGCTCACTTAATACAATTCTAGACACGAACGATGAAACTCTTCACGAAAAAGCGCGTGGCTATCGCGGCCGCGGTGATCGTGGCCGGCGGCGCGGCCGCCGCCTGGCTGGCGCCGAAGGGCGAGCCGGCGGTGCCGCCCTCGAAGTACCGTACCGCGCAGGTCGACGTCGGCGCCATCAACCAGACCGTCACGGCGACCGGCACCATCAACCCGGTGGCGCTGGTGAACGTCGGCTCCCAGGTTTCCGGCACCGTGGTGGAGCTGAACGCCGACTTCAACGACCGCGTCACCAAGGGCCAGGTGCTGCTCAAGCTCGACCCCACCATCTTCAACGCCCAGATCCGCCAGGCCGAGGCCAGCCGCGCGTCCGCCATCGCCAACCTGAAGCTGGGCGAAGCCAACTACAACCGCAACCAGCAGCTGGTGGCGCAGAACTTCGTCTCCTCCACCGCCCTCGACCAGTCGCGCCGCGAGATGGACGTGGCGCGTGCCAACGTCCAGCTGGCCCAGGCCCAGCTCGACCGCGCCCGGGCGGACCTGAACAACAGCGTGATCCGCTCGCCGATCGACGGCGTGATCATCAAGCGCACCATCGACCTGGGCCAGACCGTGGCGGCCTCGTTCAACACCCCGAACCTGTTCCAGATCGCGCGCGACCTGACCAAGATGCAGATCGACACCAGCGTATCGGAAGCCGACGTCGGCGCCCTGAAGGACGGCCTGCCGGCCCGCTTCGTGGTCGACGCCTACCCGGACCGCGAGTTCCACGCCACCATGCGCCAGTTCCGCCTGGCCGCCAACGTGGTCCAGAACGTCGTCACCTACAACGTCGTGCTCGACGTCGACAACCGGGACGAGATGCTCAAGCCCGGCATGACGGCCCAGGTGCGCCTGGTCGTGGACAAGCGCGACAAGGTGTTACGCATCCCGACCACCGCCCTGCGCTTCCAGCTGCCGGAGGAAGAACTGGAAAAGCAGCGCAAGAAGGAAAGGGAGCAGGACAAGGAAGCGGGCAAGGTGCGGCAGGTTGCATTGAATCCGGCCCCGGCCCCGGCGCCGGACGACGACATCGCCTTCCGCTCCGCCGCCGAGAGCGCGCGCATGTTCAAGGTCTACCGCCTGGACGCCATGAACCAGCCGCAGCCCGTCGACATCCGTGTCGGCCTGTCGAACTTCCGCTATACCGAAGTGGTGTCGGGCGGCCTGAAGGCCGGCGACAGGGTCGTCACGCGCACGCTGGCGGAGCCGAAAGAAGATTGATGACTACCTCGCTGATCGACATCCGCGGCGTCACCAAGACCTATACCAGCGGCAGCGTCGAGACCCGTGTCCTGCACGGGATCGACCTGCAGGTGGCGCGCGGCGACTTCGTCTCCATCATGGGCCAGTCCGGCTCGGGCAAGTCGACCCTGATGAACATCCTCGGCTGCCTCGACCAGGCGACGGGCGGCACCTACCTGCTCGACGGCGTCGACACCCTGTCGCTGTCGCGCGCCCAGCTGGCCGACATCCGCAACCGCAGCATCGGCTTCGTGTTCCAGAGCTTTAACCTGATCAAGCGCATGAGCGTGGCCGAGAACGTGGCGCTGCCGCTGATCTATGCCGGCTCGAGCCGCGGCAAGGCGCATGCGCGCGCCCTGCAGGAACTGGAACGGGTCGGCCTGGCCGGCCTGGCCAAGCGTACCCCCAGCCAGCTCTCCGGCGGCCAGCAGCAGCGCGTGGCGATCGCCCGCGCCCTGGCCACCGACCCGCCGTTGCTGCTTGCCGACGAACCGACCGGCAACCTCGACACCCAGACCAGCGACGACATCATGAACAGCTTCCGCGAACTGAACCGGGAGCGCGGCATCACCATCGTGCTGGTCACCCACGAAGCCGACGTCGCCGCCTACAGCCGGCGCCTGGTGCGCCTGAAGGACGGCCGCGTGCTCTACGACGGGCCGGCGGCCGAAGGCCTGCGCCAGCTGAACGCCAGCCACATCGAGGTGCCGGCATGAACCTCATCCAGGTACTGATCGAATCGTTCCGCTCGATGGCGGCCAACCGCCTGCGCACGGCGCTGACCATGCTGGGCATCGTCATCGGCATCGCCTCGGTGGTCCTGCTGCTGGCGATCGGCGACAGCATGCAGCGTTTCATCAGCAAGGAGCTGCAGCAGCTCGGCACCAACATGCTGTACGTCTTCCCCGGCGGCGACCGCACCACCGCGCAGCGCGCCCGCGCCGGCATCGTGCCCTCGCTGTCGGTCCAGGACGCGGCGGCGCTCAACGACCTGCCCAGCCTGACCGGCGCGGCGCCGGCGCTGCAGGGCAGCTTCAAGCTCACCGCCGGCAACGAGAGCGCGAACAGCCAGGTGCACGGCGTGACGCCGGCGATGTTCAAGATCCGCAACTGGAAGCTCGACCAGGGCAACCTGTTCAGCGAGGCCGACGTGCGCGCATCAAGCCGCATGGTCGTGATCGGGCAGAAGGTGGCCGACCAGTTCTTCTACAAGACCGACCCGCTGGGCCGCTACATCCGCATCGAGAACGTGGCCTTCCAGGTGATCGGCGTGCTGGCCGGCGAGGGCAAGCAGATCGACGGTTCCGACATCGCGGAACTGGTGCTGGTGCCGATCACGGCGGCCAGCGCCAACCTGATCCGCTCGCCCTTCCCCCAGAACGTGCACTACATCGCGGCGCAGGGCCGGCCCGACATGGCCCTGAACGACGCCGTCGAGGACATCAAGGAAACGCTGCGCGCGCGCCACCGCATCCGTCTCGACAGTCCGGACGACTTCAAGGTGCAGAACATCGCCTCGTTCGCGGAAACCGCCAACAAGATCAGCGCCGGCGTGGCCCTGCTGCTCGGACTGATCGGCGCGATCTCGCTGCTGGTGGGCGGCATCGGCATCATGAACATCATGCTGGTGTCGGTCACCGAAAGGACGCGCGAGATCGGCATCCGCATGGCGATCGGCGCGCGCCCGCGCGCGGTGCTGCTGCAGTTCCTGGCCGAGTCGGTGGTGATCTGCGTGGCCGGCGGCCTGGTGGGCGTGGCGATCGCGATGGGCGGCGCGGCGGCGATCACGGCGACCGGCAAGTTCGACGTCTACCTGACTTTCCAGGGGGTGCTGGTGGCCTGCGGCTTCGCGACGGCGGTGGGCGTGTTCTTCGGCTTCTATCCGGCGCGCCGGGCGTCGCGCCTGCTGCCGGTGGACTGCCTGCGTTATGAGTAAGCCCGCCGGCATGGACGGACAAGTGCGCCTGCGCCGGGCGTGCAGTGCGGATATTCCGGCGATGTCCGCGATCAGGCTGTCCGTCCACGAGAACGTGCTGTCCGACCCGGCCCGCGTGACCCTGCAGATGTACGAGGACTATCTCGACCGTGACGGGCGCGGATGGGTGGCCGAGATCGACGGCGAGATAGCCGGCTTCAGCTATGCCGACAGGAGGGACGCCTCGATCTGGGCGCTGTTCGTCAATCCGAGGCACGAGGGACGTGGATTGGGCAAGGCCCTGCTCGCGCTTGCGGTGACGTGGCTGTTCGAGCTCGGCCACGGCCGCGTCAGGCTCGGCACGACACCGGGCACCAGGGCGGACCGCTTCTACGCGGCGCTGGGCTGGAGCAGGATGCAAGGCGATGGCCGCGAGGTCGACTACGTGCTCGATAAGCATCCGCAGATGGCCCGCTGAACATCCTGACGCTGCGCGCAGCCCGCATTACAGTTTGTCGAAACATTTGTCGCTGTTCTTCGGCTATCATCCCGGCGCGCGGCATCGCGGCCGTGGCGGTAATGGCCAGGTGACGAATAAAAATAAGGATCAATAAGAAGAAGGAGAGCAAAGAAATGGACAGGCCATTCGATGCGCCCATCAGATCAAAGGCAGGCGTGCTGGCACTTGCCGTACTCGCCTGCGCTTCGGCCGCCACGTCTGCCGCGCAACCAGCGCCTTCCGGCCTGGAAGAGGCAGGGACCGCCGGCCTGCAATTGGAACAGCAGGCCCCGGTCAGGATCCATCGCAAGATCAACCTGGGCGACCTTCCCTACAAGCCCTTCTTCAGTATCCAGACCTATCTCCAGTCGCTCCTTCCGCCGGAGCCGCGCGCGATCGACCTGCTGGGCCGTGTCCATTTCGTCGCCAAGAGCGAATTGGAGAAGGACCTGTTCGCGCCGGAGTCCTGGGCGGTCGCGGTCGTCGGCAACGAGCTCGACCAGGTCGTTCCGGTCCATCGCGGCGGCTATTTCCTGCTGCCGGAAGTGAAGCTGGGCTTCCTGGAACTGGGCACCATCATGTTCAACACCCAGACCCAGAAGGGCAAGATGAGCGTCGCGTGGAAAGTCCGGATTCCGCCGACGCAAACGCTGCCGTATGCCGGCTTCGCAAAGGCGCTCGAGGAAGTCGCTTCCCTCCAACGGCAAATTCCCACCTACCGCTACGACCTGCGCGAGATTCGCCGCCACGGCCACAATGCCTTGCGGGCCTGCTTCCTGAACGGTCGCGGCCGCATCGAGGTCGACGGCCAGCCCGCGCCGACCATTCCCGACGGTGCCTGCCAGGTGCTGAAGTACGACCCCGCCGTCGCGCGCGCGGGGTTGGCGCAGATCGCCTTCGTGGGAAAGCTCGACCTCGTGACGCTCAAGGAGGTGGTCAGGGGGGACTAGCCGCGGCCACGCGGCGCGCGCCGCGGCGTCCCCCGCCGCCCTGCGCCGCGAAGCTCCATGCGGAAGCTCAGTAGATGGCCCCGCCCGGCTGGGTCGAACTCAGCATGCCCTCGACGGCGGAGATCGCATAGTTGGTGGTGGAGCCGTAGCCGGCCCAGTTGTTCAGGTCGAAGGTACCGGCGCCGGACAGGCGCTGCACGCCGACGTTCCGGTAGGTCAGCGGCGTCTTCGGCGCGCAGACCTGGGGCAGGCCGACGGTCTGCATGAAGTAGACCGAGCCCAGGCCGACGCGGCGGGCCTGGCCGTTTTCGACCAGCAGCGCCGTCTCCACGCCGACGCCGATGCCGCGCGCCGTCCCGGACCAGCCGTCCTTGACGATGCGCCCCAGGAAGGCGACCAGGCGGCCGAGCCGGTCGCGCGTGTCCAGGTGCGAATCCGTGATCACCCGGCCCATCGCCGGCAGGGCGAGGAAGTCACGTCCCAGCGTCACGTTCTTGTTGTAGGGGTTGGCCAGGGCCTCGGGCGAGGTGACCGACTGGTTTTCGCCGGTATAGATGAACTGGCCGAGCACGGCCAGGCCGGCGCTGGTCCCGCCCAGCGGCACGTTGCGGCCCGCCAGCTCCTGCAGCGCGGTCTCGAGCGGCGTGTCCTTCCAGTAGCGCATGTAGTCGCTCTGGTCGCCGCCCGCGATGAACACGGCTTCCGCGTTGCGAATGCGCTCGAGCACGAAGGGATCGCTTGCCGCATCGCGGCTCGGGACGATCAGGGTCTCGACCGAGCGCACGCCGCCCATCTCGTAGATATACGGGTTGTAGGCATCGGTGCCGGTGGCGCGGATCACCACGAAGTTGCCGCCGCCGCCCTTCTGGATCATCCACTTGAACGCGGCGTCGACGTCCGGCCCGCCGCCCATCAGGACCAGCGTCGGATGCGCCGGCTTGGGCAGGACGACGTTGCTGCCGTCGCCGACGACGAAGTGTTGATAGGGTTTGCCCGCGAGGGCTGTCTGCGACGCACCGAGTGCGAGGGTGAGCAGACCGAACCGGACCATCCTGGAGACGAGTGAGGTATTCATGGGCCTCTTTCAGTGGGAGAAAAGCATCATGAGCTTCATTCTCCCACCGAAGCGCGGCGGTTCGATACGAGGGCGTCATTTCATGCGGAAGGGATACGCGCGCCACCGGACGAGGACGGGATGGTAATTCGACAACATTTTGTTTCTCATGCGCAACAGTCTCATCAAAATATCGAACGCGGCCGTCCAGGAGTGCTCGCCGCCGTTTATTCTAGGACCCTAGTTCTGGAATAAATATTCTATAAAAACGTCGAAGCATGCTTTTTATCTGGATCCATGAAATTCAACGACCTCACTATCGGCACCCGGCTGGGCGGTGCTTTCGCCGCAATCATCTTCCTCATGTCGCTCATGCTTGCCAGCATGCTGTGGCAACTCGAACGCATCGATGTAGCCGAGGCCGCCATGGCGCAGGCCAGCCGCACGACCTCGCTGGCCAAGGACTGGCGGGAGGGCACCGCCGCCAACAGCGTGCGCCTGGTGGCCAAGCTGCGCAGCACCGTTCCGGGCGACGATGCGTATTACGACACCCGCATCCAGAGCGCGCGCGCCGCCGTGGCCAAGGCAAGGCAGGAACTGGCGGCCCTGGTCGACGGTGAAACGAGCAAGGACTTGCTGGACGACGCGGCGGCGCAAGACGGGGCATGGTACAGCCTGAGCAAGGAAGGGTTCCAGCGCAAGGCCGAGCTCGGTGCCGACCACCCCGAGGTGCAGGCCTTCTTCAAGGACAAGGTCGCGCCCCAGATGCGCGCCTCCGTCGCTGCGATCGAACGGCTGGTGGCGCACCAGGACCGGGTGTTCGACCAGGCGCATGCCGAGATCGACGCGCTTCAGGTGTCCGGGCGCCGCGTCCTGGTCGGCGTCGGCGTGTTCGCGCTGCTCAGCGCGGCGCTGTTCGGGTGGCTGCTCGCGCGCGGCATCACGCGGCCGCTGGCGCACGCCGTCGACCTGGCGCGCCGGGTCGCCTCGGGCGACCTGACCGCCGACATCCGGGTCGGGTCGAGCGACGAGGTGGGCAAGCTGCTGGAGGCGCTGAAGGCCATGAACGACAGCCTGCTCGAGACCGTCGGCGCGGGGCGCGCCGGCACCGGGGCCATCGTCAACGCTTCGCAGGAAATCGCCGCCGGCAACCTCGACCTGTCGGCGCGCACCGAGCAGCAAGCCGGTTCGCTCGAAGAGACCGCGTCC
>DAMCRY010000144.1:0-9115 GCA_032115075.1 Massilia sp.
ACCGCACTGGCGCGCCTGCGCTACGCCGCCCACCTGCAGCGGCGCACCGGCCTGCCCGTCCTGGTCAGCGGCGGCGTCGGCGCCAAGGCCAGCCCGAAACAGGAAACCCAGGCGCTGGCCGACGCGATGGCCGTGGCCCTGCGCGAGGATTTCGGCGTGCCGGTGAAATGGATCGAGGCGCGCTCGCGCGATACCGCCGAGAATGCGGCCTACAGCGCCGGGTTGCTGCGTGCGGACGGCGTCAGGCGCGTCCTGCTGGTGACCGATGCGATGCACATGGAACGCTCCCACGCCGCATTCGAGCGCGCCGAACAGCAGTTCCGCAATACGTCACGCCGCATTCGAGCGCTCCGGACTCGAGGTGGTCGACGCGCCGACGATGTTCTTCAGTAAGCAGCCGCAGAGCCTGAAATCGTGGGTGCCGAGCGCGGAAGGGATGCGCCGCTCCTGGTACGCGGTGTACGAACTGATCGGCATCGCCTGGTACCGGCTGCGCGCCGGCGGCACCGGCAGCGTCGCTTCCTGATCGCGTGCCGCGTCGTGCCAGCGAACGCGCCGCGCGCACGACGACCGGCGCCATCGCCGGCGCCTCAGAGCATCAGCGGCTTGTCCGGCAACTCGTTGGGCCGCGCGCCATTGGCCGGGAAATGCTCGCGCAGCAGGGCATTGACCTGTTCGATCGCCGCCAGCGTCGCGTCATGGAACTGGCCCTGGCGGAAACCCTCCGTCATCGTGCGGCACACCGCCTGCCAGGTTTCCTTGCCGATCTTGCGGTCGATGCCGCGGTCGGCGACGATGTCGACCTTGTGCTCGGCCAGGTTGATGTAGATGAGCACGCCGCAATTGTCTTCGGTGTCCCACACGCCATAGTCGGCGAACAGGGCCAGGGCGCGCTGGCGGTTGCTGACGCCGTCCCAGGCCTCGTCGAAGGGCAGGGCCTTCTCGACGATCAGCCGGACTTCGCCGCGGTGGGTCTGCTCGCCCGCCGTGATCGCTTCGCTGATCGCGGCGAGGGTCGTTTCCGGGAAAGCGCGTTTGGCGTCGCCGTCGCTGCTCCGGGCATGGCGCCAGGCGCGTTTGAGTCGTTGTCCCAAGCTCATTACCAGTCTCCCGAGGCGCCGCCGCCGTCGAAGCTGCCGCCGCCGCCCGAAAAGCCGCCACCGCCCCATCCGCCGCCTCCACCGCTGAAACCGCCGCCCCCGCCGCGGCTCATATTGCCGAGGATATTGCCGAGGATGATGCCGGTCGCGACATTGCCGAGGCCGCTATTGCCGCGGCCCCAGTGGTGCGGCGACAGCCGGCTGCGGCGCGGACGGAACATCGAACGCAGCAGGGTGAAGCCGATGACGAGCGCCAGGATGCCGAACAGCGAGAAGCCGCCGCCACCGGACTCGACCTGCCGCTGCGGTGCCGGCTGCTGCGCGGGCGCCGGGAAGCTCTCCTGGTTCAGCAAGGTGGCGATGGCGCCGACGCCGGCGACCAGGCCTTCGTAATAATGGTTCTGCCGGAAGTGCGGCGCGATCACGTCCTGCAGGATGCGTTTCGATTGCGCGTCGGTGAGCACGCCCTGCACGCCGCGTCCGGCCTCGATGCGCAGGCGGCGCAGGGCGCTCGGATTGTCGCGCGCCACCATCAGCAGCACGCCGTCGTCGACGCCCTTGCGGCCCAGCTTCCAGGCGTCGGTGACGCGGATGCTGTACTGCTCGATCGCTTCCGGCTCCGTCGATTTGACCAGCAGGACCGCGATCTGGCTCCCGGTGCGCGCCTCGTAGTCGGCCAGCACCGCCGTCAGGCGCTCGCGCTGGCTCGCATCCAGCATGCCGGCCTCGTCGACGACGCGGCCGCTCAGCGCCGGCACGGGCTTGAGCTGGGCGAAGGCCGGGCTGGCCGCCAGCGCCAGCAGCAGCGCCAGCGCACCCGCCAGCCACCCGAGCAGGGAAGATGGGGAGCGCCTGTGCATGAAGCAGCCTCCGGTCAGCGCCCGCATCGTTTACTTGCCGAAATCGACCGTCGGTGCGGTCGAGATCGCCTTTTCGTTCTCGACCGTGAACGACGGCTTGGTCTCGTAGCCGAACACCATGGCGGTCAGGTTGGTCGGGAACTTGCGCACGGTGACGTTGTAGTCCTGCACCGAAGCGATGTAGCGCTGGCGCGCGACCGTGATGCGGTTCTCGGTGCCTTCCAGCTGCGATTGCAGGTCGCGGAAGTTCTGGTTCGCCTTCAGGTCAGGATATTTTTCGGACACGGCCATCAGGCGCGACAGGGCGCCGGACAATTCTCCCTGCACCTGCTGGAACTTGTTGAAAGCCGCCGGGTCGTTCAGCACTTCCGGCGTGATCTGGAAGCTCGTCGCCGCGGCGCGGGCGCGCGTGACCGCTTCCAGGGTTTCGCGCTCGTGCGAGGCATAGCCCTTGACGGTGTTCACCAGGTTCGGGATCAGGTCGGCGCGGCGCTGGTACTGGTTCACTACCTCGCCCCAGGCCGCCTTGGTCGCTTCGTCCTTGGTCTGGAATTCGTTGTAGCCGCAGCCGGACAGCAGCGAGCCGGCGAGGAGGGCGGTGGCCAGGACCCGGGTCCAGCGCGAGAATAGCGAGAAGGGGGAAGATGTCATGATCGTTTTGTCCATGGCAAGTTGTCGAATGGTCAAAATATACAGTATGTAAAGATAATCCGTCGCATCGTCGCGGTGCGAAAACCGGGCCGATGGCTCGGCGGGTACAATATTGGGTTTGCAATATACGACTGACAAGAGGCCCCACGTGACTTTCATCGACAAGCTTTCCGCGGCATGGACCCGCAACGATTCGCTCCTCTGCGTGGGGCTCGACCCTGACCTGGCGCGCTTCCCGGCGCACCTGCAAGGCCAGCCGGACGCCATCGTCCAGTTCTGCAAGGCGATCATCGACGCCACCGCCGACCTGGCCTGCGCCTTCAAGCCGCAGATCGCCTACTTCGCCGCGCTCGGCGCCGAAGACCAGCTGGAGGCGATCTGCGCCTATCTGCGCAGCAACTATCCGCACATCCCGATCGTGCTCGACGCCAAGCGCGGCGACATCGGCGCCACCGCCCACCAGTACGCGCGCGAAGCCTTCGAGCGCTACGGCGCCGACGCGGTGACGGTCAGCCCCTACATGGGCTTCGACTCGGTCGAACCCTACCTGGAGTGGGCCGACCGCGGTGTGATCGTACTGTGCCGCACCTCGAACGCGGGCGGTTCGGACCTGCAGTTCCTGGACGTCGGCGGCCGCCCGCTGTACCAGCACGTGGCGCAGCTGGTGGCGGAGAAGTGGAACCGCAACGGCCAGCTGGCGCTGGTCGTCGGCGCGACTTTCCCGGAAGAGATCGCGCAGGTGCGCAAGCTGGTGGGCGAGATGCCGCTGCTGATCCCCGGCGTGGGCGCGCAAGGCGGGGACGTCGAGGCGACCGTGAAGGCGGGCCGCACGGCGGGCGGCGCAGGGATGATGATCAATTCCTCGCGTGCGATCCTGTATGCGGCGCCGCAGGAGGGCGAGGATTTCGCGGCGGCGGCGCGCAGGGTAGCGCAGGAAACCCGTGACGCGATCAACGCGGCGCGGCGGGGGTAAGCGGACGTCGGCGCGCTCCGGTAGGCCAACGCGGCAAGACTGGCGTTGGGTATCCGTACGAAACCTAGGCAGCCTGGAAGCGTTGGCTAGGTATCACGCCGGCGAGCTGGACCTTCGGCCTGCCGGCGCAATACGGGCTGCGCCAGCTGGCGCCCTGGTCCGGAGAGCGCCGGTCCGTCAATACCTGTTCGGCGCAATCCCTTCCGCGTAGTCGTACAGCGCGCCCAGGATCTCCTCGGCCCGCTCGTCCGCGTTTTCCGACAGCGCATCGATTTCCATGAACAGCTGGTCCACCGTGCGCGCCCCGGATGCGCCCTCGAACAGGCGCGCCGCCCGGTGCGCTTCCCAGAGCTCCCGCTCGTCTTCCGACAGGGTCTGCGGGAAATTGCGCGCGCGGTAGCGGAAGAACAGTTCGGACAGGCGCTCGTCCTCGAAGGAGGGGCGCAGGGCGGACAGCGCGCTCGGGGACTCGTGGCGCAGCGATTCCAGCTTGCGCCGGTCGCCGTTGCCGACGAAGCCGCCGTACAGGTCTTCGTCCACGTCCATCCGGTCGATCGCGGCCGGCTTCCTGAACACCTCGGCCCAGATCGCGGCCATGTCGCGGGCCGCCGTGCCCGACACCGCCAGCGCCGCATGCGCGCGCCCGCGTTCCAGGTCGATGTCCCAGCGCGCCGCCATGGCCGGCTGCAGGGTCTTCAGGTTCCCGACCAGCATCGGTGACTTGTTCAGGTGCACGCTCTTGATCGGCAGGCGCGTCACGCCTTCCGGCAGTTCGCTGCTGCGCGTGAACATGCGCATGCGGATCGTCTCGACGTCGAGCCCGAACAGCTCGGACGGATCATGGCGGCAGTCCCAGACCAGGATCTCGTTCTTGTTGGTCGGGTGCTGGGCGAGCGGATAGACCAGGCCCAGGCAGCCGTGCTCGACCGGGAACATGCCGGACACGTGCAGGAAGGGCTGGCGCTGGCCCGGGTCGAGGTGCAGGCCCATCTCGGCCGCGACGCGGTCCTTGCGGCGCAGCTCCAGGCAGAAGTCGAACAGCTTCGGCTGCTTCTGGCGGATCAGCCGCGCCAGGGCGATGGTCGCGCGCACGTCCGACAGCGCGTCGTGCGCGGCGTCGTGGACGAGGCCGTTGGCGGCGGTCAGGTGTTCCAGCCGGAAGCTCGGCTTGCCGTCCTCGCGGCGCGGCCATTCGATGCCGTCCGGGCGCAGCGCATGGGTCATGCGCACCACGTCCAGCAGGTCCCAGCGGCCGCAGCCGTTCTGCCACTCGCGCCCGTACGGGTCGATCAGGTTGCGCCAGAACAGGAAACGCGTCACCTCGTCGTCGAAGCGGATCGTGTTGTAGCCGACGCCGATCGTGTTGGGCTCGCTGAAGGCGGCCTCGATCCGGCGTGCGAATTCGTGCTCGGGGACGCCGTGCTCCAGGCAGTGTTGCGGCGTGATGCCGGTGATCAGGCAGGATTGCGGGTCGGGCAGGAAGTCCGGCGCCGGCTGGCAGTACAGCATGATCGGGTCGCCGATCTCGTTCAGTTCGGCGTCGGTGCGGATGGCCGCGAACTGCGCGGGACGGTCGCGGCGCGGGGTCGCGCCGAAGGTTTCATAGTCGTGCCAGAGGAAGGTATGCGTGCTCATGTATTCTTGTGGTTTCGCCCTGTCGAGGGCGGGCAGGCGCCATGGTGGCACAGAATGGACGCGGCGTCAGCCGTCCCGGCGCCCCGTCTGATCAAACGCTAACCCGGTCCCGTCCCGCCTGCTTGGCCCGGTACAGCGCGGCATCGGCCGCCGCCATCAGCGCCTGCTCGTCGCCGCCGTGCGCCAGGCTGGCCACCCCGAAGGACCCGGTAATGTGCGGCAGCGGCAGCCGCATGTCCGGGAACACCATGACCGTGCGCAGCCGTTCGGCCAGGCGCTCGGCCACCATCTCGGCCTGGCCGATGGGCGTGTCCGGCAGCACCGCCATCAGTTCTTCGCCACCGTAGCGCACGGCAAAGTCGGAGGGCCGCAGCGAATCGCGGATCACGCCGGCGGCGGCGGACAGCGCCGCGTCGCCCGCGATATGGCCGTGGGTGTCGTTGAAGCGCTTGAAATGGTCGAGGTCGATCATGACGATCGACAGCGGGCTGCCGTCCTGGCGCGCGCGCACCGCCAGCTTGGGCAGCATCTCGTTCAGCCAGGCGCGGTTGTACAGGCCGGTCAGGCCGTCGTTGAGCGAGAGCTGGCGGTAGAACTCGCCGAGCTTCTGGCGCCGCTTGAGCTGGGCATTGGCGGCCCGTACCCGGAAGGACAGCAGGCGCAGCAGGTTGCGGGCCAGCACGTTCGAGCGGTCGATCAATTGCCACACCAGCTCGGGCTCGATCACCAGCAGCTCGCACTCCTCGAGCGCCGTCATCGCGGCCAGGTTGACGGCGTCGTCCAGCACCGCCTGCTCGCCCACGCTTTCGCCGGGCAGGACGCGGGTGGTGCTCGACCCGGCTCCGCCGTCGTCGCCGCTGTGCGCATCCGGCGCCACGTCGAGCGCGCCGGACAGCACGATGTAGAGCCGCGCCCGCAAGCCGTCCTCGACCCGCCGGCCGGCCGCCACCCGCACCACCGCGCACGGGGCGAGCGCCTGTGTCACCGCCGGGTCGTCGGCGCCGCGGAACAGCTCAAGGTCGCGCAGGGCGTAGGGGGATGCACCGAAGGTGCCGATCTGGTCCAAGGGGATTCTCTTGCGGAAAGCGTCATTACATGTGGGAATGATAACCGGGAATGATAACCGATCGATACTGGCGGCAGCACACTGGCGTTTCAGAAACAACAGTGGTCCAATAGCGGCCATGACGAATTCATCGCACCTGGTCGACGCGCTCGGCCACCAGCATCTTCCCGCACCAAGCGCCCGCATCGTGTCCCTGGTGCCGTCGATTACCGAACTCCTGTGCGACCTCGGCCTGGCCGGGCAACTGGTCGGCCGCACCGGCTTCTGCATCCATCCGCGCGCCGTGGTCGAGGCCATTCCGAAGATCGGTGGAACCAAGGACGTCAACATCGAGAAGATCCGGCGCCTGGCGCCGACCCACCTGGTGGTGAACATCGACGAGAACGAGAAGCCGACGGTGGAGAAGCTGGCGGAATTCGTGCCGAACATCGTCGTCACGCATCCGCTGGCGCCGCGCGACAACCTGGCGCTGGCGCGGCTGATGGGCGGCATCTTCGGCAAGGAAGCGCAGGCGCAGGCCTGGTGCGCCGCCTTCGAAGCGGAATACGCGGCGCTGCGCGCCCTGCCGCCGGCGCCGCGGCGCACGGTCCTGTACTGCATCTGGCAGGACCCGTGGATGAGCGTGTCGCAGGGCACCTACATCGCGGCCATGCTGGCGGAGCTGGGCTGGACCGTTCCCGGCCTGGGCGAGGCGCGCTATCCGCGTTTCGAGTGGTCGGAAGCGCTGGTGGGGCAGCTCGACGCGGTCCTGCTGTCGACCGAGCCCTACCGCTTCACGGAAGCGCATGCGGACGCGCTCGAGAAACAGCTCGGCATCCCGGTCTTCCTGGTCGATGGAGAAATGATGTCGTGGTACGGCAGCCGCGCGCTGGCGGGCCTGCGCTACCTGCGCGAGGTGAGGGCGATGGTGGAGGGGGTGTCCTGAAACGCCGCACGTCCAGGAGCAGGGCGTGCGGCGGGCTGACGCCGGGGGCGATCAGGAATCGGTCAGGTGCTTGTCGGCCAGCGCGTCGACCGCCGGCGCCGCATGGCCGTGGCGGTCCTTGTCCTGCAGGCGGCCAAGGGTGCTGTCGAGGGCGCGCGCCAGCTTGCCGCTGGCGTTCTTGATCGACTGGCGCAGGTCGTCGGAATGGTCGTGCACGACGACCGGCTGGTAGCCGCGCACGCGCGCTTCCATCGTGCAGCCATTGCCGCCGTCGGCATGCTTCTCGCGGTTCTCGTTGGTGAGGTGGACTTCGACGCCGGTGAGGTAGTCCTCGAAGCGGCCGATGGCGGCGCGCAGCACGGTGTCGACGTGTTCGTCCAGGCCCTGGTGGTTTTCGATGGTGCGGTCGGTGTTGACGTTGATTTGCATAGATTGCTCCTGTAGTCATTACGGCTTCATCTTACCTGCGGCCGCGTTTTGGCCGCGTCCTGTTATGACAGGTGGGGCCGGTCCGGCAGCTTGCAAGGCCGACCACATTTTTATTTGCGCAGCATCAGTTTTCCGATTCAGCGGCGGTGCCGGCTGAAGAACTCCCACATGAGCTCGTTCGCATCGACGTCGCGCGTGGTCTTGCCGATCGGCAGGCCGACGTTGAAGGGATCGGCGCCCGGCCAGGTGTGGCCGCCGTCCTTGACCGTCACCAGGGCGACCCGGACCTCGGCGTTGCCCTGCTCGAGGTAGCTGACCGCGGTGCCGTCGCCGCTGTCGGCGTCGAAGGTGCGCGTCTCTTCCTTCGCGCCTTCCAGGCCGTTGCGCTTGACCCAGTAGCGCTGGCTGTCCATGGCGGACAGGTAGCCGGTGTTCTTGCCGTCGTAGGCCACCACCTCGTCGGCGGTGCCGTGGATCAGCATGACGCCGACCTTGCCCTGCTTGGTATGGTGCTGCACCACCGGTTCCGGCGTCGGCCCGCCCACCGAGGCCACCGCCGCGAACAGCTGCGGCAGCTCGGCGGCCAGGCGCAGCGCGAAGAAGCCGCCGCGCGACAGGCCGGTCGCATAGACGCGCGAGGCATCGACGCGGTAATCCTTCCCGAGCTTGTCCAGCAGCGCTTCGGTGAAGCCGACGTCGTCGCTGCCGCCGAGATAGGGCATGCCGAAGCCGACGTTCCAGTCCCGCTTGGCGCCGAGCCCGAGCGGGTAGACCACGATGAAGCGGTGGCGGTCCGCGGCCCGGTTCATGCCGGTATACAGCATCTGCTCGGCCATGCTCATGCCGCCGCCGTGGAAGTTGAACACGACCGGATACGCCTTGTCCGGTTCGCTATGGTAGGACGGCGGGGTGTAGACGATGTAGCGGCGCTTTTCTTCCTTGTGGACCAGGGTGCTGACCTGGGCGAAGGCGGTGCCGCAGGCGCTGGACAGAACCAGCAGGGCGATCAGGATGGTTTTCATTGGATGCTCCTAGTGATGGAGCCGCCAGCGTAAGGGGAGGCTGGTGAAATCGCGGTGAAATCCGGCGGCTTTTACGGGGCCGGCCGCGGAACGATCTCGACCCGGTAAGCGGCGTCGCCCGGGTGGAAGGCGATTTCCCAGCCCATTGCGTGGGCCACGCGCACCAGGAGGTTCTGTCCGTGCGCGAACCCCTGCACCTGGCCGACGTGGCTCGCCTCGATGCTGTTGGCGATGGCGAGCCGTCCCTCGCGCCAGCCGATCGCGAGCCTGGCGCGCGGCCCGCCATGGAACAGCGCATTGCCCACGCAATTGGTGACGAGCAGGGCGGCGAGGTGCGGGTTGCCGTCCACCGGCAGCCGTTCCGGCAGGTCCAGCGCCAGGCGCTCGTCGTCCCAGCGGTCGGCATCCGGCAGCCGCAGCAGGCAGCGCTCGATGGCGGCGCGCAGGTCGAAGG
>DAMCRY010000145.1:0-9033 GCA_032115075.1 Massilia sp.
CCGCGAAGGTCGGGGTGGCGATCGCGCCGCCGGCGTTGCGTACCTGGGCGGCGATGGTGCCGTCGCGCGCCTCCCAGACGGCCAGCACCTGGCCGGTCGACAAGGTGGTCAGGTCCGGGCTGGCGCCGCTGGCGGCGAGGCCGACGGCCAGGTCGCTGCCGAAGCCCGGCAGGTCGCGGGTGCTGCCCGCTTCGATGTTGTAGATCAGGGTGTCCGCATAGCCGCTGCCTGCGCGCGGATTGCCCCAGGCGTCGAGCTGGTTATGGTCGTAGTAGTGCACGGTCACCGTGGTGGCGGTACCGACCGCGGGCAGCAGCGCCGCATTGTTCAGGATCAGGCGCGCGCTTTCGTCGACCGCCGGGTTGTAGGCGATCGAGAACAGGCCCGGGGTCGACTGCGAGTCGATGACCCAGCGGCCGCCGGTCAGCGGACCGGTGTCGACCGCGGTCAGGGTGGCGGCGACGGCGCCGCTCTTCAGGGTGGTCAGAAGGGTGTCGCGATCGTCGACGATACCGACGGGCGCGTAGTCGATAATGCTCATGGGGGAATATCCTGGAAGGCTGTTGCGCAGGGCGCGCAGACATTGAACAGGACCCATGATGCCGCACGGAAATCCAACTTTAAAGCAGGAAATTAAATTCCATGCGGCAATTACGCGAGAAACCAACGGAACATTGTCGCGAATGCCAAGGGTGTTAGCGCCTCGTCAGCGAAATACTGGACAGAGTGGCAAATTCGTGGCAGGCGTATTTATCCGACGGTGCCGCCCAGGGAGCGCAGGCAGTAATCCGCCATGGCCGCTTGTACTTGAGGATCTTCGCCGATCGCGCCGGCGACGTGCAGGCGCAGCGACGGGTAGCGCGTGCGGATCCCATCCGCCAACGCGGGAAGGTCGCGCAGCAAATGGCCGCCCCGCCCGAGGAATACCGGCACGATGGTGAGATCGGCCACGCCGTCCGCCACCAGCGCGTCGATCGCTTCCGGCAGACGTGGTTCCATGAGTTCGAGGAAAGCCAGCGTGACCGGTGTATCCGGCAATTGCGCCTGCAACGTATCGCGCAGGCGCTCGAAGGGCGCGGCCCAGCCGGCGGCGCGGGCGCCATGGGCGAACAGGACCAAAGCGCGGGTGCGTGGCTGCGTCATCAGTGCCGCTCTACCCACCACAGGGCGCCGATCGCCAGCAGCGAGAACAGCATGCTGGGGGCGGCCGCCGTGAAGAAGGCCGGCAGGGCCGTGAGCACGCCCAGGTGCGAGAACAGGGCATTGAGCAGCAGGAAACTCACGCCGATCATGATGCCGACGAAGATCTTCAGGCTGACGCCGCCGCTGCGGGTGTGCAGATAGGCGAAGGGCAGCGCCAGCGCCATCAGCACCAGGATCGACAGCGGGTCGATGATCTTCTTCCAGAAGGCCACCTTGAAGCGGTCGGTCTCCTGGCGGTTCTCGGCCAGGTGGCGCGTGTAGACCGCCAGCTCGTTGGCCGACATGCGCTCGGGGTCGGAACGCGACACCGACAGGATCTTGGGCGTGATCTCGGACGCCAGGTCGAGCGACTCCAGCTTGCGGGTGCCGACGGCGGCGGTGTCCTGGCCGAAGGTCGCCTGGATGCTCTGCCCCTGGGGGATCGGGGTGCCGGGCGCCGGCAGCGCGCGGCTGTTGCTGAACATGGTCTCGTTCACGCCGGTCAGGCGCCAGGTGTTGTTGCCCAGGTAGCGTCCGCCGCTGGCGGTGGTCAGGGAACGCATGCGCATGTTGGCGTCGAATTCGTAGAGGCGCACGTCGACCAGCTGGCCGTCCGGGCGGATCTGGCGCACGTTGAAGAAGCGCGTGCCGATCACCGGGCCCTTGATGCCGTCGGCGTGCACGCTGTCCTTGGTCCACATCCCCGAACGGAAGTCGGCCGACAGGGTCGAGCCCTTGGCGGCCAGGCGCACGCGCTCGGCCAGCGGCGCGGTGCGCGGCGTGATCAGTTCGCCGAACACGAAGGCGAGCAGGACGAACAGCAGGCCCACCCTGAACAGCATGCCGGCCGCCATGCGGGTCGACATCGAGGAGGCGCGCATGATGGTGAATTCCGAGCTCGAGGCGAACTGCGCCATCGTGTAGATGGTGCCGATCAGGGCCGCCACCGGCATCACCTGGTAGACATTGCCGGGCACCAGCAGCAGCACGTACAGCAGCGCGTCGTGGAATTCGTAGCCGCCCTTGCCCACCGAGGGCAGCTCGCCGGTCAGGTCCATGAAGGAGATCAGGCCGAGGAAGGCGACCAGCACGAAGGCCACCGCCTGGATGATGTTGACCGCGAAGTAGCGTTGCAGGATGGTCATTCGGCCTCCGCTTTCGCCGGCGCCGCGACCTGCGGCTGCTGCCGCACCAGGCGGCGCCGCTTCCAGGCGTTGATCAGGACCAGCGGATGCCAGCGGTGGTTCACGTTCAGGCGCCAGGCGAACAGGGCCAGCACGGCCAGGGCCGCGGCCAGGTGCAGCGGCCACCAGGCCACCATGAATTCGAGCTTGCCGCGCTTGACGCTGTTCTCCATCAGCTTGTTCAGGTTGTTATAGGTGAAGAAGATCAGCAGCGCCAGGATCATGTTGGCCGAGCTGCCCGCGCGCGGGTTGACGAAGCCGAGCGGGATCGCCAGCAGCATCAGCACCAGGCAGACGATCGGCGCCGAGATGCGCGACAGCAGTTCGGCGCGGGTGTACTGGTTCTCGATCGACAGCAGGGCCGCGGTGGGCAGCGCGTTGATCGGGGTGTCGGCGCCCAGCACCGGCACCTTGGTCGCGACCCGCATGCTGTAGCGCTCGAATTCCATCGACTGGAAGTCGGCCTGGCCCGGCGTGCCCTGGTAGCGGCGGCCGTTGGACAGCACCAGGTACTGGCCGCCCTTGGCGTCGGTCTCGATCACGCCTTCCTTGGCCACCACGATGGAGCTGGCGTTGCCGTCGTTCGAGCTGACGAACACGTTCTGCACCACGGTGGCGCCGGCGGTCGAGCGCTCCACGAAGAACACGCGGTCGGCGGACGAGGATTCGCGGAACTGGCCGGGGGCCACCCGCTTCAGGTCTTCGCGCTTCTGGAAGCGCTCGACGAACTCGGTGCGCTTCATGGCCGCCCAGGGCGTGACCAGCAGCGAGAGCGCGGCCACCAGCGCCATGATCGGCAGGCCGAACGTGAGCACCGGCCGGATCCAGCGCCGCAGCGACATGCCCGAGGCGAACCACACGACCATCTCGGAGTCGCGGTAGCTGCGGGTGACCACGGCCAGCACCGCGATGAAGGTGGTGAGCGTGAGGATGGTCGGCAGGTAGTTCAGGATGGCGAAGCCGATCAGGGCCAGCACGTCGCTCGAGGCGACCTTGCCGCCGGCGGCCTTGCCGAGGACGGAGATCAGCGTCCAGGTGACAAGGACAGTGAACAGCACCGTAAAGGTGGCGCCGGCCGAACTGGCCAATTCACGTTGCAGGGCGCGTCGAAATATCATTCAATAAATAGCTATAATTGCAGGTTAGCAGAGCGCCGTGCCCAAAAGGCCCGTGCAGCAAAATCACCGAACCGGAGAACCAAAAATGGACTTTAGCATAAAAGCATTCGACACCAAGAACACCCTCGCCGCTGCGAAAGCGGGCGTCGTGGCGGTCGCCGTGTTCGAGAACAAGAAGCTGTCGCAAGCCGCCCAGGCGCTCGACGCCGGCGGCGAGATCACCGCGGCGCTCAAGTCCGGCGACATCAGCGGCAAGCCTGGTTCGACCCTGCTGCTGCGCGGCGTGGCCGGCGTTGCCGCCGCACGCGTGCTGCTGGTGGGCATGGGCGCCGACACCCAGATCGCCGAAAAGACCTTCGCCACCGCGGTGGGCGCGGCCTTGAAAGTGTTCGGCACCCTGGGCAGCCAGGATGCCATTATCGCATTCCCGCTGGTGGATGTGAAAGACCGCGACGTCAACTGGGCGGTGCGCGCACTCGTGATCGCGGCCAACGAGACCGAGCACCGTACTGATACGCAAAAGAGCAAGAAGGACCCGGCCGCCGCCGGCGTGCGCAAGATCGTCATCGCGGCCGACGCCGCCAACGCCACCACCGCGCTGAAACCGGTCCTGGCCCAGGCCATCGCGATCTCGAACGGCATGGCGCTGACCAAGGAACTGGGCAACCTGTCGCCGAACGTCTGCACCCCGACCTACCTGGCCAACACCGCGCGCGGCCTGGCCGACGAGTACGGCTTCGACATCGAAGTGCTGGAGCGCAAGCAGCTCGAAGCGCTGAAGATGGGCAGCTTCCTGTCGGTGGCCAAGGGCAGCGAGGAAGCGCCGAAGTTCATCGTGCTGAAGCACATGGGCGGCAACAAGAAGGATGCGCCGGTGGTCCTGGTCGGCAAGGGCATCACCTTCGACACCGGCGGCATCTCGCTCAAGCCGGGCCCCGGCATGGACGAGATGAAGTACGACATGTGCGGCGCCGGCTCGGTGCTGGGCACCTTCCGCGCGATCGGCGAGATGGGCCTGAAGCTGAACGTGATCGGCATCGTGGCGGCCTGCGAGAACATGCCGTCGGGCCGCGCTTCCAAGCCGGGCGACATCGTGACCTCGATGAACGGCCTCACCATCGAGATCCTGAACACCGACGCCGAAGGCCGCCTGATCCTGTGCGACGCCCTCACCTACGCCGAGCGCTTCAAGCCGGCCGCCGTGGTCGACATCGCGACCCTGACCGGCGCCTGCATCGTGGCCCTGGGCCACCACACCAGCGGCCTGTTCACCCGCCACGACGACGCGCACGACGCGCTGGCGCAGGAACTGCTGGATGCCGGCAAGCAGGCGGGCGACGTGGCATGGCGCTTCCCGCTGGGCGAGAACTACAACGAGCAGCTGAAGTCGAACTTCGCCGACCTGGCCAACATCGGCACCCCGGGCGCGGCCTCGATCACCGCGGCCTGCTTCCTGGAGAACTTCACCCGCAAGTACACCTGGGCCCACCTGGACATCGCCGGCACCGCCTGGAAGTCGGGCGCGAACAAGGGCGCGACCGGCCGTCCGGTGCCGCTGCTGACCACCTTCCTGATGAACCGTGTGTAAATGAGCCGGTTGCCGCCATGAAAGAAAATTCCATGGCGGCGCACTCGGTGAAATATTATTTCACCAACGAAAACAGCCCCGCTTGCCGGTAATGGTGTTCAGTTAGCAGTGAAATTGTCGCCCCGGCGCAGGCCGGGGCCCAAGTTGAGCGTCTCGTCAGCTCATGCAAACTCGGGTACCGGCCTTCGCCGGAACGACGTTCATACGCTAACTGAACGGCATTACCCGCTTGCGGGGCTGTTTCGCATGGGAAGCGGCGCGTGTCAGAACACCGGCGACGCGATCCGCTGCTCCATCGCCACGTCCTCCCTGACCGGCTCCATCAATACCGTAAAGCTGGACGGGTAGGAAAAGCCCGCCCCCGAGTGCCGGTCGACCAGGTGCCCCAGCCCCGCGCTGATCGCGACATTGCCCATCAGGCTGGCCGTGTCCGCGCGCGAGCCCACGCTCTCCCGCGCCACCGCCAACCCCGCCTTCTTGCAGCTGACCTGCAGCGGCCGGGTGCTGCGGGCGACGGTCACGCGGTTCGGCAACACGACGAACCAGCGGCCCATGTCGTTGCTCAGCACGCACCCCACCCCGGCGACTTCCTGGTAGTCGAGCACGGCGTGCAGTTCGATCTGCTGCTGGGGCGATTCGGACAGCGTGGCGCAGCCGCCCAGAAGGAGCGGCGCAGCCAGCAAAGTAAAAAATAGACGCGACATGTAACCCATCGGGAAATGCTTCATGCGCCATTAACGGCAGGCAGGAGGCATTGCTGAAGGGTCGCAGATTATTCGTCGATGAGAGCGAAGCGCGGCACCGCCGCGCCGTCGACGCCGACAATCTCAAAAAAGGCGGCGCGGGGCCGCACCCAGACCGCGCCGTCCTGGCCTCGGTAGACCATCACGGGCGTGTGGTCCGCTTCCAGCGTGGCCTCGCAGACCAGCTCGTAGATGCCGCCCTTGTAGTGGCGGTAGCGGACCGGGGATGTCACGGACAGACCAGGGGCCGATCAGGCCTTGGCGTCGGCGACGTCCTTCTGCTTCTTCTTCAGGCCCTGGATGACCTTCAGCACGCCTTCCATGCCGGCGGCTTCGTCCAGTTCGCTGAAGGCGTCGAGCACTTCGTTGAGCACGCGGTTGCGGACCGCGGCCTCGTCCTGCGTCACGGCAGGCTTGGTCTCCGCTTCCTTGGCGAACTTCGACGGCGCCTCGGCGGCGGCCTTGGCGCCATGCGTCAGGGCAGCCTGCCAGATGACCCAGCGGCGCTGGGTTTCGTAGACGAGGTATTCCTCGGGCTTGTCTTCGCGGCGGCGGGTGATGTGGCCTTCGCGCTGGGCCCACGCTTCGAATGCAGTGCGCATTTCAGTCCTTTGTCAATCGGTGTTCCGGTTCTTCTGCTATCGAGAAAACAATATTTCACAATAGTAGCACTTTAGACGACGCCACCCGCTCGCACGATTGCGCGAGCGCATGGTGAACCGAACTAATTTTCAGTCTGCAGATAGTACAACGTTAGTTGCTTCAACGCAATTACACTATTCCCGTACAGAAACACTGTGTCATGCTCCGGCGCTAGTTTAATTCTTTTGCGAATGGTTTTACAGTCCCGTTTGCATAAAACTGTCACATTCTTTTGGCATTCTATTAATTGATTCTACCATAGTGGATTGCATTGCACGCAACGTTATGGGCAGCTTAACAACAGAATCGCATTCTTGAGCATCAATACAAGTGTCACATCGGCACATTTTATTCAGCCAACATAAGATCGATGCCCGGCTTCCCGGACCGGGCCGACCCCGCCGGCCTTGCAAACGGTTATGATGCCGCTTTTGCCACCCGCCCCACCGACCATGAAGATCGCCACCTGGAACGTCAACTCGCTGAAAGTCCGCCTCGCCCACCTGCTCGCCTGGCTGGAAGCCAATCCGGTCGACGTGCTCTGCATCCAGGAAACCAAGCTCACCGACGACAAGTTCCCGCTGGCGGAGATCGAGGCCGCCGGCTACCGGGTCGCCTTCAGCGGCCAGAAAACCTATAACGGCGTCGCGATCCTCTCCCGGCACCCGATCGAGGACGTCCAGAAGAACAACCCGCGCTTCGAGGACGAGCAGCAGCGCATCCTGGCCGCCACCATTGGCGGCATGCGCATCGTATGCGCCTACATGCCGAACGGCCAGGAAATCGGCAGCGACAAGTTCGCCTACAAGATGGCCTGGCTGGACGCGCTGCGGGAATGGATCGCCGCCGAGATGGCGGCGCATCCGCATCTGGCCCTGCTGGGCGACTACAACATCGCCCCGGAGGCGCGCGACGTGCACGACCCGGCCGAATGGGAACACCACATCCACTTCACGGCGCCGGAACGCGCGCAGATGACGGCCCTGATGGCGCTGGGACTGCAGGACGCCTTCCGCCTGTTCGAGCAGCCCGACAAGCAGTACAGCTGGTGGGACTACCGCCAGATGGCTTTCCGCCGCAACCGCGGCCTGCGCATCGACCACATCCTGCTCACCAGGGAGCTGGCGCAGCGCTGCACCGCCTGCCACATCGACCGCGAGACGCGCAAGTGGGAGCAGCCGTCCGACCACGCGCCCGTGGTGGCGACGCTGGCGGAGTGATCGCCTCGGCTAGCCGCCAATCGTCTCCGGCGCCAACCTGAGCAGCAGCCGCGCCGCCTCGCCTGCCGGCAGCGGACGCGCGAACAGGTAGCCCTGCGCATACTGGCAGCCATGGCCGCACAGCAGGGCGGCCTGCCCTTCCGTCTCCACGCCCTCGGCCACCACCGACAAGCCCAGGCTGTTCGCCAGCGCCATCACGGCCGCCACGATGGCGCGGTCCTCGGCGCTGGCCTCGAGCTCGCGCACGAAGGCGCGGTCGATCTTGATCTTGCGGACCGGGAAGCGCTTCAGGTAGGCCAGGCTCGAGTAGCCGGTGCCGAAGTCGTCGATCGACAGGCGCATGCCCATGCCGTTAATCTGGCGCAGGGTCTCGAGGGTCTGCCCGCCATGCTGCATCAGCGCGGTCTCGGTGATCTCGAATTCCACCAGCGAGGGGTCGATGCCGGTCTCGCCGACGATGCGCCGCATCGAGTCGACCAGGGCGTCGTGCATGAACTGGCGTGCCGACAGGTTGATCGCCAGCGGCACCGCCGCCAGGCCCTGTCCCTGCCAGGCCATGCTCTGTTCGCAGGCGGTGCGGATCACCCATTCGCCGACCGTCACGATCATGCCGTTCTCTTCCAGGATCGGAATGAACTCGTCCGGCCCGACCAGCATCTCGCCGCGCCGGCGCCAGCGCAGCAGCACCTCGAGCGCGTGCAGGCGGCGCGAGGCGGTGTCGACGATCGGCTGGTAGTGCAGCTCGAACTCGCCGCGCACCAGCGCGCCGCGCAGGCTGGATTCGAGCTCGAAGTGGCGCGCCGCCGCCTGGTTCATGCGCTGGTCGAAGAACTGGTAGTTGTTGCGGCCCGCCGCCTTGGCGTGGTACATGGCGGCGTCGGCGTGGCGCATCAGGGTGTCGACGTCGTCGCCGTCGTCGGGGCACAGGCAGATGCCGATCGAGGGCGAGATGTGCAGGCTGTGGCCTTCGAAGGGGAAAGGCGTGGACAGCGCCTCGATGATCTTGTCGCCGACCAGCGCGCACTCCTCGGCGCCGCCGACGTCCGGCAGCAGCACGACGAATTCGTCGCCACCCAGGCGCGCCACCGTGTCGCTCTGGCGCACCGCCTCGCACAGGCGCTTGGCGACTTCGCGCAGCAGGTGGTCGCCGGTGGCGTGGCCGAGCGAATCGTTGATGTTCTTGAAGCGGTCGAGGTCGATGAACATCACGGCCAGCCGCTTTTCGCTTCCCTGGTGGCTTCCCTTGTCGCTTTCCTTGCCCCTGCGCGCGCCGTTGCGCTGGACCGAGCGCAGCGCGCAGTGGAGCCGGTCGGACAGCAGCGCGCGGTTCGGCAGCCCGGTGAGGCTGTCGTGGTA
>DAMCRY010000146.1:0-9008 GCA_032115075.1 Massilia sp.
ATGGCCACGCCGAGGCCGATGAGCGCGGCGGTGGCGACCAGCGCCCACCCGCACCCGGCCACCATGCGCAGCGCGCAGCCGCCGCACACCACGAGCAGGGCGAACAGGACTGCCCGGCGCGCGCCGACGGCACCTTCCAGTGCCGGGCCGGCGAATGCGAGGACGCCCATCAGCAGCATCGGCACCAGCGTCAGCAGCGCCATGCCCTGCAGGCCCAGTCCCGTGTGCGCGCGGATGCTGCCGGCGAGCGGCCCGATGCCCGTCATGAAAGGCCGCAGGTTGAGCCCGACGAGCGCCACCGTGGCGATCAGCATGACTTGCCTGGGCGCCGTCCTGGTTCCCCTCATTGCGCTGTGTCCCGGGCTATCGGCGCTGTTTCCAGTGCGCGTACAGATCGGGCTCGCCCGCAAGACGCGCCGGCAGGTGACGGATCCGCATGGACTGCTCGGCGAACGGCTTGGCGAGATCGGCATACACACCGGAGGTGGACAGGCCGAATGGGCTGGCATCCTCGTTGGAATAGGCATAGGTGACCGCTTCGATCCCCGCCATGCGCATGGCCGCCATGCACATCGGACAGGGGTGGCCGCTGGCGAAGACCGCGCAGCCTTCCAGGTTCGCCGACTCCAGGTGGCGGCTGGCGGCGCGGATCGCCAGCAACTCGGCGTGCGCCGTCGGGTCGTTGGTGGCGACGATCTCGTTGACCGCCTGGGCGATGACCTTGCCGTCCTTGACGATGACCGCGCCGAAGGGACGCCCGCCGCTATCGACATTGGTATAAGCCAGCGCGATGGCTTGCCGGAGAAAGTCCGTATCGTCTTCCATTTCTTGTTCCCTTCCCTGTTCCATTCCCGATTCCTTTCAAGGCTTCAATGTGCGCCTGCCGACAGCAGCGCGCGTTCGATCTCGCGATAGCCCCGTGCACGCGCATGCTGCAGGGGCGTCACGCCCTCGCGATCGGCGATATCGGTATCCGCGCCCGCGCCGAGCAGAATGTCCACGATACGCTGGTGGCGCTCGCCCCCGTTGCCCAGATGATGGCTTCGAGTAATGCCGTCCAGCCCAGGCGGTTGACGTGATCCACCGCCACGCCCGCCTCCACCAGGGTTCGCACGGTGTCGACATGGCCGCGCTCGGCCGCCGGGATCAGGGCGGTGCCGCCGTAGCGGTTGGTGCTGCGCAGATCGGCGCCGTGCGCCAGCGTCATCTTCAGAATCGCCAGGTGGCCGGCCGCGCCGGCATACAGGTAGGGGCTGTCGCCGATGCGGTCTTTCGCGTTCACATCGGCGCCGGCATTGACGAGCGCCCGGGCGGCGGCCGCTTTGTTGGCGCGCGTCGCGACCAGCAAGGCGGTCGCGCCCGACGCGTCACGCGCATCGATCCTGGCCCCTTCGGAAAGAAGCCGCGCGATGGCGGCGGCGTCGTTCCGTCCGGCCGCAGCATGCAGCGGATAAGTACTCACGGATTCCCCCGGAAAGGCTGGCGCCCCCGCGCATATCGATGCCGCGCAGGCAAGCGCGGCCAGTGGTTTGATCATGCGGCCTCCAAATACTTGGGCACAGCATAGTACCTCCGCCGGCTATTTGGAAATTAAATCAAAACATTATTACCATTAAAAATCCGCATGCTATGATACGTAAATCATGTTCGATCTTCGCCTCCTCCGCGCATTCGTGGCCATCGTCGATGCCGGCAGTTTCACCGCCGCGGCCGAGCGCCTGCACATGACACAATCGACGATCAGCCAGCAAATCGCACGCCTCGAGGAAGCCGTCGGCCAGGCGCTGGTGGACCGGACCGCGCGCCCGGTGCATGCCACCGCTTCCGGCGAACGGCTGCTGGGATATGCCCGGCGCATCCTGATGCTCGACAGCGAAGCGCGGGCGGCCCTCGGCGACCCGGCCGGCGCGAGCGCGGTGCGCATCGGCCTGCCCGAAGACGTGTTCAGCAGCGAGATGGCGTCGCTTTTCAAGGCCTACGCCGCCAGGGAGCGCACCATGCGGCTCGACATTACGACGGGACTGAGCCGCGCGCTGGCCGAACGCTACCGGGGTGGCGAATTCGATATCGTCGTGGTCAAGGAGTCCGCCGCCAGCGCCGACCGCTTCGCGACGTTTCCCGAGCCGATGGCATGGTTCGAAAGCGAGGACAACACGCAGGAATGGCCCGACCCGATTCCGCTGGTCGCCTTCCCGCCCGGCGGGCTCTACCGCGAAACGATGTTCGAGCGCATAGAACGGGAGCGCCGGCGCTGGTACATCGCCTTTTCCGGCAGCACCCTCCAAAGCATCCTGGTCGGCCTGGAGAGCGGTCTTGGCCTGTCCATGCTTCCCGTCCAGGCGGCCAAGGGGCGCCGCCTGCGCCTGTATGCGCCGTTCGGCGCGGCGCCGCCCATGGCCGTTTCCATCTACACCTGGGACAAGGACGGCCTGGTGGCGGAACTGACGAGGGACATGGCCGCCGTCCTGGCAAACCGCTGACCTGCCCCCGGCGGGGAAACCAAGACAGCCTGCCGCAATGAAAAACCCCGCAGGTTGGCGTCCAACCTGCGGGGTCCGGTTCAGCCGAAGCTGTTGATGCTTGTGCGCCGGCGACTCAGAAGCCGTACTTCAGGCCGACGCTCCACACGTCCGGCTTGGCGCCATAGGCCTTGCTCTTGCCGTAGCGCTCGTATTCCGCCAGCAGCGCCACGTTCTGGTTCAGCTTGTACTCGACGCCCACGCCGCCGTAGCCGCCGGTATCGTCATCCTTGAAACGCTGTCCCAGGTCGTTGGTGAGCTTGCGTTCGCTGTGCGACACGCCGACCTTGCCGTATGCCGACACCTGCTCGTTGATCGGCAGCGTGTACTTGGCGGCGATATAGGTGCCGTAGCCCTCGGTGCTGCCGCGCGGGCCCACGTCGGTCTTGTGGTGATTGGTCCAGCCCGCTTCGACGCCGAGGCGCTCGTCGAACTGGTAGCCGCCGAACAGCTTGCCATCGGCCTTGTGCGCATCGAGCGTGGTGTTCTTGGCGCTCACGGCGGCAGCGCCGACGTAGCCGCGGCCGGCGGTGTTCTGGGCCTGTGCGCTACCTGCGACGGCGGCGGTGGCGATCAGTGCAATCATCAGCTTTTTCATGCGAACTCCCTTCAATAATCTTCATCTGGCTCGCAATTCACAATGAATCGCGTTGTGATCACAATAGCAAACTTGGCTGGAAGAACCCAGTCTAAACCCGGTAAGAACTGTAACAAGATGAAAAATGAAGACCAGATCCGCACTTATGTGCGGTGATTGACCGACGATACGTGAGAGACGGCGACGCGACGACTCTTCTCGAAATAAAAAAACCCGCTGCAAGCAGCGGGTTCTTTCATTTGGGGCGGAAGACCGATCACGCGCCTTCGCGGCTCGCCTTCTTGCGCTCGTGCTCTTTCAGGAAGCGCTTGCGCAGGCGGATCGATTTCGGGGTGATCTCGACCAGTTCGTCGTCTTCGATGAACTCGACGGCATATTCCAGCGACATCTGGATCGGCGGCACCAGGCGCACGGCTTCGTCGGTACCCGACGAACGCACGTTGGTCAGCTGCTTGCCCTTGATCGGGTTAACGACCAGGTCGTTGTCGCGCGAGTGGATGCCGATGATCATGCCCTCGTACACCGGGGTGTTGTGCTCGACGAACATGCGGCCGCGGTCCTGCAGCTTCCAGATCGCGTAGGCCACGGCGGCGCCGTCGTCCTGCGAGATCAGCACGCCGTTGCGGCGGCCGGCCAGGTCACCCTTCGTGTTGTCGACTGGCAGGTATTCGTGGAACACGTGGCTCATCAGGCCGGTGCCGCGGGTCAGGGTCATGAATTCGCCCTGGAAGCCGATCAGGCCACGTGCCGGGATCAGGTATTCCAGACGGACACGGCCCTTGCCGTCCGATTCCATGTTCTGCAGGTCGCCACGGCGGCGGCCCAGTTCTTCCATCACGCCGCCCTGGTTCACTTCTTCCACGTCGACGGTCAGGTTCTCGTACGGCTCGCACTTCACGCCGTCGACTTCCTTGAACACGACACGCGGACGCGACACCGCGAGCTCGAAGCCTTCCCGGCGCATATTTTCCAGCAGGATCGTCAGGTGCAGTTCGCCGCGGCCCGAGACTTCGAAAATGGTGTCGTCGTCGGTCGGCATCACGCGCAGGGCCACGTTCGACTTCAGCTCGCGTTCGAGGCGCTCGCGCAGCTGGCGGCTGGTGACGAACTTGCCTTCGCGGCCGGCCAGCGGCGAGGTGTTGACCATGAAGTTCATGGTCAGGGTCGGCTCGTCGACGGTCAGCATCGGCAGCGCTTCCGGCACGTCCGGTGCGGTCACGGTCACGCCGATACCGATGTCTTCGATACCGTTGATCAGGACGATGTCGCCGGCGACGGCTTCTTCCACCTGCACGCGCTCCAGGCCCTTGAAGTTCAGCACCTGGTTGATGCGGCCCTTGATCGGGTTCTTGTCGTCCTGGCCGTTCACGACCAGCACGTCCATGCCCGGACGCACGCGGCCGCGGTTGATGCGGCCGATGCCGATCTTGCCGACGTACGAGGAGTAGTCGAGCGAGGTGATCTGCATCTGCAGCGGGCCGTCCGGGTTGTCGTCACGCACCGGCACGTATTTCAGGATGGCGTCGAACAGCGGCTTCATGTCGCCGCCGCGCACGCTTTCGTCCATGCCGGCGTAGCCGTTCAGGCCCGAGGCGTAGACGATCGGGAAGTCCAGCTGCTCGTCGGTGGCGCCGAGCTTGTCGAACAGTTCGAAGGTCTGGTTGATCGCCCAGTCGGCGCGCGCGCCCGGACGGTCGATCTTGTTGACGACGACGATCGGCTTCAGGCCCAGGGCCAGCGCCTTGCGGGTCACGAAGCGGGTCTGCGGCATCGGGCCTTCCTGCGCATCGACCAGCAGCAGCACCGAGTCGACCATCGACAGCACGCGCTCGACCTCGCCGCCGAAGTCGGCGTGGCCCGGGGTGTCGACGATGTTGATGTGGGTGCCTTCGTACTCGACCGCGCAGTTCTTCGACAGAATCGTGATACCGCGTTCTTTTTCGAGGTCGTTCGAGTCCATCACGCGGGTGTCCACCGCCTGGTTTTCACGGAAGGTGCCCGATTGGCGCAGCAGCTGGTCGACCAGGGTAGTCTTGCCGTGGTCAACGTGGGCGATGATTGCGATATTACGAATCGCGCGTTTGGTGTCTGACATGTGTGTTTTCAACAGTGAATGTTGCGTGATGGTCGGAGGCGGTGATGATGAGGATGCGCATAACCGTTTACCGTAGCCCGCTACTATAGCACGCTTATCTGCCTTGCTGCACTGCAGCGAGCGGGAATACGGTGAAATTTCGACGGGCGCCGCCGGCGATGGTAGCGGCAAGGGATTGCAGGAAGATGACGGTCCGGACGCCGCTGGGCAGCATGAGCTGCCGCTTCCGGTACAAAAAGTCATATGGAGATCGCCCCGCCGATTTCAAGACCCGTGAACACAGGTCTTGACGCGATCGGCGACGCAGGCCCTCGATCGCGCTTACTGGGCCGCCGCGATCAGGCGTTCGGGCGCCAGGATCGCGTATTCCTGCAGGACTACTGGGCCGCCGCGATCAGGCGTTCGGGCGCCAGGATCGCGTATTCCTGCAGGACGGCGGTGCCGAGCAGCTTGCCTTCATGGTAGACGCGCACCCTGCCCAGCTCGCTTGGCACCATCACGGATTCCTTGCCCAGCGCCAGGCGCTGCCCGTTCAGGAAGCGTTTGGCCAGTTCCGGCGTGAGCTCGACCGAAGGGAAGCTCGACAGCAACGCATCGACCGGGGCCAGCAGCGACAGCGGATCCGGATGCGCCTGCAGTTCCTCGAGCGTGATCATGCGCTCGGTCGACAGCGATCCGACCTGCACCCGGCGCAGCGCGTTCAGGTGGGCGCCGCAGCCGAGCGCCGCGCCGATGTCCTCGCCCAGCACGCGCACGTAGGTGCCCTTGCTGCAGGTGACGAGGATTTTCAGGAAAGGCGCCGCGTACTCGACCAGCGACAGGCCGTGGATGGTCACCGGGCGCGCCTCGCGCTCGAGGGTGATGCCTTCGCGCGCGTACTCGTACAGTGCCTTGCCGTCGCGCTTGAGCGCCGAGTACATCGGCGGGACCTGGAAGATGGGGCCGCGGAAGCGCGCCAGCGCCGCTTCGATCTGCTCGCGCGTGACGTCGACCCCGCGCTGCTCGATGGTCTCCCCTTCCGTGTCGCCGGTGGTGGTCATGATGCCCAGGTGGACCGTCGCCTCGTAGGTCTTGTCGGCTTCCAGCAGGTCCTGCGAGAACTTGGTCGCCTCGCCGAAGCACAGCGGGAGCAGGCCGGTGGCGAAGGGGTCGAGCGTGCCGGTGTGGCCGGCCTTTTTTGCATTGAAGACGCGCTTGGCGCGGATCAATGCGTCGTTCGACGACAGGCCGACCGGCTTGTCGAGCAGGAGGACGCCGTCGACCGGATCGCGCGGCTTTTTGGGGGGACGTGCGCTCACTTGCCCTTACTCGCTGTCGGAATCTTCGTCTTTGCCGAAGTCGGCCGCGCGCACCGCGTTGGCCTGGTCGATCAGCGCCGACATGGCCAGGCCACGGGTGGTCGAGGTGTCGTGCACGAAGTGCAGCTGCGGCAGCGTGTGGATGTGCAGGCGCTTGCCGAGCAGGTTGCGCAGGTAGCCGGCCGCCTTGCCCAGGCCTTCCAGGGTCTGCTTGACCTCTTCCGGGCTGTCCTTGAGCAGGGTGAAATAGACCTTGGCGTGGGCATAGTCGGGGGTCAGCTTGACCTCGCTGATGGTGACCATGCCGACGCGCGGGTCCTTGAGTTCGAAGGCGATCAGTTCCGACAGGTCCTTCTGGATCTGGTCGGCGACGCGCAGGCCGCGCTGGGGGATGCTTTTACTGTGTTTTGCCATGATGTTGCTGCTGTGTTGTTCTTCTGTTGTTTTGAACTGCGGCAGTAGAACCGTCATCCCGGCGCAGGCCGGGATCCAATTTTCTGCGCGCACGGTCTACGCTTGACGGCAGCGGCAGTGGTGCAAAATTGGGTACCGGCCTTCGCCGGTACGACGGTCTTCGGGCTAACGGTCGAAACGCAAGCCGCTACGCCCGAGCCTCCAAAAACAAGGGCCAGGCCCTCGCGGCATTCGCCGCGAAGCGTCCTGGCCCCATGGTACGCCAAAGCCGTGACTTACAGCGTACGCGCCACTTCCGTGACTTCGAACACTTCCAGGGTGTCGCCAACCTGGATGTCGTTGTAGTTCTTCAGCGACAGGCCGCATTCGAGGCCGGCGCGGACTTCCTTCGCGTCGTCCTTGAAGCGCTTGAGCGAGTCGATCTCGCCGGTCCACACGACGATGTTGTTGCGCAGCAGGCGGACCGAGGAGCTACGCTTGACCACGCCGTCGGTGACCAGGCAGCCCGCGATCGCGCCGACCTTCGACACCATGATGACCTGGCGGATTTCCACCTGGCCGGTGACGGTCTCGCGCTTCTCCGGCGCCAGCATGCCCGACAGTGCCGTCTTGATCTCGTCGATCGCATCGTAAATGATGCTGTAGTAACGGATGTCGACGCCGTTGGCTTCGGCCAGCTTGCGTGCGGAGGCATCGGCACGGGCGTTGAAGCCGATGATGACCGCTTTCGAGGCCACCGCCAGGTTGACGTCCGACTCGCTGATGCCGCCGACCGCCGCGTGGACGATCTGGACGCGCACTTCCGAGGTCGACAGCTTCTGCAGCGAACCGACCAGCGCTTCCTGCGAACCCTGCACGTCGGTCTTGACGATGAGCGGCAGGTTCTTGACTTCGCCTTCGGCCATCTGGTCGAACATGTTCTCCAGCTTGGCGGCCTGCTGCTTCGCCAGTTTGACGTCGCGGAACTTGCCTTGACGGAACAAGGCGATTTCACGCGCCTTGCGCTCGTCGGCCATGACCATCGCTTCCTCGCCAGCGCTCGGCACTTCGGTCAGGCCCTGGATCTCGACCGGGATCGACGGACCGGCTTCGGTCACCGACTTGCCGTTTTCGTCGAGCATCGCACGGACGCGGCCGAAGGACGAACCCGCCAGCACGACGTCGCCGCGCTTCAGGGTACCCGACTGCACCAGGATCGTCGCGACCGGGCCGCGGCCCTTGTCCAGACGGGCTTCGACCACCAGGCCACGGGCCGGCGCCTCGACCGGCGCGGTCAGTTCCAGCACCTCGGCCTGCAGCAGCACCTGTTCCAGCAGGTCGTCGATACCCGTGCCGACTTTCGCCGACACCGGGACGAACGGCGAATCGCCGCCGTATTCTTCCGGCACCACGCCTTCGGCCACCAGTTCCTGGGTGACGCGGTCGGTATTGGCGCCCGGCTTGTCGATCTTGTTGATCGCCACCACCAGCGGCACGCCGGCAGCCTTCGCGTGGGCAATCGCTTCCTTGGTCTGCGGCATCACGCCGTCGTCCGCCGCCACCACCAGGATGACGATGTCGGTCGCTTTCGCACCGCGGGCACGCATTGCCGTGAAGGCCTCGTGACCCGGGGTATCCAGGAAGGTGACCATGCCGCGCGGGGTGTCCACGTGGTACGCACCGATGTGCTGGGTAATGCCGCCGGCTTCGCCAGCCGCCACTTTCGCACGGCGGATGTAGTCCAGCAGCGAGGTCTTGCCGTGGTCGACGTGGCCCATGACGGTCACGACCGGCGCACGCGGCTTGGCCTCGAACTCGGCGTGCTCGCCCTGGTCGGCCAGGATCGCTTCCGGATCGTCGACGGCGGCGGCGAAGGCCTTGTGGCCCATCTCTTCCACCACGATCATCGCGGTTTCCTGGTCGAGCACCTGGTTGATGGTGCACATCTGGCCCAGCTTCATCAGCTGCTTGATGACTTCCGACGCCTTCACCGACATCTTGTGCGCCAGTTCGGCGACGGTGATGGTTTCCGGCACGTGCACTTCGCGCACGATCGCCTCGGTCGGGGCCTGGAAGTTCGACTCGCGATCATCGTTGTGCGAGGA
>DAMCRY010000147.1:0-8985 GCA_032115075.1 Massilia sp.
GCCGGCTGTTCGCCAGCGTCCGCGAAGCCAGCCAGCGCGGTGGCGCGCCGGTGCATCCGCTGCTCGCCGCGCGGCTGGAACTCGCGGCCCTGTTCAACCTGTCGCGCGCCGAGGCGCTGCTGCTGGACGTGCCGGCAAGCGACCAGGGCCACTGCCTGGTGATCGACATCCGCGCCAGCTACGGGCGCAGCAAGCGCCGCCTGGTGCTGGTGGAGACGGCGCAGGAGCGCCACGCGCTCGACCGTATCGGGCGGCTGTTCGAGCAGGTCGATTGCGGCCCGTCCGGGCCGGAAGGAAATTACCGCCAGCGCCTGTACCGCTTGCGGACCCTGCTGGGCGCACACGGCAAGGGAGAGGACGAAGAGGCGGCGCCGGACGAGATCGGCCTGGCCGCCTGACCGGAAGCGCACATCCTCTCCAGCCGGTCGCGCATGCTCCCGGCAGCCCGCCTACCGGGCCGGCGCCTCGTCCGTGAGGCGGAAGCTGCGCGGCGCGCCGATCTCGAGTCCCTTGTTGACGGCAAAGACCTCGACGTCCAGGTTCAACGGTCGCTGAACCGAGGGACGGCCATCCTGCCAGACGAAGAAGAAGCGCGCGCGCTGGCCGCTGACCGTTCCGGTCACGGGTGCGAGGGGGAAGATGCGGTCCGGCGGCGCTCCGCCCAGAACACGGAAATAGAAACCGACCTCGCCGAGCTTGTAGACGCTGGACGCCGGCCAGTCGAGCTCCAGGGTCAGCTGGCCGATGCCGCCGCACATCCCGCCGGGCGCCGCCGTTCCGCGGGCGAGCCGGACGATGCGGACGCCCGGCGCCGGGAGGAGGGCGTAACGCTCGCCATCCACCTTGGCCTCGAACGACGCGGCCGCAGGCGTATAAGCCTGGAAGCCGGGCGCGAACGAGCAGGCTTGCGACGACAGCGGCGAGGCAAGCAGTGCAATCAACAGAAGCTTCTTCATGTCGCCGCCCCGTGATGGTTGCGTACCGGCTTGGGTTTCCGGGGCGCGTACAGGCACGCCCCGGAAGCGCCGGTTCAGATCTCGACTTCGCCTTCGAACACGGTCACCGCCGGGCCGCTGAGGTAGACCGGCTCGCCCGGACCGGCCCAGGCGATGCTGAGTTCCCCGCCACGCGCCGACACGCGCACCGGTGAGTCCAACAGGCCGCGGCGGATGCCGGCCACCACGGCGGCGCAGGCGCCGGTGCCGCAGGCCAGGGTCTCGCCGGCGCCGCGTTCGAAGACGCGCAGCTTGACGTGGTGACGGTCGAGCACCTGCATGAAGCCGGCGTTCACCTTCTGCGGGAAGCGCGCATGCGTTTCGATCGCCGGTCCCATGGTGTCCACCGGGGCGGTGTCGACGTCGTCGACCACCTGCACCGCGTGCGGGTTGCCCATCGAGACCACCGACACGAACACGGTCTTGCCGTCCACCGGCAGCGGCCAGGTGGTGTCCTCGCCCTCGGCCCGGCCGTCGATGCCGGCGCTGTCGAAGGGCACCTCGCTTGGCGGCAGGCGCGGCGCGCCCATGTCCACCGTGACGCTGCCGTCGTCTTCCAGGCACGGGGCGATCACGCCCTTCATGGTCTCGACGCGGATGCTGCGCTCCTGCGACAAACCCTTGTCGCTGACGAAGCGGGCGAAGGCGCGCGCGCCGTTGCCGCATTGCTCGACTTCGCCGCCGTCGTTGTTGAAGATGCGGTAGCGGAAATCGATGCCTTCGCCGGTGGGGCGCTCCACCACCAGGATCTGGTCGGCGCCGATGCCGAAGCGGCGGTCGGCCAGCTTGCGCCATTGTTCCGCGCTCAGGTCGACCTGCTGGTGGATGGCGTCGACGACGATGAAGTCGTTGCCGGCGCCGTGCATCTTGGTGAATTTCAGTTTCATGTGTTGGAGAGCAGTGTGCGGCTAGTTTCAGTACAGCTTAATCGAATCCGGATTGGATCAGTCCAGCTTAATCAGTCGTAGAACGAGGGCTCGCCCGGCGGCCGGGTTTTGAAACGCTTGTGGGTCCAGAAGTACTCGGCGGGGGCCTCGCGCACGCGCTCCTCGATGAAGGCGTTCATGCGGCGGGTCGCTTCGACCATGTCGTCGCCCGGGTAATTTTCCCACGCGGGGTAGAAGCGCACGCGCCAGCCCTGGTAGTTCGGCAGGTAAGTGGCGACCACCGGGATCACCTTGGCGCCGGTGGTGGCCGCGATGCGGCCCAGGGCGGTCAAGGTCGCGGCCGGGATGCCGAAGAAGGGCACGAATTCCGCATCCTTTTCTCCAAAATCCATGTCCGGCAGCATGAAGTAGGGCAGGCCGTCGCGCAGGGCGCGCAGGATCGGCTTGATGCCCTCCTTGCGCGTCACCAGGCGCACCGGGCCGTAGCGTTCGCGGCCGTGTCGCAGCAGCTTGTCGAAGGCTTCGTTCTTCTGCGGCACGTACATGCTGCACACCGGGATCACGCGCGAAGCGACGCCGGCCACGTCCAGGCAGACGAAGTGCGGGCACAGCAGGATAGTCGGGCCGGCTTCCATCTCGGCCTGCGGCACGCCTGGTTCGACCTGGATATAGCTGCGCACGCGCTGTTCCGGCGCCCACCACAGGATCGAGCGCTCGAAGATGCTGCGCGCATAGGCGCGGAAATGCTGCTTCGCGATCGCGTGGCGCTCGGCGTCCGACTTTTCCGGCATGCACAGGCGCAGGTTGGTGAGCGCGATGCGGCGGCGCTTGCCGAGGATCAGGAACATCAGGCTGCCGACCGCTTCGCCAAGGCGCCCCAGGATGGGCAGCGGCAGGAAATGCAGCAGCCACAGGAGTCCGAGCAAGAGCCTCATGCCGCCACCTCGCCGTCCGGGCCGGCCACGCCTTCCGGCTGCTTGTAGCGGTTATAGCTCCAGAAATACTGCGCTGGACAGCGCGCGATGAGCTGCTCCATGGCACGGTTGATCGCCGCCGCCTGGTCGGCGGCGCTGCCCTCCAGGCTGCCCTCGAAGGGCACGAAGCGCACCACGTAGCCGCGGCCGCGCGGCAGGCGCTCGGCGTAGACCAGCAGGATGTCGGCCTTGCCCAGCTGGGCCAGCTTGGCCGGCAGGGTCATGGTGTAGGCCGTGCGGCCGAACCACGGCGCCCACACGCCTTCTCCCTCCTGCGGCACCTGGTCGGGCAGCAGGCCGATCGGCTCGCCACCCTTGAGGGTCTTGGCCAGGATGCGCACCCCGGACAGGGTGGCCGGGGCCAGCTTCAGGTTGTGGCGGGCACGGGCGCCCTCGACCAGGGGCTTGAGCGCGCTCTTCTTCGGCGGGCGGTACATGACGGTCAGCGCGGTCTGCAGCGCGATCTGCTGGGCCGTCATCTCGAAGCAGCCCAGGTGTGGCGTCAAAAACACAATGCCGCGGCCGGCGTCCAGGCGTTCCTGCACCAGTTCCCAGTTCTCGACGCTGGCGTGGCGGTTGACGCGCGCCGGGTCGGCGCACCAGACGAAGGCCAGCTCGATGATGGCCTTGCCGGCTTCGGCGACGGCGGCGTTCAGGTGCGCCTCATAGCCGGCCTGGGCCAGGTTGGCGCGCAGGCGGCGGCGGTAAGATCCGGACAGTAAATACACGAGCCAGCCGAGGGCGGCGCCGAGTGCATGCAAAAACGGCAATGGAAATACCGATAGTGCACGGAATAAATAAACTAACATGCGATTGATCAGGGTTGAACGCGGAGGGCGTGGTAGAGCAAAATTCTCGAAGGAAGCGTAAAATACCACTTTATGCAGGATCCGCCGAGTTAATAGACAACTTGCGAAGCGGAATATAAATGTCGCTAAAGCGTCGCAGGCAACCGTTGCTGCGGCATAGATACATAACACAGCAGTAATGGAGCCCTCATGTCCAACGACTACCTCTTCACCTCCGAATCCGTCTCCGAAGGCCATCCCGACAAGGTCGCCGACCAGATTTCCGACGCCATCCTCGACGCCATCCTGGAACAGGATCCGCGCGCGCGCGTCGCCGCCGAAACCCTGTGCAACACCGGCCTGGTGGTGCTGGCGGGTGAAATCACGACCCACGCCAACGTCGACTACATCCAGGTCGCGCGCAACACCATCAAGCGCATCGGCTACGACAACACCGACTACGGCATCGACTACAAGGGTTGCGCCGTGCTGGTCGCCTACGACAAGCAGTCGCCGGACATCGCCCAGGGCGTGGACGAAGGCGCCGGCCTCGATCTCGACCAGGGCGCGGGCGACCAGGGCCTGATGTTCGGCTATGCCTGCGACGAGACCCCGGAACTGATGCCGGCCGCTATTTATTACTCGCACCGCCTGGTCGAGCGCCAGTCGCAGCTGCGCAAGGATGGCCGCCTGCCGTGGCTGCGCCCGGACGCCAAGTCGCAGGTGACCCTGCGCTACGTCGACGGCCGCCCGGTCGCCGTGGACACCGTGGTCCTGTCGACCCAGCACCACCCGGACGTGACCCACTCGCAGATCGAGGAAGCGGTCATCGAAGAGATCATCAAGCCGGTCCTGCCGCGCGAGTGGCTTGAAGGCACCAAGTTCCTGGTCAACCCGACCGGCCGCTTCGTCATCGGCGGCCCGCAGGGCGACTGCGGCCTGACCGGCCGCAAGATCATCGTCGACACCTACGGCGGCGCGGCCCCGCACGGCGGCGGCGCCTTCTCGGGCAAGGATCCGTCCAAGGTCGACCGCTCGGCAGCCTACGCCGCGCGCTACGTGGCGAAGAACATCGTGGCCGCCGGCCTGGCGCGCCAGTGCCAGGTGCAGGTCAGCTACGCGATCGGCGTGGCCAAGCCGATCAACATCACCGTGTACACCGAAGGCACCGGCGTCATCTCGGATGAAAAAATCGCCCAGCTGGTGATGGAACACTTCGACCTGCGCCCGAAAGGCATCGTGCAGATGCTCGACCTGCTGCGCCCGATCTACTGCAAGACCGCCGCCTACGGCCACTTCGGCCGCGAAGAGCCGGAGTTCAGCTGGGAGCGCACCGACAAGGCGGCGCTGCTGCGTGCCGAGGCGGGTCTGTCGTAATCAGTGGCTAATGCGTGCGCTGTTGGTGCGCGCGCAAAATTGGGTCCCCGCCTTCGCGGGGACGATGTTTTCGGGGACGTGTCCGAAGTCGCAGTAGTAGCGTGCCCGAACCTCCAATTCACGTCATTCCCGCGGAGGCGGGAATCCAAATTCGTAGCGCACGACGACAGCATCCTTGCACCACCACCAAGCACCCGAACAAACAACACCAGCGGCCACATCCCACGGTCACTCGTGTTAAACTTATGAATTCCGAGGAGCGTTGCGACGAAGATTCCCATCTTCGCCAGGCTCGGATATCAGCAACCGCGCTCACGTTACTTTTTTCAACCATTGAAAGGAGGGCGTGATGAGCGCCGTACTCAAAGACACTTCCCCGGATTACCTCGTTGCCGACATCGGCCTCGCCTCGTGGGGCGAGAAGGAAATCCGCATTGCAGAAACCGAAATGCCGGGCCTGATGGCGATCCGGGAGGAATACGCCAGCGCCCAGCCGCTCAAGGGTGCGCGCATCGCCGGTTCGCTGCACATGACCATCCAGACCGCGGTCCTGATCCGCACCCTGGAAGCCCTCGGCGCGCAAGTGCGCTGGGCATCGTGCAACATCTACTCGACCCAGGACCACGCCGCCGCCGCCATTGCCTCGGTCGGCACCCCGGTGTTCGCCATCAAGGGCGAAACCCTGGACGAGTACTGGGAATACACCCACCGCATCTTCGAATGGCCGGGTGACAACCACGCCAACATGATCCTGGACGACGGCGGCGACGCCACCCTGCTGCTGCACCTGGGCGTGCGCGCAGAGAAGGACATCTCGGTGCTGGACAAGCCGGGTTCGGAAGAAGAAATCTGCCTGTTCAACGCCATCAAGGGCCGCCTGGCGCGTGACCCGCAGTGGTACTCGAAGCGCCTGCCGTGCATCCTCGGCGTGACCGAAGAGACCACCACCGGCGTGCACCGCCTGTACCAGATGCACCAGGAAGGCAAGCTGGCCTTCCCGGCGATCAACGTCAACGACTCCGTCACCAAGTCGAAGTTCGACAACCTGTACGGCTGCCGCGAATCGCTGGTCGACGGCATCAAGCGCGCGACCGACGTCATGGTCGCCGGCAAGATCGCCGTCATCGCCGGCTACGGCGACGTGGGCAAGGGCTCGGCCCAGGCCATGCGCGCGTTGTCGGCGCAGGTGTGGGTCACCGAGATCGACCCGATCTGCGCGCTGCAGGCCGCGATGGAAGGCTACCGCGTCGTGACCATGGACTACGCCGCCGAACACGGCGACATCTTTGTCACCTGCACCGGCAACTACCACGTCATCACCGAGCAGCACATGCTCAAGATGAAGGACCAGGCGATCGTATGCAACATCGGCCACTTCGACAACGAGATCGAAGTCGCCGCGCTCAAGAAGTACGAGTGGGAAAACATCAAGCCGCAGGTCGACCACGTGATCTTCCCGGACGGCAAGCGCATCATCCTGCTGGCCGAAGGCCGCCTGGTGAACCTGGGCTGCGGCACCGGTCACCCGTCCTACGTGATGAGCTCCTCGTTCGCGAACCAGACCATCGCCCAGATCGAACTGTTCGCCAACACCGACAAGTACCCGGTCGGCGTCTACACCCTGCCGAAGCACCTGGACGAGAAAGTCGCCCGCCTGCAGCTCAAGAAGCTCAACGCCCAGCTGACCACGCTGACCGACGAGCAGGCCGCCTACATCTCGGTGAAGAAGGAAGGTCCGTACAAGCCGGACCACTACCGCTATTAATCTTGAATAGCTGAATGCGGGCGCGGCGTTGTTTCAACCCCGCGCCCGTTTTTTCAACAGCCGGCACTTTCACCGGTGAAAGTGCCGCGTACCCATGAAAGTCGATGCGATGCGTTTGCTGATTACCTGGCTGATCAATGCCGTGGCCCTGATGGCCTTGCCGTTCCTGATGTCTTCCGTCCACGTCACCAATTTCACGACCGCGCTGATCGCCGCGCTCGTGCTCGGGCTGGTCAATACCCTGATCCGTCCGGTGCTGGTCATCCTCACCCTGCCGGTGACCGTGATTTCGCTGGGCCTGTTCATCCTCATCATCAACGCCTTCCTGTTCTGGATGGTGTCGCACTGGATCGAGGGCTTCAACGTGAACGGCTTCTGGTCCGCCTTCATCGCCGCCATCCTGTACAGCATCATTTCGTGGGCGCTTTCGACCCTGCTCCTCAAAGACAAAGATGGAAACGCATAATTTCAGTATCGAGTTCTTCCCGCCCAAGACCGAAGAGGGCGCGGAAAAGCTGCGCGTCGTGCGCAGCAAGCTCGCCGAGCTGCAGCCGAAGTATTTCTCGGTGACCTTCGGCGCCGGCGGCACCACCCAGCAGGGCACCCTGCAGACCGTGCTCGAGATCAAAGGCGAAGGCTTTGATGCCGCACCGCACCTGTCCTGCATCGGTGGCACCCGCGATTCGCTGCGCGCCATCCTGCAGGAATTCCAGCGCCAGGGCATCCGCCGCCTGGTGGCCCTGCGCGGCGACCTGCCGAGCGGCTACGGCGCCGGCGGCGAATTCCGCTACGCCAACGAGCTGGTCGAGTTCATCCGCAAGGAAACCGGCGACTGGTTCCACATCGAAGTGGCGGCCTACCCGGAAATGCACCCGCAGGCACGCTCGCCGCAGGACGACCTGCAGGCCTTCGCGCGCAAGGTGCAGGCCGGTGCGAATTCGGCGATCACGCAGTATTTTTATAACCCGGACGCCTACTTCCAGTTCGTCGACAACGCGCGCAAGCTCGGCGTGGATGTGCCGGTGGTAGCGGGCATCATGCCGATCACCAATTACACGCAGCTGATGCGCTTCTCGGACATGTGCGGCGCCGAGATCCCGCGCTGGGTGCGCGTCAAGCTGGCCAGCTTCGGCGACGACAGCGCGTCGATCAAGGCCTTCGGCCTGGACGTGGTGACAGGCCTGTGCGAAAAGCTGCTGGCCGGCGGCGCGCCGGGGCTGCATTTCTACAGCATGAACCAGGCGGCCGCGACCACGGCGATCTGGCAAAGGCTGGTGAAGTAAGACCAGCCTCGATCCCGCCCACGCGTTCAAACCCACGGTGAACTGACGCACAGCGTCCATTTCCACGCTGGCTGAACGCGTGGGCAGGAGATCTGCCCACCTACAGTTCGGTAACGATCACATCGAGCGGAATGTCGTATTCCCCGACCTCGAATTCCACCTGCTGGCACGCATACGCGATCCCCAGCGTCCGCGGCCGCGGTTCCTGCTCCAGCGTCCTGTCGTAAAACCCGCCGCCATATCCCAGCCGGTAGCCGCGTCCGTCGAAACCCAGGCAGGGTATCAGGAGCGCATCCGGCCGCCCCACCAGGCGCAAGTCCGCCGGCACCGCGATGCCCATGCTGTCCGCCACCGTCGGCTCGCCCGGCACCCACTCGGCAAAGCCGAGCGGCGCATCCCGTTCCAGCACGACAGGCAGGGCCAGCCGTACGCCCCCTTCCACCAATTCCGCGTAGGCTGGACGCAAGTCCGGTTCGCCGGCGAGGGGCCAGTAGACCCCCAGCGTCGTCGCCGCATGTTCCTTCGCCCAGGCCACCACGCGGGCGCCGATCCGGTCGTCCCAGGCGCGCTTGGTCGCGGGATCCACGGCGCGGCGGGCCTCCTTGAGCAGGCGCCGCAACTGTGGTTTATCGGGTGCGGGGCTTGCGCCAGCGTCTGGCAGGAGCCCGGGGGCGCGTGGTATTCTTGGATCGCCGGTCATGGTGTAAATGCAGCGTAGAGTGAGTGTGTGGATGCTTCGATCGAGATTGACAACCGGCTCCCTGCCGGCCGCTTTTTTCCTTGCAAGTGCTTCGTGGACGCTGCCCGCCGGCGCAGCGTTCCTGGCGCCTGAAGCGCCGACCGCCGTCCAGGCCACGCAGACCGTGCCGCCGATACCGGCCGGCGCGCCCGCCGGGGTGCCCACCGCCTCCGGGGC
>DAMCRY010000148.1:0-8955 GCA_032115075.1 Massilia sp.
GCTCGGAGCGCGGGCAGGGCCATGGCCAGCGCCGTGAAGTCGTTTACGACCAACAGGGTCTCCAGTTCCAGCTCGGCGCGCGCGCTGGCGATCGAGAAGGTCCAGTGGTGATTGGTCATGCGGATGGCGTCGCCGTCGACCGGGTTGGCGATCGCGATCACCGCGTGCGCCACCGGGACGCCGCAGTGGGCCAGATAGGCCCGCACCGCGTCCTCGAAGCGCGGGTAGTCGGCGCAGGCCAGCGTCAGCATGGCCGTGATGGCGCGCGGCCCGGTCTCGAGCGCAAAGCGCGCATTGGTGCCGCCGATGTCCGCCAGCAGGCGCGGCGGACTGTCCAGATAGTCGTGCATGTCTCCTCCTTGTTATGTCGCCTGCTGAATGCCTTCTATGGGCGTCGTGCGGCGAGGAATTCCCGGTACCACAGCGCGCTGTCCTTCAGCGTGCGCTTCTGGGTCGCATAGTCGACGTGGACGATGCCGAAGCGCTTGGCGTAGCCCGAGTTCCATTCGAAATTATCCAGCAGGCTCCACAGGAAGTAACCCTTGACGTCGACCCCCTGCTGCATCGCCGCATGCAGCGCCTCCAGGTGGCCGCGCACGAAGGCGATGCGCTCCGCATCGTGCACCTGGCCGTCGACCACGACGTCCGGCGCGGCCATGCCGTTCTCGGTGATGTAGATCGGCGGCAGGTCGTATTCCGCCTTCAGCTTGAGCAGCAGTTCCGGCAGGCCTTGCGGGTAGATTTCCCAGCCCATGTCGGTGAAGCCGTGCTCGCCCGGCATCGGCTTCGGCGGATTGTCGGCGCTGCACCAGGAGCGGAAGTAGTAGTTACAGCCGAGGAAATCGATCGGCTGCCGGATGATGTCGAAATCGCCTTCCTGCACTTGCGGGGCGTTGGCGCCATGGCCGCGCAGGGCCAGTTCCGGGTAATGGCCCTTGAAGATCGGGTCCATGAACCACTGGGTCGAGCGCGCGTATTCGAAGGCGGCCATGTCGCGGTCGGCCTGGGAATCGGTGGCCGGGTCGGCGGTCCACTGGTTCAGGACGATGCCCAGCTTGGCCGGACTGCCGATGGCGCGCATGGCGCGCATGGCGAGGCCGTGCGACAGCAGCAGGTGGTGCGAGACCTGGATCGACTGTTTTACGTCGCGCACGCCCGGCGCGAACTGGGCGTTGCCGTAGCCGAGGTTGGCCGTGCACCAGGGTTCGTTGTGGGTGGCGATGGCCTCGATGCGTGTGCCGAAGCGGCGCGTGACCTCGTGGGCATAGTCGGCGAAGCGGTGCGCGGTATCGCGGTTGAGCCAGCCGCCCTCGTCCTGCAGGCCCTGCGGCAGGTCCCAGTGGTAGAGGGTCAGGTGGGCGCGGATGTCGCGTTCGGCCAGGGCGTCGAGCAGGCGGTCGTAGAAATCGAAACCCTTCTCGTTCCAGGCGCCCTTGCCGTCCGGCTGGACGCGCGACCAGGCCATCGAGAAACGGTAGGCGTCGACGCCGAGTCCCGCCATCAGGGCCACGTCCTCGCGGTAGCGGTGGTAGTGGTCGCAGGCGACGTGGCCGTCGCTGCCGTCCTTGATGTTGCCCGGGTTGGCGCAGAAGGTGTCCCAGATCGACGGGCCCTTGCCGTCTGCCCGGGATGCGCCCTCGATCTGGAAGGCGCTGGTGGCGACGCCCCAGGTGAAGTCGGTCGGAAAGTCGCGCACGCTGTCGAAGGCGGATGTGAATGTTGGACGTTGGGTCATGGGACGTTGTAGGTGCAGGTGAAAAAGCGGCGGGCCGCAAGCGCTGTTCGCGGCCCGCCGTGGTGACCGTCTTCGATACCGTGGATCAGAAATCGAAGCCGGTGTTGATGCCGATGGTGCGCGGCGGCTTGTACTGGGCCAGCCACGGGCCGAAGCCGTTGAAGGCGCTGGTCTTGATCTTCTTGTCGTTCACGTTGCGCACGAACGCGTCGACCCACCAGCCCTTGTTCTGGTAGCGCAGCCCGAGATCGGCCGTGGCGTATGCTTCCTGGCGGTCTTCCGGTCCCAGGTTGAACACGCTCAGCTCGGCGTCGGTCTCGTAGTGCGCCGTCACGCGCGGCACCAGGGTGCCGCCGTTGGCCAGGTTGAAGGTGTGCTGGTACATGATCGTGGTCGAGAAGCGCGGCGCGTGCGGCAGGGTGTTGCCGGTGACGTCGAGGCAGCGGTCGAACTCCGGCTTGGCGACGCAGGGCGTCGGCAGCACGTAGTCGTTGGAGCCGGCGACCAGCGCGCCCAGCTTGGTTTTCAACAGGGCGAAGCTCACCGACAGGCGGTCGCTGGGCGTCAGGCGCGCCGCGATCTCGGTTTCGAGGCCATAGACTTCGGCGCCTTCCGCGTTCTCGATCGCCAGGCCGCGCCCGCCCTCCGCGAAGTTGACCGGGGAGTTGAACTGGAAGTCCTTGAAGTCCATGTAGAACAGGGCGTTGTTGATCTTGACCGCGCCGTTCATGAAGGAACTCTTCGAGCCGACCTCGTAGTTGGTGAGCGTCTCCGGCTGGTAGGTCAGGCCGCGGTCCTGGGTGCCGCCGGATTTATAGCCGGTCGAGACGCTGCCGTAGACCATGTGGTCCTTGCTGATGTCGTAGTTGACGCGCGCCAGCCAGGTGGCCTTGCTGCCGCTGAACTTGCCGTCGTTGCCCGGCACGTCTTCCTTGAAGCCGGGCTGCACGCGCGGGTCGATCGAGGGATTGAGCGGCAGCTGCGGGGCGGTCGCGTCGCCGGCCCAGGTGTAGGCGCGGCCGCCGACGTTCTCGCGCTTGTCGTGGGTGTAGCGCACGCCGCCGGTCAGGTGCAGCCGGTCGGACACGTTCCAGGTGGCCTGGCCGAACACGGCGGCCGAATCGACGGTCTCCTTCGGCTGGATGAAGGAACCCTGCCAGTCGACCCTGCCGCTGTCCTTGGTGCCGAGCATGATCGGGATGTCGAAGCGGATGCTGTTCTTCTCGGCGCCGTAGTAGAGGCCGGTCTGCCAGTCGACGGTGCGGGCGCCGACCGACTGCAGCAGCAGTTCGTGGCTGTGGCTGCGGTAGTCGGAGTCGGTGGTGGTGTGCTCCTGCCACTTGGCGCCCGAGATGATCGAGGTCGGCACGGTGGCGCCGCCGTCCTGGTCGAAGCGCATCGTGCCCTTGTACTTGGAGTAGCCGGCCACGTAGTGCAGGGCCATGTCCGGGCCGATGTCCCAGCTCAGGCGGCTGCGCACGTTGTGGCTGGTGCGGTCGATCCACGGCGCGCTGTCGCTCAGCATCGACCAGTGGTCCTGGCCGGGACGCGGGGTCTGCATCAGGTTGGCGCTCGGGGTGCCGCGGTCGTCGAATTTTTCGTAGGCGACGTTCCACTGCAGGCCGGGCGTGATGTGCCACAGGAGGCTCAGGCGGGCGGCGCTCTGGTCCTGGGCGTTGTACTTCCTGTCGCCGACGGCGAAGTCGTTCGGATTGATCGGGCGGAACCTGGCCGGGTCGCCGCCCGCGGCCTCATAGGCGGCGCGCTGCTGTTCGAGCGGCACGCCGGGGAATTTCTGGTAATCGACGTAGCCGTCGTGCTGTTCGTGGACCACGGCGAAGCGCAGGGCCGCGGTGTCGGACAGCGGAATGTTGAAGGCGCCGCGCATGCCGTAGCGGTTGTAGTCGCCGATGCCGCCTTCGACGTAGCCACTACGGCTGTTCAGTTCCGGCTTGACGGTCTGGATGTTGACCGCACCGACGGTGGAGTTGCGGCCCCACAGCGTGCCCTGCGGGCCGCGCAGCACCTCGATGCCCTCGACGTCGAACATCAGGGCGGTGGCGCCCTCGGCGCGCGGCGAGTAGACGTTGTCGACGAAGGAGGCGACTTCCGGGTCGGCGTACTGGGTCTTGGCGCTGTCGTTGCCGATGCCGCGCAGGGTCATGGTGGTGACGCCGTGGTCGCCCTGGGCCGTGGCCTGGAAACCCGGCACCAGCTGGACCACGTCGAGCATGGTCTGCACATGGTTGTCGGCAAGCGTCGCGGCGCTCAATGCGGTGATCGCGATCGGGGTCTTCTGCAGCGAGGTCGAGCGCTTGGTGGCCGTGACGATGACCTCGGCCATGCCGTTGCTGCCGACGGCGGGGGAGGGGGTGGCGGCAGGGCTGGTGGCGGCCGGGGCGGTGGTGGCGTCGCCCGGGCGCACCATGTCGGGCGCGGTCTGGGCGGACGCGCTGCCGATGCCGGCGAGGAGGGTCAGGACAGCCAGCTGGATGGGGGCGATGCTCAGGCGCGTGACGCCGCGACGCTGCGGTGCAGAGGGTTTCATATTGTCTCCAATGTTCGAATTATTGAGTTTTCTTGCTGTTTTTCAGGCGTTCCAAGAAACCGATTTCATAAATCTTGAAAACGATTTCATGCTAAATCTGCTCCTGAGGAGATGTCAAACAAAATTTTCGAAAAGTTAATGAACGAGCGTACGGTTTGCGAATACGCAAAAGCTATGAAAGATTTTCATGACGTGGTAAGCTGGTCCGAACAGCGCAACTGCGGCTCTGCCCGCGCACACTCCGAGAAGCAACGCGAACGCATCCATGAACAACAACGAGAAGAATGAGGCGAAGATCGACGGGAGCGGGGCCGGCAGCGGCGCCGCCACCCTGAACCAGGTCGCGAGCGCGGCCGGCGTCTCTCCCGCCACGGTGTCGCGCTTCCTGAACGGCACCGCCAAGGTGTCCGACGAGAAGCGCCGCACCATCGAGCGCGTCATCGAAGAGCTCAACTACAAGCCGAACCGCCTGGCGCAGAGCCTCAAGATGGGCAGCACGCGCACCATCGGCGTGCTCACCCAGTCACTCGAGAGCGGCTACTTCAACCGGGCCATGGTCGGCATCGAGGATGCGGTCAAGGAGTCCGGTTACGCGCTCCTGATCATGAGCGGACACTGGCATGCGGACGAGGAGGCCGAGCGGGTCGAACTCCTGATCGCGCGGCGCGTGGATGGCGTGGCGATCCTGACCGGGAACATGAGCGACGCGCAGATCCTGGATTTTTCGCGGCGCGTGCCGATCGTCGCCTTCGGGCGCAAGGTGGCCGGCGAACGGGTGCTGAGCTTCGGCCTCGATAACTACCGCGGCGCCTGCGAAGCGGTCGACTTCCTCGTCGAGCAGGGGCACCGGCGCATCGCGATGATCACCGGGCCGGTCGACCATGAGGACGCACGTGCACGCCTGGCCGGCTACCGCGACACCCTGGCGCGGCACCGGATCGAGGTCGATCCGCAATTGATCGTGCCGGGCGATTTCCAGGAGTCGGGTGGCCTGCTGGCGGTGAACCAGTTGCTTGCGTCGAACCAGCGCTTCACCGCGATCTTCGCCGGCAACGACCTGACCGCCTATGGCGCGCGGCTGGCGCTGTACCGGCGCAGCATCCGCGTGCCGGACGACATCTCGATCGTCGGCTTCGACGACCTGCACAGTTCGATGTACACGACGCCTCCGCTGACCACGGTGCGCCAGCCGCTGTACGAGGTCGGCACCCGGATCGGGCGCATGATGCTGGGCATGTTGGGGCACGGACAGCCGGCCATGGACATGCCGCCGCTGGGGCTGGTGGTGCGGGAGTCGGTGCGGCGCATCTGAGGCATGCTTGGGACGCTTGTCTGGCCGCATGTCCGGGCATAACAAAATAGCTTGCAATTAAATAGGGCGCTATGTATTATTGTCCTTGTGTTCAGCGAATGACAGCTGACAGAAGCATGCGCGTACCATTGCAGCGCCGGCTGAAACATAGCGCGCTATTAAATAGCGCATTAATTAAGGGCAATGCCCGATCACATAAGGAGCATCACCATGGCAATCGAAAAAGTCTTCTACCGAGCAAGCGCCAAGGCCACCGGCGGCCGTGACGGCCGCGCCGTCTCCGCCGACAATGCGCTAGACGTCAAGCTGTCGACCCCGAAGGAACTGGGTGGGCCCGGCGGCGACGGGACCAACCCGGAACAACTGTTTGCCGCCGGTTACTCGGCCTGCTTCCTGGGCGCGATGAAGTTCGTGGCTGCCCGTGACAAGCTCAGGATCTCGCCGGACGTGTCGGTGCAGGGCAGCGTCGGCATCGGCCCAATCCCGACCGGCTTCGGCATCGAGGTGCTGCTGCAGATCAGCCTGCCGGGCGTGCCGGAAGAAGAAGCGCGCACCCTGGTCGAGCGCGCCCACATCGTCTGCCCCTATTCGAATGCGACGCGCGGCAATATCGATGTGACCCTGCAGCTCGTCTGACGGCCGTCCGGATTGCCGGACAGGGCAAAGCCAGCGTCACCGGTCGTCCGGTGGCGCTGGCTTTCTGTTTTTCTGGCAATGGTTTTTTTTATTTCTGCTTATAAGCCGGATTCAGGATTGCGCGGCTTCGATTTCACAATTCATTTATCAAGGATCGAAATAACCATACGAAATGGGCGATATAAGCGGGCTGAATTTGAGTATTCGTCTTTTGCCTATCCGATTACTCCATTTGAACCAATATAAATGAGTGGGTACATTTCGCGTTGGTGTGTTCTTGCTCTTTGAGCATTGTTTGGCAAAGGATGGTGGTCAAGGAAAAACAGCCAGACTCAGCAATATTTGCTTACATTTGGCCATGTTTGCGCCACTTCTTGCCGTATTTGGCCGGCTTTCATACAGGTTCAATAACGGTGTTGTCATCCTTTCGTCGACGTAAAACAACGCACTGAAATATTTTTCCGCACGGCAAACAAAAAAATTTTCTTGGGTATAGAATTGCCTCCCATCAGCTTCCTGGCATAAATATTTGACGATCAGGATGGGCTGGCAAATTTTGAAAAACCCCGAAAAAATTTAACAATCCAGTTCCGATGCAAACCACTGTTTCCGCTCCGCGCTCTTCTTTCAGCCTCGCGCAAACCCAACAATACGCACTGCCTGTCCTGTTCGCTCTGTTCGGCCTGATCATGGGTTCCTGGGCCGGCCGCATCCCGGCGCTGGCCGAACGCGTGCAAGTCTCGCACTCGGCGCTGTCGATGGTCCTGCTGTGCGGCGGCCTGGGCGCCGTCGTCTCTTACCCGATCTCGTCGTTCCTGATGGGTCGCTTCGGCGCCCGCAAGTCGCTGCTGATCTCGGGCATGGCCCTGTTGGCCGTGCTGGTCTCGATCGGCATGGCGCCGACCGTGCCGCGCCTGATGCTGTCGGTCCTGATGCTGGGCATTACCGCCAGCACCTTCGACGTCGCCATCAACTCGGCGGCGAGCAAGCGCGAAAAGCTGACCGGCAAGGCCGAGATGTCGATGCTGCACGGCCTGGCCTGCGCCGGTGGCTTGGCGGGCGCCACCCTGGGCAGCCTGATGGCCAGCATGAAGATCGCACCAAGCACCCACTTCCTGATGCTGGCCGGTCCCCTGGCCATGGTGCTGTGGGGCGCGTTTAGCATGATGGAAGCCGACGACAGCGTCGAGAAGGTCGAGAAGAAATCGTTCTCGCTGCCGCGCGGTCCGCTGGCGCTGCTGGGCCTGCTGGGCTTCCTGGGCTCGATGTCGGAAGGAAGCATCGCCGACTGGAGCGGCGTGTTCCTGAAAGAACACTTCGGCGCGTCGGACGGCCTGGCGCCGCTGGCCCTGTCTGCGTTCTCGGTCATGATGCTGCTGTCGCGCATGGTTGGCGACAAGCTGAAGGTGCGCTTCGGCGCCCAGCGCCTGGTCACCCTGGGTGCGATGGTATCGGCAAGCGGCCTGTTCTTCGCCGTGATGGCGCCGAACGCCTACGTCGCCCTGGCCGGTTTCGCGGTCGCCGGCCTCGGCCTGTCGCTGCTGTTCCCCTTCGTGTTCAGCGCCGCCGGCGCCCAAGGCCCGATGGCCCTGGCGGCAGTGGCCAGCATGGCCTACAGCGGCAGCCTGATGGGTCCGCCGGTGATCGGCGCCGTCGCCCACTTCGTCGGCATGCAGGCAGCCATCGCCTACGTCGGCGGCCTGTCCCTGGTCATCGCCCTGGTCGCCAGCCGCACCCGCCTGCTGAAGTAAGACTTTCGCCGGCCCCGCGCCGGCAACCCTCTCCTCGCGCGGCGAGAGCCGCATTTGCACGCAGACGCGCCACAGGCCGTCTGCGTTTTTTTTTGCGCCAGCCCAAGCCGGCCCGGCAATGGTCCGAACTTCGCCGGCTGCGCCCTCTCCAAGAGGTGTTCGCACAATCGGGGGAAGACCTATGTCCGGCACAGTCGATGCGGCCGCGGTGACGCAGTACCATGACGGCGAGCTCGCGCGGGAGGGTTGGCCGGCGCCGCAGCGGCCGGGCGGACTGCCCGCCGAACCGCCCGACCCTTGGGGCGCCATTGACGCCAACCACCGCTTCAACTGCCTGCTGTGGCAGGAGGAAGACCGGGCGCGCCGCGTGGACGTACCGCCCGTCGAGATCGCCACCAGCAAGCGCCTGATCGACCGCTACAACCAGCATCGCAACGACGCCGTCGAGGCCATCGACGAAGCCCTGCTGGCGGCGCTCGACATGGGCGAGCCGCCGCCCGGGGCGAGGCTGTCGAGCGAGACGCCGGGGGCGATGATCGACCGCCTGTCCATCCTGTCGCTCAAGATCCACCACATGCGCCTGCAGACCGGGCGCAGCGAAGCGGGGCGCGAGCACGTGCAGGCCTGCAGCGCCCGGCTGCAGCGCCTGATCAACCAGCGCCACGACCTGGCGGCCTGCCTCGACCAGCTGCTGCGCGAGGTGCGCGCCGGGCAGTCCTACTTCAAGGTCTACCGCCAGTTCAAGATGTACAACGACCCGGCACTGAATCCCTACCTGTACGGGCGCCAGGGCGAGCCGGGCCGCCCGGACGGACGGGAGCGGGCTTGACCCTGCCGCGCATCGACGTGCTGGTCACCAGTTGCGGCCGGCCGGCGGCGCTGGCCGTGACCCTGGCGACGATCGGCGCCCAGGACTACCCGGACCTGCGCGTGGTGGTCTCGGACCAGACCGATCATGCGGCGGCGCTGCGCC
>DAMCRY010000149.1:0-8922 GCA_032115075.1 Massilia sp.
GTGCGCCGCCGGAATGGGCCGGCGTCATCGCCGGCGCCCTGGTCGGCAACCTGCAGCTGGCGCGCATCCAGGGCGATAACGCCGAGGGCAGGGCGCTGCTGGCGGCGGCGCGCGCCACGCTGGTCGGGCTGTTTGCGGCCTGATTCGACGACTGCCGGGACGACGGCTCCGGCCAAGAAATATGATGTGGATCATATGATCAGCATCATATTATTGCGGAGCGCCATCGGGCCGTGAGCGGCGCGCCGGGCACGCCACCCTTGGGCGCGACACGGCGGCTGCAATGAAAAACGGCCCCGCAGCAGGCGCTGCGGGGCCGTTTGTCGATGAAGCGATCGGGCTCAGTCGCGGATCTCCAGCGCCCGGTTCAGGCTCAGCGCCGCCAGCGAGCCCACCGCACCCGACAGCAGGTAGAGGCTGACGTAGCCCAGGCCGAAGTGCGCCGACAGGCCCAGCGCGACGAGCGGGGCGAAGGCGGCGCCGACCAGCCAGGCCAGGTCCGAGGTCAGGGCCGCGCCGGTGTAGCGGTACTGTTGCTTGAAGTTCGCCGTCACGGCGCCGGCGGCCTGGCCATAGGACAGGCCGAGCAGGGTGAAGCCGACCAGGATGAAGGTGTTCTGGCCCGTCACGCCGCCGTCCATCAGGGTCGGCACGAAGCCCGAGAACAGGGCGATCAGCGCGGCGAGGGTGCCCAGCGTGGTGCGGCGGCCGACGCGGTCGGCGATGTAGCCGGAAGCCAGGATGCCCAGCACGGCCAGGCCGGCGCCCCACATCTGGATGTGCAGGAAATCGTCCATCGGGCGGGTGTCGTACAGCTGGATCCAGGACAGCGGGAACACGGTCACCAGGTGGAACAGGGCGTAGCTGGCCAGCGCGGCGAGGGCGCCGATGGCGATGTTGCTGCCCTGGCTCTTCACCAGCTCGCCGACCGGGGCCGGGTCGAGTTCATGCGAATCCAGCAGGCGCGAATACTCGCTGGTCGAGACCAGGCGCAGGCGCGCGAACAGGGCGACCACGTTGATCGCGAACGCGCAGAAGAAGGGGAAGCGCCAGCCCCAGACCAGGAAATCGTCCTGCGACAGGTTGGCCACCAGGTAGGCGAACAGGCCGGCGGCGATCAGGAAGCCGACCGGCGCGGCCAGCTGGCCGAGCATCGCGTACCAGCCGCGCTTGTTCTCCGGCGCCGACAGCGCCAGCAGCGAGGGCAGGCCGTCCCAGGAGCCGCCCTGGGCGATGCCCTGGCCGATGCGCATCAGGGACAGGATCACGATCGCGGCCGCGCCGATCCGGCTATAGGTCGGCAGGAAGGCGATCACGCAGGTACACGTGCCCATCAGGAACAGAGCGATGGTGAGCTTGACCTCGCGGCTGAAGCGGGTCTGGATCCACATGAAAATCATCGTGCCCAGGGGGCGCGCGATGAATGCGAACGAAAAAACGATAAACGAGTAGAGTGTCGCTTCGAGCCGGTCAGCCCAGGGGAAAAAGACCGCTGGAAAGACCAGAACCGAGGCGATGGCATAGACGAAGAACTCGAAATACTCGGAGGCGCGGCCGATGACCACGCCCACAGCTATTTCTCCCGGATGGATTTCGCCGTCCCGGGCATTGATGTTGCGGGCCCCGCTGGCGGGGTGGGTGATGGGAGCGGCACCTGCGCCGCCGTACGTCGTCGTGCTTTGCATATCTTCGTCTCCTGGGTTGCCCGGCCGCCGCGCATCCATTGGTATTGTGTTTACAGCATTGCCGTAATTGCAATATAGCAAGGGTGGGACAAAGTGTCCAATGGTTGCCGTAGGCCGTTGGCGTTACAGTAGCATGTTCTTATTCCCATGTAACGTTAGATACCTAGCATGATTCCTAAAATTGTCCGCCGCGGACTCCCATTACTTCCGCTTGCAGCGCTGGCCGGCTGCAACACGGTCGTGATGAATCCCACCGGCGATATCGCAAAACAGCAGGCGGATCTGATCACGATCTCGGTCCTGCTCATGTTGATCATCATCGTTCCGGTGATGATCCTGACCGTCCTGTTCGCCTGGCGCTACCGCAAGAGCGCCAACGCGAAGTACGAGCCGGACTGGGACCACTCGACCAAGCTCGAGCTGGTGATCTGGGGCGCGCCGCTCCTGATCATCATCGTCCTCGGCCTGATCACCTGGGTCTCGACCCACAAGCTGGATCCGTATCGTCCGCTCGACCGTCTCGATGCGAACCGTCCGATCCCGGCATCGACCAAGCCGCTCGAGGTGCAGGTCGTGGCGCTGGACTGGAAGTGGCTGTTCATCTATCCGGAGCAGGGCATCGCCTCGGTGAACGAACTGGTGACGCCGGTCGACGTGCCGATCCGCTTCAAGATCACGTCCTCGACCGTGATGAACACCTTCTACATCCCGACGCTGGCCGGCATGATCTACGCGATGCCGGGCATGGAGACGACCCTGAACGCCGTGCTGAACAAGCCGGGCCAGTACAAGGGCCTGTCGGCCAACTTCAGCGGCGAGGGCTTCTCGCACATGCACTTCGCCTACAAGGGCGTGAGCACGGGCGAATTCGACGCCTGGGTGCAGAAGATGAAGACCAATCCGGGCCTGCTGGACCGCGCCGACTACCTGAACCTCGAAAAGCCGTCCGTGCGCGAGCCGGTGAAGTTCTATGGTTCGGTGGAGCCGGCGCTGTTCAACCGCATCCTGAACCGTTGCGTGGCCGAAGGCAGCGTCTGCATGAACCAGCAGATGGCCGACGACCACAAGCGCAACCAGATGGCCGCCGAGATCCGCAAGCTGCCGAAGGCGCCCGCCGCCCAGGTCGCGAACGCCGAAATCTGCGAGACCCCGGAAGGTCAGGCCGCAGCCGGCCAGACCACTCCTAATAATATTGTGAAGAAGTAATCATGCAAGATTCATTCGACTTGACGAAGCTAATCTTCGGTCGGCTCAGCTGGGACGCGATTCCCTTCCACGAGCCGATCCTGATCGCGACCTTCGCTGGCGTCATCGCGGGTGGCCTGGGCCTGGTGGCCCTGATCACCTACTTCCGCCAGTGGGGCAACTTGTGGAACAACTGGTTCACCAGTATCGACCACAAGAAAATCGGCATCATGTACATGATCCTCGGCCTGATCATGTTCCTGCGCGGCTTCGCCGACGCCCTGATGATGCGTGCGCAACAGGCGTTCGCCTTCGGCTCCAACCACGGCTTCCTGCCGCCGGACCACTACGACCAGATCTTCACCGCCCACGGCGTTATCATGATCTTCTTCGTGGCGATGCCGTTCGTGACGGGCCTGATGAACTACGTCGTCCCGCTGCAGATCGGCGCGCGCGACGTGGCGTTCCCGTTCCTGAACAACTTCTCGTTCTGGATGACGACCATGGGCGCCGTCCTGGTGATGGCTTCGCTGTTCGTGGGTGAATTCGCACGTACCGGCTGGCTGGCCTATCCGCCTCTGTCGGGCATCCTGGCAAGTCCGGGGGTCGGCGTCGACTACTACATCTGGTCGCTGCAGATCGCGGGCGTCGGCACGCTGCTGTCCGGCGTGAACCTGATCGTCACCATCGTCAAGATGCGCGCGCCGGGCATGGGCCTGATGAAGATGCCTGTCTTCGTCTGGACCTCGCTGTGCACCAACATCCTGATCGTGATCACTTTCCCGATCCTGACCGCCGTGCTGGCCATGCTGGGCATGGACCGCCTGTTCGACACCGCGTTCTTCACGAACGACCGTGGCGGCAACGCGATGATGTACGTGAACCTGATCTGGATCTGGGGCCACCCCGAGGTGTACATCCTGATCCTGCCGGCCTTCGGTATCTTCTCGGAAGTCGTCTCGACCTTCTGCGGCAAGCGCCTGTTCGGCTATACCTCCATGGTTTACGCGACCTGCGTGATCATGGTGCTGTCGTACCTGGTGTGGCTGCACCACTTCTTCACCATGGGCAGCGGCGCGAGCGTGAACTCGTTCTTCGGCATCACGACGATGATCATCTCGATCCCGACCGGCGCGAAGATCTTCAACTGGCTGTTCACGATGTACCGCGGCCGTATCCGCTTCGAACTGCCGATGATGTGGACCGTCTCGTTCATGCTGACCTTCGTCATCGGCGGCATGACCGGCGTGATGCTGGCGATCCCGGCGGCCGACTTCGTGCTGCACAACTCGCTGTTCCTGATCGCGCACTTCCACAACGTCATCATCGGCGGCGTGGTGTTCGGCCTGTTCGCCGGCTTCAACTACTGGGCGCCGAAGATGTTCGGCGTGAAGCTGAACCAGTTCTGGGGCAAGGTTTCGTTCTGGCTGTGGTCGATCGGCTTCTGGTTCGCCTTCATCCCGCCGTACATCCTGGGCTTCATGGGCGTGACCCGTCGTTCGAGCCACTTCGAAGACATGGAACTGCAGCCGCTGTTCCAGATCTCGCTGTTCGGCACGCTGATGATCGCCGGCGGTATCGCCGCCCTGGTGCTGCAGATCTTCTTCACCTGGAAGGACCGCGCGAAACTGCGCGACGTCACCGGTGACCCGTGGGATGGCCGTACGCTGGAGTGGGCGACCTCGTCGCCGCCGCCGGACTACAACTTCGCCTTCACCCCGGTGGTGCACGACAACGACACCTTCGCCGACATGAAGAAGAATGGCTACCAGCGTCCGCTGAAGGACTTCGTGGCGATCCACATGCCCAAGAACACCTGGGCCGGCTTCGTCATCTCGGCCCTGTCGGCCGTGGTGGGCTTCGGCATCATCTGGCACATGTGGCTGCTGGTCGCCGTCGGCTTCGTCGCCATGATGGCCGCGATCATCGTCCACACGTTCAACTACAAGCGCGATTTCTACATCCCGGCGGAAGAAGTGGCCCGCACCGAGGAAGCGCATACCCGTCTGCTGAAGAGCTACGTCTGAATCAACCATGGCAAATAATCCAACCATTCCCGGCGGCCTGACCGCCGAAGAGGTGACCGCGCGCTACATGGTGCGCGAGCACCATCCGGAACAGGGCACCTTGCTCGGCTTCTGGATCTACCTGATGAGCGACTGCCTCATCTTCGCGTCCCTGTTCGCCACCTATGCGGTGCTGGGCCGTAACTACGCCGGCGGTCCGACCGGCGCCGAACTGTTCGACCTGACGCTGATCGCCATTAACACCGGCTTCCTGCTGCTGTCGTCGATCACCTTCGGCTTCGCGATGGTGTCGGCCCAGGCCAAGAAGCTGGGCGCGACCCTCGGCTGGATGGGCGTCACCGGCCTGCTGGGCGTGGCCTTCCTGTCGCTGGAAATCTACGAGTTCCTGCACCTGATCCACCAGGGCGCGGGCCCGAGCCGCAGCGGCTTCCTGACCGCGTTCTTCTCGCTGGTCGGCACCCACGGCCTGCACGTGCTGTTCGGCGCGATCTGGCTGGTGACCCTGATGGTCCAGCTGGCCAAGCACGGCATCAACACGGAAAACTTCCGCCGCCTGCAGTGCCTGTCGCTGTTCTGGCACTTCCTGGACGTCGTCTGGATCGGCGTGTTCACCTTTGTCTACCTGATGGGAGTGCTGCCATGAGCGAACACATCCACCACCACGAGCACGACCACGATGGCCACACCAGCTTCGTGACCCACTACAGCCTCAAGGACTACGCGATCGGCTTCGTGCTGTCGCTGGTCCTGACCGCGATCCCGTTCTGGCTCGTCATGGGCCACGTGCTGCCGCCGGAAACGACGAAGTACGTGATCATGGGCTTCGCCGCCGTCCAGTTCGTCGTGCAGATGATCTACTTCCTGCACATGAACTCGAAGTCGGAAGGCGGCTGGAACATGATGGCGCTGATCCTGACCGTCGTCCTGCTCGTCATCGTGCTGGCCGGTTCGATCTGGGTCATGAGCCACATGAACGCCAACATGATGCCGGCCATGGGTGGCGCAAGCGACACCACCCACGGCATGCACGACATGCAGTAACGCTGCCTCAGCCAAGCGATGCAGCAGCGCGACCAGCAAGCAGGACCTGTCTCCCATCCGCCACGCAGCAGCTTTGCGCGGCGGATGCTGGGGGTGGCGGCCCTGCTGCTGGTCGCGCTTTTTCTGGGTCTCGGCACCTGGCAGGTGGTTCGCCTGCAGTGGAAACTGGACCTGATCGCGCGGGTCGACGCGCGCGTGCATGCGGATCCCGTACCGGCACCGATGCCGGCGCGCTGGGCGCAGGTCACCAAGGAATCCGACGAATACCGGCGCGTGCATCTTGCCGGGCACTACCTCTACGAATTCACCACGCCCGTCCAGGCGGTTTCCGAACTGGGCGCGGGCTTCTGGCTGCTCACGCCGCTGTGCACGGCGGAGGGCCATATCATCTTCATCAATCGCGGCTTCGTTCCGGCCGCAAGCAACAAACCGGGCACCTATCCCGCCCGCCGCGCCGCCGGCGATCCCTGCGCGGCGCCGGGCGAGCAGGTGAGCGTCACCGGCCTGCTGCGCATCGCCGAGCCGGGCGGCGGCTTCCTGCGCGAGAACGACCCGGCGAACAATCGCTGGTTCTCGCGCGACGTGGCGAAACTGGCTGCCGCGCGCGGCTTGCCGGACGTCGCACCGTTCTTCGTCGATGCCGGCAAGGACCAGGACCCGCAAGGCGCGCCGGAGCGCGCCGTGGGCGGCCTGACCGTCATCTCCTTCACCAACAATCACCTCGTTTATGCCCTGACCTGGTACGCGCTGGCCCTGATGGTCGCCGTCGCCTGGTGGTGGGTCGCCCGTCACGGCGCTACAATACGCGACGACGACTGAACATAAGCGGGCAATGATCCAGAACCCCCTCGATTTCTTCGCCAAGGCGGCGCGCAGCTCGCCCCAGGCGGCGGCGGCCAGCGTCGAGTTCGCGGCCGGCCACAAGAACATGCTGCAGCTGATCGAGCTGCGCTGGATCGCCGTCATCGGCCAGATCACCACGATCGCGGCCGCCATCCTGATCTTCCGCATCGAGCTCCCGCTGCTGCACATGCTGCAGGTGCTGGCCTGCCTGATCGCCTTCAACGTCGCCAGCCACCTGCGCTGGCACGAACGCCGGCCGGTGTCGAACGGCGAGATGTTCATGGCCCTGCTGGTCGACGTCGCCAGCCTCACGGTGCTGCTCTACCTGTCGGGCGGCATCACCAATCCCTTCGCCTTCCTCTACCTGCTGCAAGTGATCCTGTCGGCGGTGCTGCTGGAGGTGCTGTGGACCTGGGTCATCGTCCTGATCACCACCTTCTGCCTGGCCGGCCTGGCCATGTACGCCCAGCCGCTCGCGCTGCCTTTCGACCATGCGCGCGGCATCTCCAGCCTCTACATCCAGGGCCTGCTGGTGTGCTTCGCGCTCGACGCGGCGCTGCTGGTGATGTTCATCTCGCGCATCTCGGACACCCTGCGCGACAAGGCCGCCCAGCTCGCGCTTCTGCGCCAGCAGGCGGTCGAGGAGGAACACATCGTGCGCATGGGCCTGCTGGCCTCCGGCGCCGCCCACGAGCTCGGCACGCCGCTCGCCACCGTCTCGGTGATCCTGGGCGACTGGAAGCGCATGCCGCAGTTCCGCGACGATCCCGGCCTGCTCGAGGAGCTGACCGAGATGCAGACCCAGCTCCAGCGCTGCAAGAGCATCGTCAGCGGCATCCTGCTCTCGGCCGGCGAGGCGCGCGGCGAATCGGCGGTGCGCACGACGGTGCGCAGCTTCCTCGACGGCCTGGTCGCGACCTGGCGCGCGAGCCGGCCGGTGGCCGCCTTCCAGTACAATAACCGGATCGTGGACGATCTTCCGGTCGCGTCGGACTCGGCCCTGAAGCAGACCATCGACAACCTGCTCGACAACGCCCTCGAAGCCTCGCCGGACTGGGTCGGGCTCGACGTGCGGGAGGAGGGGGGCATGCTGCGGGTGGTCGTGACCGACCGCGGGCCCGGTTTCGCGCCCGCCATGCTGGGCCAGCTCGGCAAGCCCTACCAGTCGACCAAGGGCGAGCCCGGCCACGGCCTGGGCCTGTTCCTGGCGGTGAACGTGGCGCGCAAGCTGGGCGGCGCGGTGACGGCGGCCAACCGGCCGCAGGGCGGCGCCGAGGTGACGCTGACCCTGCCGCTGTCGAGCATCGCCATCGAGTAGATCGCGGCCGATCGCCTCCGCGGTCGCCGGCAAGTCCGCCAAGAAGAAGGAAGAGGAAAGCATTGACCGACAACCCTGAGCGCCTGCTGCTCATCATCGAAGACGACGAGGCGTTCGCGCGCACCCTGAGCCGGTCCTTCGAGCGGCGCGGCTACCGGGTCCTGGTGGCGCCCGGCCACGACGAAGCCGCCGCGCTGCTGACCCGCCACAACCCCGGCTACGCGGTCGTCGACCTCAAGCTCAAGGGCAACAGCTCGGGCCTGGCCTGCGTGCAGCTGCTGCACGAACACGACCCGGACATGCTGATCGTCGTGCTGACCGGCTTCGCCAGCATCGCCACCGCGGTCGAGGCGATCAAGCTGGGCGCGGTCCAGTACCTCGCCAAGCCCTCGAACACCGACGACATCGAAGCCGCCTTCGGCCACGTGGCCGGCAACACCGACGTCGAGCTGACCGCCCGCTCGACCTCGATCAAGACCCTCGAATGGGAACGCATCCACGCGGTGCTGGCCGAGACCGACTTCAACATCTCGGAAGCGGCGCGCCGCCTCGGGCTGCACCGGCGCACGCTGGCGCGCAAGCTCGAGAAGCAGCGGGTGAAGTAGGAGAGGCGCGATGAAGCTTCCGGTCTCCGTCCTTCTGCTCGTGTCGGCGCTCGGCGCGCCGGCCGTCCACGCCGCCGATCCGGTGGCGGCGGGGCGCCAGGCCTTCCGCCACTGCGCCAACTGCCACCAGGTCGGGCCTGGCGCGCGCAGCAATTTCGGTCCCCAGCTCAACGGTATCGTCGGCCGCCGCGCCGGCTCCGCGCCGGACTTCGCGTACT
>DAMCRY010000150.1:0-8888 GCA_032115075.1 Massilia sp.
TGTCGCGTCGGCCCCGGCCGCGCCGAGAGCCGAGGTGATCCACTGGTGGACCTCGGGCGGCGAGTCGGCCGCGGTCAAGCAGGTCGCCCAGGCCTACCGCAATGCCGGCGGCATCTGGATCGACACCGCGATCGCCGGCGGCGACCAGTCGCGCGCCGTGACCATCAACCGCATCGTCGGCGGCAACCCGCCCACCGCGGCCCAGTTCAACACCTCCAAGCAGTTCCTCGACGTGATCGAAGCGGGGATGCTCAATGACGTCGACACGGTGGCGCGCGCCCAGAACTGGGACCAGATGCTGCCGCCGCCCATCGTCGACGTCATCAAGGTGGACGGCCACTACTACGCGGTGCCGCTGAACATCCACATGCAGACCTGGTTCTGGTACTCGAAGGCCGCTTTTCAGAAAGCGGGGATCGCCAGGGAGCCGGCCAGCATGGCCGAATTCTTCGCCGCCCTCGACAAGCTGAAGGCGGCCGGCCTGATCCCCCTTGCCCACGGCGGCCAGTCCTGGCAGGAGACCGTGCTGTTCTCGGCCATCCTCGCCAACATGGGCGGCAAGGAGCTGTACCTGAAGGCGATGCGCGACCGCGACCAGGCCACCCTGCTGGGGCCCGCCTTCCGCAACGTGCTGCTGACCTTCAAGCGCCTGAAGTCCTATGTCGACCCCGGCTCGCCGGGCCGCAACTGGAACGACGCCACCGCCCTCGTCATCGGCGGGAAGGCCGGCTTCCAGGTGATGGGCGACTGGGCCAAGGGCGAATTCACCAATGCGCGCCAGGTCGCGGGCCGGCACTATGGCTGCATGGCGGGCCTGGGGCCGGAGACGCCGTACCTGATCCAGGGCGACGTGTTCGTCTTCCCGCGCACCGACGACGGCCAGGCCGTGCGCGCGCAGCAGCTGCTGGCGAACGTGGTGTCGCAGCCGGCGCTGCAGGTAAGCTTCAGCAAGCTGAAAGGCTCGATCCCGGTGCGCACCGACGTGGATGCGACGGAACTCGACCTGTGCGCGCAGAAGGGCATCGAGATCATGAAGGACCGCGCGCGCCAGGCCGGCGTCACCGAGGTCTACCTGACGCCGGACCAGAACGGCGCCATGCAGGACGTGCTGACCGCCTACTGGAATACCAGCATGCCGGTCGAGAAGGCCCAGAAGAGCATCGCCAACGCCCTCAAATACTGACCCACCATGCTCGCCTTCCGCGCCAACAGAATCACCCCGCACATCGCCTTGCTGCCGATGGCGCTGACCGTGCTGGTCGCCTACATCGGCGCGGCGCTGTGGACCTTCAAGACCTCGTTCACGGCCTCGCGCACCTTCGCCTCGGACAACTTCATCGGCGCGGCGCAGTACCTGCGCCTGTTCGACAACGAGCGCTGGCTGCTCTCGCTGCACAACCTGGCCGTCTACGGCGCGCTGTTCATCGTCGCCTGCATGGTGCTCGGCTTCCTGCTGGCCGCCTTCATCGACCAGAACGTCAGCGGCGAAGGTTTCCTGCGCACGGTCTTCCTCTACCCCTACGCGATGTCCTTCATCGCCACCGGCCTGGTGTGGCAGTGGATGCTGGCGCCCGGCGCCGGCATCGAGGGCGCGGTGCGCGCGCTCGGTTTCACCGACTTCCGCTTCGACTGGATCGTCGACCAGGACATGGCCATCTACACCATCGTCATCGCCGCCGTGTGGCAGGCCTCGGGCCTGGTGATGGCGCTGATGCTGGCCGGCCTGCGAGGGGTCGACCCGGAAATCTACAAGGCCGCGCGCCTGGACGGCATTCCCGCCTGGCGCGTCTACCTGCAGATCGTGCTGCCGATGCTGGGGCCGACGATCGCCACCGTGTTCCTGCTGCTGTGCACCGCGGTGGTCAAGCTCTACGACGCGGTGGTGGCGATGACCGGCGGTGGGCCGGGCACGGCCAGCGAGGTGCCGGCCAAGTTCATCATGGACCACCTGTTCCTGCGCTCGAACATCGGCCTGGCCTCGGCCGGCGCGGTGACCCTGCTCGTTCCGGTGCTGGCCCTGCTGGCGCCGTATGCCTACGCACGCAGCCGGAGGAAACGCGCATGAGCCAGACCACGCTCGAGGCCCCCGCCGTGCGTATCGACGCCATCCCATCGGTTCCGGCCGCCCCCACGATCAAGCGCAGGCGCCGCCTGAACGCCGCGCGCATCGGCGTCTACGCATTTCTCTTCAGCGCCGCCCTGTACTTCCTGCTGCCCCTCTACGTCATGATCGTCACCTCGTTCAAGCCGATGGACGAGATCAGGAGCGGCAACGTGTTCGCGCTGCCGCTGCTGGCCACCGTGGAGCCGTGGAAGAACGCCTGGGGCCAGGTCAGCGGCGGCTTCTGGAATTCGGTGGCCATCACGGTGCCGAGCACCGTCATCCCGATCCTGCTGGGCGCCGTCAACGGCTATGCGCTGTCGTTCTGGCGCCCGCGCGGCGCCAACGTGCTGTTCGGCGTACTGCTGGCCGGCGCCTTCATCCCGGTGCAGGTGATGATCTATCCGCTGGTGTGGATGATGGCGCGCGCCGGCGTGTTCGGCTCGCTGCCGGCCATCGTGCTGGTGCACGTCGTCTTCGGCATGCCGATCATGACCCTGCTGTTCCGGAACTACTACGCCTCGGTGCCGCACGAGCTGTTCCAGGCCGCGCGCATCGACGGCGGCGGCTTCTGGCGCATCTTCCTCCAGGTGATGCTGCCGATGTCGCTGCCCATCGTCGTGGTCGCCGCCATCATGCAGGTGACCGGCGTGTGGAACGACTACATCCTCGGCCTGGTGTTTGCGGGCCGCGACCATGCGCCGATGACGGTGCAGCTGAATAACGTGATCAACACCACCACCGGCACCCGGCTGTACAACGTCAACATGGCCGCGACCATCCTGACGGCCGCGGTGCCGCTGGCGATCTACTTCATCTCGGGCCGCTGGTTCGTGCGCGGCATCGCGGCCGGCGCAGTGAAAGGGTAACGCTCATGTCGCATGTCATTCTCCGCAAGCTGTGCATCACCCGCGGCGGCAACCAGGTCATCCGCGACCTCGACCTGCAGGTCGAGCCGGGAGAATTCCTGGTCCTGCTCGGGCCGTCCGGCTGCGGCAAGTCCACCCTGCTGCACAGCATCGCCGGCCTGATCGACCTGGCCGACGGCGCCATCGAGATCGGCGGGCGCGACATGAGCGACGCCGACCCGAGCGAACGCGGCATCGGCATGGTGTTCCAGTCGTACGCCCTGTACCCGACCATGACGGTCGAGAAGAACATGTCCTTCGGCTTGCGCATTTCCGGCGCGCCGAAGGTGGAGATCCAGCGCCGCGTGCAGCGCGCGGCCGAGATGCTGCAGCTCGACGCGCTGCTGGACAGGAAACCGGCCCAGCTCTCCGGCGGCCAGCGCCAGCGCGTGGCGATCGGCCGCGCCCTGGTGCGCGAAGCGGGCGTGTACCTGTTCGACGAGCCGCTCTCGAACCTGGACGCCAAGCTGCGCGCCGAACTGCGCCGCGAGCTGAAACTGCTGCACGCCGCGCTCGGCTCGACCATGATCTACGTGACCCACGACCAGGCCGAGGCCATGACCCTGGCGACCCGCATCGTCGTGATGCAGGGCGGGCGCATCCAGCAGATCGGCACCCCGGGCGAAGTCTACGAACGGCCGGCCAACCGCTTCGTGGCCGGCTTCCTGGGCTCGCCCTCGATGAACTTCGTCGACGGCCAGCTCGATGGCACCCTGGACGTGCAACGCCGCTTCACCAGCGGCGCCCTGCAGGTGACCCTGGCGCCGGACTGCCTGGCACCGCCGGGCGCGGTAACCCTGGCCGTGCGTCCGGAAGACATCCACCTGGCGCCGGAAGGTCCGCTGCAGGCGACGGTGACGCTGGTCGAACCGATGGGGAACCACCAGGTCGTGTGGCTGGACTGCGGCGGCCACGCCTTGTCGAGCATCGTGCACGACCCGCGTCCGCTGGCGAGCGGGCAGGCGGTGCGCTTCGCCATCGACGTGGCGCGCGTCTCGCTGTTCGACCCGGCCAGCGGCCGGCGCCTGTAAGGGCAGGTGCCGGCGCCGGATGAATGCAGTATGCTTGCGTGCTCGAATCGACCGTTTACTAAACTTAGACTGAACAAGGACCACCAGTGGCAACGATCAAGGATGTAGCGCGCCTCGCCGGCGTCGGGCTCGGCACCGCCTCGCGCGTAGTCAGCGGCAAGGGCTCGGTGTCGCCGGCCACGCTGGAAAAGGTGCGCAAGGCGATCGACGAGCTGGGCTTTCGGCCCTCGCATGCGGCGCGCGCCCTGCTGTCCGGCACCAGCCGCATGGTGGGCGTCTACATCCCGGTCCTGAGCGGCACTTTCTATACCCCGATCCTGCAGATCATCGATACCGAGCTGCGCGCCGCCGGCCTGCACATGGTGGTGGCCTTCGGCGTCGGCCTGGGCGACGCGCGGCGCCAGGCGGTGGAGGGCATCGAGTTCCTGATCGAGCGCGGCTGCGACGGCATCATCATGATGACCAGCGCGCTCGCCGACGAAGACCTGGCGCTGCTCGGCGCCAAGCAGCGCCAGATCGTCGCGCTGAACCACGAATTCAGCGCGATTCCGGAACAATGCTTCACGGTCGATCACGTGCTGGGCGGCCGCCTGGCCGCGCGCACCCTGCTCGACTACAAGCACCGCGACATCGCCGTGTTCTCCGGCCCGGCGGCCCTCGGCGACAACGTGGCCCGTATCGACGGCTTCATGCGCGAGCTGGAAAGCGCAGGCATCGACACCGGCAAGCTGTGGGTGGCGGAAAGCGACTTCTCGCCCGCCGGCGGCTGGGCCGCGGCCAAGGAGCTGATCGAATCCGGCCACACATGCACCGCCCTGTTCTGCGCCAACGACGAGATGGCCGTGGGCGCCCTGTCCTACTTCCAGGAAGCCGGCATCAGCGTGCCGCGCGACCTGTCGGTAATCGGCTACGACGACACGCCCAGCGCCGCCTTCTCGGCCCCGCGCCTGACCTCGGTGCACATGCCCTGGCGCGAGATGACGCTCAACGGCCTGAACGCCCTGCTGAACCGCTGCTACGACCTGCAGCGTCCGGTGGCGCGCACCTTCCCGGTGAGCGTGACCCTGCGCGCTTCACTGGCCCGGCTGGAGGCGCCGCCGGCCGCGAAAAGCAGCGTGCGGAGCCGAAAGAAATAGCTGCAGGTGACGCGGCGAAAGCGCCGCGGCCGCTCGCCGGCCTTTTTTTTAAGTTGCAATTGGAAAGCTTTCCAAATATTCTTGCATAAGGTCTTCACAAACACACATCATGACAACAGCTAACCGCTCCGAGCCGACCGCCCCCCAGCGCGGCGATTTCGCCCCCGACTTTTTGTGGGGCTGTGCCACCTCTTCCTACCAGATCGAAGGGGCCGGCCGTGAAGATGGCCGCGTCGAGTCGATCTGGGACCGCTTCGCCGCCACCCCGGGCAAGGTGAAGGACGGTTCCAGCGGCGCGGTCGCCTGCGACCACTACCACCGCTGGCCGGAAGACTTCGACATCGCGCGCGACATGGGCCTGAACGCCTACCGCTTCTCGATCGCCTGGCCGCGCATCTTCTCGGAAGTCGGCGGCAAGCCGAACGAGAAAGGCCTGGATTTCTATTCGCGCCTGGTGGACGGCATGCTGGAACGCGGCCTGCAGCCCTGGGCCACGCTGTACCACTGGGACCTGCCGCAATTCCTCCAGGACCGCGGCGGCTGGAACGAACGCGCCACCGTCGACGCCTACCTCGCCTTCGTCGACGCGATGACGCGCCGCCTGGGAGACCGCGTGCAGCACTGGATCACCCACAACGAACCGTGGTGCACGGCGATCATCGGCAACTTCGAGGGCTGGCATGCACCCGGCAATACCGACTTCAGGACCGCGCTGCAGGTGGCCCACCACGTGCTGCTCTCGCACGGCAAGGCGGTGCCGCTGATCCGCGCCAACGTCCGCAATGCCAGGGCCGGCATCGCCCTGAGCCTGCACCCGGTGCGCGCCGCCAGCGACAGGCCGGAAGACCTGGCCGCCGCCGCCCGCCACGACGGCCTGCGCTACCGCTGGTTCCTCGATCCGCTCCACGGCCGCGGCTATCCGCAGGCCACGCTCGACGTCATCGGCGACGCCGCGCCGAAGATGGAACCGGGCGACCTGGAAGCGATCGCCGTGCCGACCGATTTCCTCGGCGTGAACTACTACTTCCCCGAAACCATCCAGGACGCGCCCGGCCACGCGCCCCTGTCGGCGCGCGTACTGCCGCCCGCGCCAGGCGCCGAGACCACCGCCATGGGCTGGGAGGTCGCGCCCCAGGGCCTGGCCGAGCTCCTGCACCGCATCGAGAACGATTACCGCCCGGGCCCGATGTACATTACCGAGAACGGCTCCTGCTACCCGGACGAAGTGGGCGCGGACGGCGAGATCGACGACGTCGAGCGGCGCCGCTACCTGCAGCGCCACCTGGCGGCGCTGCGCGACGTGATCGACGGCGGCGTGCCGGTAAAGGGCTACTTCGCCTGGAGCCTGCTCGACAACTTCGAATGGGCCGAGGGTTACCTGAAGCGCTTCGGCCTCACCCACATCGACTACGCCACCCAGCAGCGCCGCCTGAAGAGCAGCGGCAAGTGGTACCGTGCCTTCCTGCACGGCGAATAAGGCCATCGACAAAAGCACGTCCAACAATAAACGCATAGCGAGACATCCATGACACCACTCCTTCGCAATCCCGTGCTGGCGCTCGCCGTCGCACTCGCCTTCCCCGCCGCCGGCGCCTTTGCCCAGGCCACGGCCCCGCTGGCCGACTGGCCGCGCGTCGCCAGCCCGATCGCGCAGGATGCGGCGCTGGAAAAACGCGTTCGTGACATCGTCGGCAAGATGACCCTGGCGCAGAAGATCGGCCAGATGACCCAGCCCGAGATCAAGACCGCCACGCCGGAAGACGTGAAGCGCTACTACCTCGGCTCGGTGCTGAACGGCGGCGGCAGCTGGCCGAACGGCAACAAGCACGCGAAGGCGGCCGAATGGCTGGCGCTGGCCCAGCGCTACCACGAGGCCTCGATGTCGACCGACATGGCGATCAAGGTACCGGTGGTGTGGGGCACCGACGCCGTGCACGGCCACAACAACGTCTTCGGCGCTACCCTCTTCCCACACAACATCGGCCTGGGCGCGGCGCGCAATCCGAAGCTGCTGGAAGAGATCGGTGCGGCCACCGCGAAGGCCACGCGCGCCAGCGGCATCGCCTGGGTGTTCGGGCCGACCCTCGCCGTGGTGCGCGACGACCGCTGGGGCCGCACCTACGAGAGCTATTCCGAGGACCCGGCGATCGTGAAGAGCTATGCCGGCGCCTACGTGCGCGGCATGCAGGGCATGTTGAAGGACGACGCCAACACCATCGCCACCGCCAAGCATTTCATCGGCGACGGCGGCACCGAGCACGGCAAGGACCGCGGCGTGAACAAGTCCACCAAGGCGCAGATGATCAACATCCACGGCGCCGGCTACTACCCGGCGCTGGCGGCCGGCGTGCAGACCGTGATGTCGTCCTTCAATTCCTGGAACGACGTCTCGACCGGCACCGACTACGGCAAGATGCACGGCAGCCGCGCGATGCTGACCGACGTGCTGAAAACGAAGATGGGCTTCGACGGCTTCGTGATCACCGACTGGAACGGCCACGGCGAAGTGCCGGGCTGCCGCAACGACAGCTGCGCGGCCGCCATCAATGCCGGCAACGACATGATCATGGTGCCGGACGACTGGAAAGCTTTTATTGCCAATACGATCAGGCAGGTGGAAAGCGGCGAGATCCCGATGGCGCGCATCGACGACGCCGTCACCCGCATCATCCGCGTCAAGCTGCGCGCCGGCCTGTTCGACAAGAGCCCGGCCCAGAACCGGTATGCCGGCAGCGACGAGGCCATGCAGCCGCGCGAACTGGCGCGCCGCGCGGTGCGCGAGTCGCTGGTCCTGATCAAGAACGACCGGCCGCTCCTGCCGATCGCGCGCGGCAAGAAGATCCTGGTGGTCGGCAAGTCCGCCGACGACCTGTCGAACCAGACCGGCGGCTGGTCGATCACCTGGCAGGGCACCGCCAACACGAATGCCGACTTCCCGAACGGCGACACCATCCTGGCCGGCATCCGCGAAGCGGCCGGCAGCGCCAACGTGACGTTCAGCGCCGACGGCAAGGGCGTCGACGTGTCGAGGTTCGACGCGGTGGTGGCCGTGATCGGCGAGCGGCCGTATGCGGAAGGCGACGGCGACATCGGCCCCAACGGCACCCTGCGCCATTCGAGCCGCTATCCGGAAGACCTGGCCGTGCTGCAGGCGGTCGCCGGCAAGGGCAAACCGGTGGTGACGGTGTTCGTCTCGGGCCGCCCGCTGTACGTGAACGACCTGCTCAACCTGTCGGACGTGTTCGTGGCCGCCTGGCTGCCGGGTACCGAGGGCAAGGGCGTGTCCGATTTGCTGGTAGCCGGTCCGAAGCGCCATGACTTCACCGGCAAGCTGCCGTTCTCGTGGCCGAAATCGGCCTGCCAGACCGACCTCAATGTCGGCGACAGGAACTATGCGCCGCTGTTCGCCTACGGCTATGGCCTGACGGCGGCCACCCGCTCGCAGGTCGGCAAGCTGGACGCCACCTATCCAGCGGGCGGCTGTGGCGTCAGCAACACCTTCCCGGTGTTCAGCCAGGCCGACCGCGCCAGCTTCCCGCTCGCGATCCGCAGCGGCCAGCAGCGCCTGGTGCTGGGCGCCGACCTGAACGCGACCTTCAGCCTGCCGGGCGTCACCGTGCAGACCGCGCAGGTGAACACCCAGCAGGACGCCAAGCTGGTCACCTGGACCGGACCCGCCACCCTCGAGGCGCGCGGCGCGCGCGCGATGGCG
>DAMCRY010000151.1:0-8854 GCA_032115075.1 Massilia sp.
GTCGGGTTGGCGTCGGCCGCCCGGGCGGCCGGCGCCGTGCCGAGGGCGGCCGCCAGCAGCGCCGCCAGGCCTTTCTGGATGATCTCGCGCATGCCCGCCCTTACATGTTCGGATAGTTCGGCCCGCCGCCGCCTTCCGGCGTCACCCAGACGATGTTCTGGGTCGGGTCCTTGATGTCGCAGGTCTTGCAGTGCACGCAGTTCTGGGCGTTGATCTGCAGGCGGTCGCGGCCCTCGTCGGTCTTCACGAACTCGTAGACGCCGGCCGGGCAGTAGCGCTGCTCGGGGCCCGCGTACTTGGCCAGGTTGACCTCGACCGGGATGGCCGGATTCTTCAGGGTCAGGTGCACCGGCTGGTCTTCCGAGTGGTTGGTGTTCGAGATGAACACCGACGACAGCCGGTCGAAGGTCAGCTTGCCGTCCGGTTTCGGATAGACGATCGGCTTGAACTGCGAGGCGGGTTTCAGGCATTCGTGGTCCGCGTGCTGGTGGTGCAGGGTCCAGGGCGCCTTGCCGCGGAAGACCATCTGGTCGATGCCGACCATGATGGTGCCCAGGTACAGGCCCTTGCTCATCCACGGCTTGAAGTTGCGCGCCACGTGCAGCTCTTCCTTCAGCCAGGACTGCTCGAAGGCGGCCGGGTAGGCGGCCAGCTCGTCGTGCTGGCGCCCTTCGCCGAGTGCCGCGAAGGCGGCTTCCGCGGCCAGCATGCCGGTCTTGATCGCGGCGTGGCTGCCCTTGATGCGGCTGGTGTTCAGGAAGCCGGCATCGCAGCCGACCAGGACGCCGCCCGGGAACACGGTCTTCGGCAAGGACTGCAGGCCGCCCGCGGTGATGGCGCGCGCGCCGTAGGAGATGCGCTTGCCGCCTTCGAAGTAGTGGCGGATCGCCGGATGGGTTTTATAGCGCTGGAATTCCTCGTAGGGCGACAGGTAGGGGTTCTGGTAGGCCAGGCCAACCACGAAGCCGACCGCCACCTGGTTGTTCTCCAGGTGGTAGAGGAAGGAGCCGCCGTAGGTGTCGTTGTCGAGCGGCCAGCCGGCGGTGTGCACCACCAGGCCCGGCTTGTGCTTGCTTGGATCGATCTCCCACAGCTCCTTGATGCCGATGCCGTAGGTCTGCGGATCCTTGCCCTTGTTCAGGTCGTACTTGGCCATCAACTGGCGGCCCAGGTGGCCGCGCGAGCCTTCGGCGAAGAAGGTGTACCTGGCGTGCAGCTCCATGCCGAGCTGGAAGTCCGAACCCGGCTCGCCGTCGCGCTTGACGCCCATGTTGCCGGTGGCGACACCCTTGACGGAACCGTCGTCGTTGTACAGGATCTCGGCCGCGGGGAAGCCCGGGAAGATCTCGACGCCCAGGCTTTCGGCCTGCTGGCCGAGCCAGCGCGTGACGTTGGCCAGCGAGATCACGTAGTTGCCGTGGTTGGTCAGCATCTTCGGGACCATGAAGTGCGGGGTCGCGATCGCCTTCGTCTCGGTCAGGAACAGCACCTGGTCCTCGGTCACCGGGGTGTTGAGCGGCGCGCCCTTTTCCTTCCAGTCGGGGATCAGCTCGTTGAGGGCGATCGGATCCATCACCGCGCCGGACAGGATGTGGGCGCCCAGCTCGCCGCCTTTTTCCAGCACGCAGACCGAGACCTCTTGCCCTTTTTCGGCCGCCAGCTGCTTCAGGCGGATCGCGGCCGACAGGCCCGCGGGGCCGCCGCCGACGATGACCACGTCGTATTCCATCGCTTCGCGCGGGCCGTATTGTTCGAGGATGTTGGTTGTCTCAGTCATGTTATTCAGAGGGTAAAAAAAATTTAAGCACGAGTGTGCGGGTTTTTATCGACGTTTGCAACTTTGGGCGCCATTTTACGGACATTATTAGATGCGGCAATCTAATACTGATGATTTGTGTAAGATGGGGTCTTCTGATGGGAAGGAGAGCCGAGCGTGGGTATCGAAGTCAACTACGAAGGAAAAATCGCCATGGTCACGGGCGCCTCGAGCGGCCTGGGAGCGCGCTTCGCGAAAGCGCTGGCCGGCGCCGGTGCGCAGGTGGTGCTGGCCTCGCGCCGCGTCGAGCGCCTGAAGGAACTGCGCGCCGAGATCGAGGCCGACGGCGGCGCCGCCCACGTGGTGCGCCTGGACGTGACCGACCTGGGGAGCATCAAGGCCGCCATCGCCCACGCCGAGACCGAGGCCGGGCCGATCGACATCCTGGTGAACAACTCGGGCGTGCAGAGCACCCAGCGCCTGATGGACGTCACCGAGGACGACTACAACTACATCATGGACACCAACCTGCGCGGCGCCTTTTTCGTGGCGCAGCAGGCGGCCAAGCGCATGATCGCGCGCGCCAAGGGCGACCCGCGCAAGCAGCACCGCATCGTCAACATCGCCTCGGTGGCCGGCCTGCGGGTGCTGCCGCAGATCGGCGTGTACTGCATGAGCAAGGCCGGCGTGGTGCAGATGACCAAGGCGATGGCGGTCGAATGGGGCAAGTACGGCATCAACGTCAATGCGATCTGTCCCGGCTACATCGCCACCGAGATGAACGAGGACTACTTCGACACCGAGCAGGGACGCAAGCTGATCGACATGCTTCCCCGCAAGCGCCCGGGCCGGCCGGAAGACCTCGACGGGCTCCTGCTGCTGCTGGCGGCCGAGGAGGCCCACTTCATCAACGGCGCCATCATCACGGCCGACGACGGCATGACGGCGCAGTGAGACGCGGCTGGCACCGCTCCCCGGTGCGCAATCGCTCGAACAACTACAATGCCTGTTTTTTTCAAGCGAAGCAGGCAACGATGAGCAACAAGAAGTTAATGCATGTGATGCGCCAGGCGATCCGCTGGGGCGATATGGATACCCTCGGCCACGTCAACAATACCGTCTATTTCCGCTACATGGAAAGCGGCCGCATATGCTTCCTGGAAGAGGCGGCGGGCGAATTCAGCATGCAGGGCGAGGGGCCGGTGATCGTCACAGCCTACTGCACCTTCATCAAGCAACTGAAGTATCCGGGCGAGATCGAGGTGCGCACCTACGCGGGCGCCCCGGGGCGCTCGAGCTTCGAGGTGACCCACGAGATCAGTCTGGTGGACGCCGACGGCAAGGCGGACGTGGTCTACGCTGAGGGTGGCGGCAAGGTGGTGTGGATCGACTTCCAGAAAGAGAAGTCGGTCCCGATTCCGGAGCGGCTGCGTAGCCTGCTGCCCGTTCCTGCGCCAACCCAGGAACATTGACAGCATGCCCGCTCGCCAGCGGGCACTGCCGTCCGAGCGCTGTGCGAGCCGTATCGCAGGACGTTTATACGAAGTGCAATCTTCGAAAGGCTCTCCAGGTATCACGGCGCGGACGCGGTCCGAAGGCGTCGCCTTGCGCCGATGGCGCCGGCAGGTTTCGTCTTATCGGACTGCGGCTTCCGGCGCCGATCTGGCGAATGCGAAGAATATGAGCAGGCCGAGCAGGTAGAAGGCCACGCTCACCGTAATCAAGGTATTCGGCGCGAGCGCGGGACTGGTGAATATCCCTTTCTGCAGGAATTTATCGAGTGCGTCGAGCGCGTAGGCAACCAGGGCGAGGTTGGCAATGCTGTTGATCTGGCCTAGCCATTCGCCGAAGAACATGTCTTCCGCCTCCTCGTCGGTGATGACATGAAAGCCCTTTGCGGTGGCGGCTTCCGGCCGCCGGATGCGCAGCAGGACGTTTTTCAAGATCAGCATCACCGCAGTCATGAGCAGGTAACCGACCGCGGTCGCCCAGACGAACGGTGTGCTGATGAAGCCGCCGATGCCGTTGAACGGCGGGGTCATGCGCGCGGTACCCATTCCCTCCGCGAACATCGGAATGGCAATGAAGCCCAGTCCAATAAAAGCCCAGCACAGGAAATTGAAGAAGATTTTCGAGAAAAAATAGACCTTCAGATTCTGGTAACGCATCAGCCTATGGACCCTGCCTTGTTTATCGGGACGGGGAGTATATATGCTCCCGCTGCGGCAAAAGTGCGCGAAAAATCACCTTGGCGCTGTACGCCTCCACCGGATGGAATGCGGCGCACGCCGGCGCTCAACGCCCCCCGACCAGCTTGTGCACCAGCTCGGACGAGGTCGATGCCGAGAACTTGCGCATCAGCCTGGCCCGGTGCATCTCCACCGTGCGCGGGCTGAGATCGGTCTCGCGCGCGATGACCTTGCTGGTCTTGCCCTCGACCAGCAGCGCGGCGATCTCGCGCTCGCGCGGGGTCAGTTCGGCCGATACCGGGCGCTTCTCGCTGACGTCCTCGAAAGTCCACACCCCGGCCCCGAGCGGCTGGGCCGGGTCGAGCGCGCGTCCGCTCACGTGGCACCAGAACAGCTCGCCGTCCGCGCGGCGCATGATGCGCTCGTCCGAGTACCGACCCTTGGCGTTCATGATCGGCACGATGCGGTCGCCGGTGCGCAGGAACTCGTCCATCGTCGGGTACAGCACGCTGAAGGACTGGCCGTGCAGCCGGCCCTGGGCGTAGCCGAACATCGTGTCCAGCGCGCGGTTGCAGGACTGGATCACCCGGTCCACCGAGATGCACATGCCGACCGGCGCATGCTGGAAGATCGTTTCGTAGTTAATGGCGTGGGGCGCGTTCATCCTCAAAGGGGCTGCCGGCCGTGGGCGGGCCGGGCGTTCTCCGGTATTGTTGTTCGATCCGCCTATTTTATGCCGAGAAGCCATGGCGGGGTAGGGAAGCGGCGCCGGCCGGGCCGCCGGCGCGCTCCCGTGCGCCCGGACGGCTGCGAAACGGTTTTCCGATTACAGTACGGTCAATATCGGAACCTGCGCAGGCGGCGAGGATGGATCGCCGTTTGCGCACTTATGGAGGAGACCCATGCTGGCGCAATTCGTCCCGGAAGACTGGACCCGCATGTTCGTGATCGATACCCCGCTGTTCGAACTGGCGGCGCGCGGCACCGTACTGTACTTCGCCATCCTGGTGCTGATGCGCCTGATGCCGCGGCGGATGGGCGGGGAACTGGCGACCATGGACCTGATCTCGCTGCTGCTGATCGCGGCCGCGGCGTCGAACGCCTTCGGGGACTACAAGTCGGTCACCGACGGCCTGCTGCTGGTCGCGGTCCTGATGATGTGGAACTTCCTGGTCAACGCGGCCAGCTACCGCTTCCGCATCGTCGAGCGCCTGGTGTCGGCGCCGCCGATCCAGATCATCCGCGACGGCAAGCTCCTGAAACGGAACATGCGGCGCGAATTCCTGACCGAGGAAGAGCTGATGACCGTCCTGCGCGAGCAGAACATCGCCAGCCTGGACCAGGTGGAAAGCGCCTATGTGGAAGGCGAGGGCGCGATCACGGTGGTGGCGCGCCGCGGCTGAGCGGGGCCGGGCGTCCGCGGCGTGCGCGTCTGATCCAGATCGAGCGCGCCGGCGATCGCGGCCCGGCCGTATTTCTACGGTATTGTGCTTCGCCGGCGCCTATCTTATGCTGAGGATCCACTCTGGAGTACACAAGGCTGTTTGGGCTTAACGATAAAAGGGACAAGGTATGAACAAAGTGTATCCTGATGCGAAGTCGGCGCTGGCCGGCATCGTTGCAGATGGCCAGACCATCGCCGTCGGCGGCTTCGGCCTGTGCGGCATTCCCGAGGCGCTGATCGCGGCGCTGCGCGATTCCGGCGTCAAGAACCTGACCGCGATCTCGAACAACGCGGGCGTGGACGGCTTCGGCCTCGGCCAGCTGCTGGAAACGCGCCAGATCAGGAAGATGATTTCGTCCTACGTCGGCGAAAACAAGGAATTCGCCCGCCAGTTCCTGGCCGGCGAGCTCGAACTCGAATTCACCCCGCAGGGCACGCTCGCCGAGAAGCTGCGTTGCGGCGGCGCCGGCATCCCGGCCTTCTTCACCAAGACCGGCTATGGCACCATCGTCGCCGAAGGCAAGGAGACCCGCGAGTTCGACGGCGAGCAGTACGTGATGGAACGTTCGCTGGTGCCGGACGTCTCGCTGGTGAAGGCATGGAAGGCCGACAAGGCCGGCAATCTGATCTTCCGCAAGACCGCGCGCAACTTCAACCCGAACGTCGCCACCGCGGGCAAGGTCTGCATCGTCGAGGTCGAGGAACTGGTCGAGATCGGCGAGATCGATCCGGACCAGGTGCACACCCCGAGCATCTTCGTGCACCGCATCGTCCACAACCCGACGCCGGAAAAGCGCATCGAACAGCGCACCGTGCGCGCCAACTAACGATCAGACCGGAGACAAGAACATGGCATGGACTCGTGATGAAATGGCCGCGCGCGCGGCGAAGGAACTGCAGGACGGTTTCTATGTGAACCTGGGCATCGGCCTGCCGACCCTGGTGGCCAACTATGTCCCCAACGATATCGAGGTCTTCCTGCAGTCGGAAAACGGCTTGCTGGGCATCGGCCCCTTCCCCACGGAAGACGAGGTCGACGCCGACCTGATCAACGCCGGCAAGCAGACCGTGACGGCGCTGCCCGGCTCGGCCTACTTCAGCTCGGCGGACTCCTTCGGCATGATCCGCGGCGGCAAGATCAATCTCGCCATCCTGGGCGCGATGCAGGTGTCCGAGCGCGGCGACCTGGCCAACTGGATGATCCCGGGCAAGATGGTCAAGGGCATGGGCGGCGCAATGGACCTGGTGGCCGGCGTCAAGCGCGTGGTCGTGGTGATGGAGCACGTCGCCACCGCCAAGGACGGCACGACCTCGCACAAGATCCTGAAAAAATGCGACCTGCCGCTGACCGGCGTGGGCGTGGTGGACCGCATCATCACCGACCTGGGCGTCATCGACGTGACGGACACCGGCCTGAAGCTGGTGGAACTGGCGCCGGGCGTGAGCAAGGAGCAGGTGCTGGCGGCAACCGGCTGCGAACTGGACGTCTCTGCGGTGTAAAAAATAGGCGCGGGGGCGGCATCCGGCCCCGCGCTCCTGGCATGGAGCCCGCAGGTTTTCCTGCGGGCTTTCTTATTTCAGGGCATCCAGGCGCTTGCGCAGGCGCTCGGCATGTTCCTCGTCGGTCGGCGCCTTCAGGAGTTCGGCGAGCGCCAGGCGTTCGGCCGTGCGCAGCGCGTCGGCCGCCTTGACTTTCACGTCCGGTACCACGCCGGTGCCTTCCCAGTTGGTCTTGCTGACCGGGTTGATCGCGCGGCCGCTGGGGATAAAGACCCCTAGGTGCGGATGGATGCGGTAGCTCCGCCCAGGATGCGCGCCGCCGCCGGTGGTTTCGCCGACGATCGTGCCGCGCCGCAGTTGCTGCAGGTTGTAGCTGAATTCCTCGGCGCCCGAGAAGGTGTCCCTGCTGGTCAGGACATAGACCTTCTTCGCGCCGCCGAACTTCTTGCCGGGTACGTCCGCTTCGGTCCAGAAAGCGTCCGTACGCCCGCCCTCGCGCCAGGCCATATCGTTCAGGTGGGTGCGTCCGTCGAACAGGTAGCTCTGCATCCAGGCGACCGCATGGGGATCGCCGCCGCCGTTCTTGCGCAGGTCGACGATCAGGGCGTCGGTATCGGCGACCAGGCTCATCATCGCACTGAGCGCGGGCTTGGCGAAGCGGGCGCCGGCGAATTCGCGCAGGTCGATGTAGCCGATGTTGCCGGGCAGGGTTTCGACCTTGCGGATGCCGTAGTTCTGCGACTTCAGGTAATCGGCGTACTGGCGGTCCATTTCCGGCGTCGGCTCCGGGGTGTCCTTGTCTTCCGGGAGCGGCTTGGCGCTGAAGCGCACGCCCAGGTGCTTGTCGCCGGTCGGCTGGCGCAGGTCGCTCGTGAGCAGGTCGGCAAACGCGCGCAGGTCCTTGGCCGCGCGATAGGCGCCGCTGCGTTCGCGCGCCTCGAGGCGCTCGGCGACCTGCCTGGCCTTGTCGGGGAAGACGTAGACTTCCTTGACCTTTCTGCCGAGTTCGGCGATGACTTGCTGGCGGGTGGCGTCGTCGACGCCGGCCACGGCGTCAAGGGAAAGCGCGGCGAGGAGGACGGGCGTGAGCAGGAGAGTGCGAAGCATGGTCGTCGTTCCGAAGGAGTGGAAAAGGGAAGAGCGGCGGACAAGCGTCCCTGCCTGCTGCCCGGGTGAGGCCTGCCGCCGCTTACTCGAGCGTCCAGACGTACTGCACCGCCGTCCAGGCTTCCACTGGCTTGCCCTTGGTGGTCGCCGGCCTGAAGGTGCACTTGGCCAGCGCGGTGCGCGCCGACTCGTCGAGCGCCACGTGGCCGGACGAGCGCGTGACTTTCGTTTCCTTGACCTTGCCCTCGGTGTCGACCAGGAAGCCGAGGGTGACGGTGCCGGTATGCTGCTGCGCGATCGACTCGGCCGGGTACTCCGGCCGGTCGCAGGAATGGAAGTCGGCGATGGCGGGCTTCTCCGCTTCCGCCGCCCCGGCGCCTGGCGCCGCGTGGGCGAACGCCGTGACACTCAGCGCCGCCAGCCCCAGGACGGGAATGGCCGCCTTCCAGTTCAACGTTTGGGTATCGGGACGAATCAACCGTTTGATGCGTGACATGAGATCTCCTCCGTTAGCCGCCTGGGCCAGGTGGTGGGTGGAAAACTGGAGTTTCTCCAGCTCCGAAAGGGCCAGGGCCAGGCGCCGCGGTTCGCCCAGTATCCTTGCCGCGTGATCGTCGGCGATCTGCTCCCGCTCACTGCGGATGCGGCCTGAAATCCACCAGACCGCCGGGTGGTAGAAGAGCAGGGTCTCGACCACGTTCTGGCCGAGGTTGACCAGGTAGTCGTGGCGCTTGATGTGGGCCATCTCGTGGGCCAGCAGGGCTTCCAGCAGGTGCGCGGGCATGCCCGACACCAGCGCGGCCGGCACCAGCACTACCGGGCGCCACCAGCCGGCCGTGATCGGGCTGGCGAGGCGTT
>DAMCRY010000152.1:0-2420 GCA_032115075.1 Massilia sp.
TGCCTGATCCGCGGCCGGCGCCGCTGCCGCGGGAAGCGCCCACGCTCGCGCCCGACCGGCTGGTCTACTTCAAGGACATGAACAGCTGGCGCGCCTACTGGTTGCTGCCGCCGCAGCCGCTGGACGACTGGGGCAAGCGCCTGTTCCCGAATCTCGAACGACCAGCGATCCACGTCGACGTGTTCGGCTGGCACAGCCCGCGCCAGTGGTTCGCGACCGCGCCGCGCGAGGACCGGATCGCCTATCCGGAAGCTTACCTGCTGCGCAGCCCGGCGCTGGGCAAGGAAGGCGCCACGCGCGAGGTCGAGTTCACGCTGCGCTCGGCCAACCGGGCGCCGCACATCGAGCTGTGGGCGGCCGGGACCAAGCCGCTGCACGCTACCCTCAACGGCCGGGTCCTGAGCGCGAAGGAGACCCGCTGGTCGCTGTCGCTGTACGGGATGGAGGACACGCTGCTGCGCTTCACGATGCGCGTGCCGGCGGACGACCTGCTGGCGGTCGTCGTCGAGGAGCACATCCCGGGCCTGCCCGTGCACCTGCTGCCGCCCGGCGCACCGCCGCGGATGCCGGGAACGGGCACGACGATTTCGTCCGACGTGCTGCGGTTTTACTGATGGGTTGGCATACAATGCAAGACGCACGCGGTGCACCCATCCATCAACTCACGCAGCAGGATTCCATGTACAAGATCGTCTCCTCCCTTGCCCTCTCCGCCCTCGCAGCCAGCCTGGCAGTGGCCTACCCGGCCCACGCCGCCGGCAAGGCACAAGCCGCTACCGTCAAGGAAGCGCCGCTGCGTGCCCACCTGGCCTTCCTGTCGTCCGACGCCCTCGAAGGCCGCGGCACCGGCCAGCGCGGCGGCGAGCTGACCGTCACCTACCTCGAAACCCAGTCCGCCGCGATCGGCCTGCAGCCGGCCAACAACGGCAGCTACCGCCAGCCGGTCAAGATCGCCGGCGTGCGCTCGCTGCCCGAGAAGAGCAGCATCGGCATCGCCGCCGGCGGCCAGCAGCTGCCGCTGCAGTTCGGCCCCGACTGGGTCTGGGGCCCGGGCGACGCCCAGGCCGACCACACGCTCGACGCCGAGATGGTCTTCGTCGGCTACGGCATCAATGCGCCGGAAGAAGGCTGGGACGACTTCAAGGGCCAGGACCTGAAGGGCAAGGTGCTGGTGATGATGGTGAACGATCCGAAGCCGACCGCCGCCGAACCGAAGCGCTTCAACGGCGAGGGCCTGACCTACTACGGCCGCTGGACCTATAAACTGGAAGAAGCGGCGCGCCAGGGTGCGGCCGGCGTCCTGCTGATCCACACCGATGCCTCGGCTTCCTACGGCTGGAGCGTGGTGCAGAACAGCTGGGCCAATGCCGAGCGCTTCCAGCTGGCCGAGGGCAAGCTGGGCACCGGCCTGCAGGGCTGGATGACCGACGCCACCGCGCGCAAGCTGTTCGCCGCCGGCGGCCAGGACCTCGACCAGCTGCGCGCCGCCGCGGAAGACAAGAACTTCAAACCGGTCGTGCTGAACGCCCGGGTAAAAGGCGAGGCGCGCGCCGAAGTGCGCACGCTGAACGAGTTCAACGTGGCCGGCATCGTACCGGGCACCGATCCGAAGCTCAAGGACGAGCTGGTGATCTACAGCGCCCACTGGGACCACATGGGCAAGCAGGGCACTGAAGGCGACACCATCTTCAACGGCGCCGTCGACAATGCCTCGGGCACCGCGGGGCTGCTGGCCATGGCCCAGGAAGCCGTGCGCAACCCGGCCAAGCGCAGCCAGATGTTCCTGTGGGTGGCGGCCGAGGAGCAGGGCCTGCTGGGCAGCGCGGCCTACGCCGCCAAGCCGCTGTGGCCGATCGAGAAGACCGTCGCCGCGCTGAACCTGGACAGCCTGAACTTCGTCGGCTTGGTGAAGGACGTCTCGGTCCCGGGCAGCGAGCGCACCGACCTGGGCGCGATGGCGGCGGCCACCGCGAAAAGCATGGGCCTGACGGTCGCGCCGTCGCGTCCCGACCTGGCCGGCGGCTACTTCCGCAGCGACCACTTCAGCTTCGCCAAGGCCGGCGTGCCGGCGTTCTCGGTGGGCGCGGGACATGGCTGGGTGAAGGACGTGGAGGCGAGCAAGGCCAAGCAGGCCAGCTACCGCGCCAAGTATCACCAGGTGACGGACGAATACGATCCGAACTGGGACCTGTCGGGCATGGTGCAGCAGGCGCAGTACACGCTGAACCTGGGACGCATGGTGGCGGATGCGCCGAAGGCGCCGCAGTGGAAGGCGGGCGATCCGTTCGGCAAGGCCCGCACGGCAGCCAAGTAAGCGGTTCTACAAACGAACTTGGGTTCCCGCCTGCGCGGGAACGACGTGCATCGGCTACCACTTGACGTCGAGCCGTCGTACCCGCGAAGGCGGGTACCCAATGTTG
>DAMCRY010000152.1:2520-7789 GCA_032115075.1 Massilia sp.
ATCGGCTACCACTTGACGTCGAGCCGTCGTACCCGCGAAGGCGGGTACCCAATGTCGCAGCGCAGCCAGTCACGCCGGCAGAAGCGGTTTTAACAAACGAACCTGGGTTCCCGCCTGCGCGGGAACGACGTGCATCGGCTACCACTTGACGTCGAGCCGTCGTACCCGCGAAGGCGGGTACCCAATGTCGCAGCGCAGCCAGTCACGCCGGCAGCATCGACCCCGTCTCGCGGTAGCGCACGTGCCACGAGAACGCCTTCTCCAGCACGTGCGGCGTCTGCCCTCCCCCTTTGTTCGCTTCCTCCACGTAGTCCCTCAACATCTGCCGGTACGGCTCGGCCACGCAGTTCTCGATGATGCGCTGCGCCCGTTCGCGCGGCGCCAGGCCGCGCAGGTCGGCCAGGCCGACTTCGGTGACGACGATGTCGACGTCGTGCTCGTTGTGGTCTACGTGCGAGGCCATCGGCACGATGCTCGAGATCTTGCCGCCCTTGGCCACCGACTTGGTGGCGAACACGGATAGATAGGCGTTGCGCGCGAAGTCGCCCGAGCCGCCGATCCCGTTCATCATGTGCGTGCCCGATACGTGGGTCGAGTTGACGTTGCCGTAGATGTCGAACTCCAGCGCCGTGTTGATGGCGATGATGCCGAGGCGGCGCACGACTTCGGGATGGTTGCTCACTTCCTGCGGGCGCAGCACCAGGCGGTCCTTGTAGCGCTCGATGTTGGCGAACACTTCGCGGCCCTTGGCTTCGGACACCGTGATCGAGGAGCCCGAGGCGAAATCCAGCTTGCCGGAGTCGAACAGCTCGAAGGTCGAATCCTGCAGCACTTCCGAATACATGGTCAGGTGCTTGAACGGTCCCTCGTTCAGGCCCGACACCACCGCGTTGGCGATGGTGCCGATGCCGGCCTGGATCGGCATCAGGCTTTCGGTCAGGCGCCCCTGCGCGATCTCCTCGACGAAGAAATCGATCAGGTGGCCGGCGATGGCGGCGGTTTCGGCGTCCGGCGGCAGGATGGTCGAGGCGCTGTCGGGCTTGTCGGTGAAGACGATGGCCACGATCTTCTCGGGCGGGATCTCGATGGCCTGGGTGCCGATGCGGTCGCTCACGCCGGTCAAGGGCATCGGCTCGCGGCTCGGGCGGCGCTTCGGGATGAAGATGTCATGCAGTCCTTCCAGCGCCGGCGACACGCTCGTATTGATCTCGACGATCACCTTGTCGGCCAGGATCGCGAAGCTGGCGCTGTTGCCGACCGAGGTCGTGGGGACGATGCCGCCGGTCTCGGTGATGGCCACCGCTTCGATGACGGCCACGTCGATCGGGGCGATCTGGCGCGTGCGCAGCAATTCGACGGTCTCGGACAGGTGCTGGTCGATGAACATCACGTCGCCGTTGTTGATCGCCGCGCGCAGCGCCGGGTCGGTCTGGAACGGCATGCGGCGCGCCAGGGCGCCGGATTCGGTCAGCTGCCTGTCGGTGTCGCCGCCGAGCGAGGCGCCGGTGATCACGGTGATCTTCAGGGTCTCCTGGCGGGCGCGGTCGGCCACCGCCAGCGGCACCGCCTTGGCGTCGCCGGCGCGGGTGAAGCCGCTCATGCCGACGGTCATACCGTCCTTGATCCATTCGGCTGCCGCCTGTGCGCTGGTGATCCGCTCGCGCAGCTGCGGCAGGCGGATGCGGTCGTGTTGAACGTGTTCGTCGTGGTGCATATGCGTCTCTTGAGGTGCGTGCTACATGAGGGTGTAATCGACCGCCTTCAGGGGTGGCGGCGGATTGTCGTCGCCGAGGGCGGTGCGCAGGTCGATCTCGATCGCGCGGCAGATCGCGTCCAGCGGCAGGTCGTTCGGCTCCATCCCGAACGGTTCCTCGAGTTCGTCGCCGAGGGCGTCGAGGCCGAAGAAGGTATAGGCCACGATGGCCACCACCACCGGCGTCATGAAGCCGATCGTGTCGACCAGGCCGAATGGCAGCAGGAAGCAGTACAGGTAGGCGGTGCGGTGCAGCAGCACCGAGTAGGAAAACGGAATCGGCGTATTCTTGATGCGCTCGCACGAGGCGGCGGCGGCCGTCATCGCCGACAGGGTGGCGTCGATGCCGGCGGCCAGGCAGGGGTCGATGCGCCCTTCCCGCACGCACTGGCCGAGGTCGAGGCCCATCCGGCGCATCAGGTAGTCCGGCTGGTTGGGCATGCGCGCCAACTCCTCGAATTCCCGCGGCGGCACCAGGCTGGCCAGGTGCGGGTCGAGCGGACGGTGGCGCAACAGGTCGCGCAGCGCGCAGCAGAAGGCGCCGGCGCGCAGGACCATGCGCACCCGCACGTCGTCCAGGCCGTTGCGGATGTCGGCCGGACCGTCGCCGTCGACGAGGCCCAGGCACTGGCGCGCCAGGTTGCGGCTGCGCAGCAGCAGCTCGCCCCACAGCTTGCGCCCTTCCCAGAAACGGTCGTAGGCCGAGTTGTTGCGAAAGCCGAGGAAGATCGCGATCGGCAGGCCGATCAGGGTAAACGGGATGGTGGTAAGCGTGATCTTCAGGTCCCACAGGTCGCCGTGCGACCAGGTGACGAGGATGGCGATCGCCACGTTGACGGCCAGCGTGGGCAGGATGCGCAGCAGGACGGAGCCGCGCAGCAGGAGGAACAGCTTGAGGCCCGAAGGCCTGTCTCGGATAATCACGATCTTTGCCGCGCAAAAGAAGTCAGCGAACGCCCATATTCGCTAATATGTGCGTAAGTTAATCACTAATATGTTAGGCAGTCAAGCACGTATTGCTGCCGAGAATGGAGCGCCCTTGCCCTACCGGATCACCCACCGTAACCTGCCGCAGCTTTTCCTGAAAGCGCGCGACGCGCTGATGGCGCATTTTCGCCCGATCCTGAACCACTTCGGGGTGACCGAGCAACAGTGGCGCATCCTGCGCGCGCTCGACGAGCACGGCCAGCTCGAGCCGCGCGAGCTGTGCGAGCTGTGCCAGATCCTGAGCCCGAGCATGGCGGGGGTGCTGGCGCGGATGGAGGAACTCGGCCTGGTCGCGCGCGAACGCATGGCGGCGGACGCGCGCCGGGTGACGGTGCGGCTGGGCGACAAGGGCGACCGGCTGATCGACGAGATCGCACCGCTGATCGAGCAGCAGTACCGCCTGATGGAGCAGACCTGGGGCAAGCATCTGGTCGACGGCCTGACCGATGCGCTGGAGGGGTTCATTGCGGCGCAGGAGACGAGCGTTCCGCAGGTGGCGTTGCCGCCGGGTGGGCGGAAGGGTCAACAGGCAGACGAGTAGCGCGCAGGGAGGACGGGGGCGCCTGGCCGGCTCTGCCGTCCACCCTACGATTTGCGGCGGCGGCGCGTGAACCCGAGCAGCGCCAGCCCCACGCCCACCAGCCCATACGACGCCGGCTCCGTCACTTCGGCCACCGGCGGCGTGAGCGCCCGCACCTCGTCCACGCTCAGCGCCGTGTCGTAGATGCGGATGTAATCGACGGCGCCCGGCTTGCCTTCGCCGCTCGTGCCGCCGCCGCGGACATTGTCACGAAAGAAGTGCGCGACGTTCTGGCCGAAATCGGTGATGCCGGTCTGGTCATTCAGGCTCAGCACCAGTTCGCCGTTCTGGTACACCTTGAACATCTTCTCCGCATCGCGCGTGAGGGTCAGCTGGCTGTCGACGCCCTTCACGAGCTTGCCGCCCGAGCCGGTCGCGGCCACGTCGAACACCTTATAGATGCCGTCGTTGCTATAGAAACCCTCGTCGACGCCGAGGTTCTTGAAGTCGACGATGCGGCCGTAGCGCGCCAGGTCGTCGAAATGGAAGACCATGTCGATGGTGTAGACGGCGCCCAGCTGCGCGTCGAGCTGCAGGCCCTGGTTCGCGCCAAAGGCATAGGCGTTGCCGGCGAAGCCGCCGCCCAGGGCGGTCAGCTTGCCCTTGCCCACGGCGTCCTCCAGCGAGCCGTCCAGGTGGAACTGGTGGATCAGGCCGGCGTGGCTGTCGACGGAACAGCACAGCAGCGCCGCCGCCATCAGGGATTGAAATTTCATTTCGTTTTAGCCTTCTTTTTGAAATTTTATTTCATCCCTGACAGCGCCAGGGATGGCTACTGAATCACGCCGCAGGCGATCCGGCCGCCCCCGCCGCCGAGCGGCGCGGGATGGTCGGCGTGGTTGTCGCCGCCCGCGTGCACCATCAGGGCCTTGCCCTTGATGTCGGCCAGCTTCAGGCGCGGCGCCAGCACCGGGTTGGTCGCGGCACCCTTCTCGTCCACGGTCAGGGCCGGCAGGTCGCCCAGGTGGCCGTCGCCCCACGGCAGGCCGTGCTTGCCGGTCTTGGCCGGATCCAGGTGGCCGCCGGCCGCGCCCGCAGGCACCGGCTTGCCGTCCTTCTGGTTGGGTCCGCAGCTGCCGTTTTCATGGACGTGGAAGCCGTGCAGGCCGGCCGGCAGGCCGGCCAGCTTCGGCGTGAACACGAGGCCGTACTTGGTCTCGCTGATGGTCACGGTGCCGGCGCCGGCGCCCTCGCCCTTCTCGGTGGCCATCTTCATGGTGACGGTCGTATCGGCGGCATTGGCGGCGGCACAGGCCGCGCCCAGCAGGACAGCGCACATCCAGCGGATCTTCATGACAAGCTCCTTCGCGATTCGGTTGAGATGATAGAAAACCAGGCAAGTGTATTCCATCCCCCCGGGTGGGGGGTGTTCCGGATGAGAAGGACTACATGCGCGAGATGGCCGGACGCAGGATGGCCAGCAGGCCCGCTTCCGAGGTGCAGCCGAACTTCTCGTAGACGGCCTTGACGCAGTCGCGCAGCACGGCGTCGCTGACGTCCATGCGCGAACGCGCCGCTTCGCGCCCACCGCCCAGGCCCATCCAGAACGCCACTTCCATCTGCTGCGGCGACAGTTCGACGCTGCCGAGCGCGCGCCAGATCCGCAGCGGCATCGGCACCACGAACTTCAGGAAGATGCCGACCGTGCGGCCGTGCACGGCGTCGTGCGAACCGGCGCTCATCCACTGGGCGCGCGCCTCGAGCACGCCGCCGGCCAGCTCCAGCGTCCCGGCCGGCAGGCGCCAGGGATAGCGCTCGCCGAACACCACCGACTCCACCAGGCGCAGGCAGAACGGCGGCAGCGTGCGGCGGTCGAACACTTGCTGCTCCTGCGAGGCCAGCTGGTCGAGCAGCGCCCCGGCCGAGTCGCTCAGGAACAGGATGTCGCCGCCCATCGTCGCCAGCAGCATGGCCTCGTCCTCGACCACGCCAGACAGGCCGGCGCCGAC
>DAMCRY010000152.1:7799-8828 GCA_032115075.1 Massilia sp.
GCGCAGCGCATGGTCGAAGTAGTTGGCGACGCGGCCCAGGTCTTCCCGGTCGTCCTGGTCGAAGGCGTGGCCGGCATCGCGCAGCAGGGTCAGGGCGCCGAGCGGCGCGCTGGCCGGGCCGAGGCGCACCTCGAGCACGTGCGCCGCGCGTGCGCGCGCCTCCGCGGGACGCACGCCGAAGTCGACCGAGTCGCCATAGAAGTAGCCGTTCGGCGGCGGCAGCACGCCGAGCACGTTCGCTTCCTGCACATCCTCCGCTGCCCGTTCGGCGAGCAGGAACAGCTGGGACGCGCTGTTGGGAATCAGCTCGCGTACCAGCTCCAGCGCATCGGGAATCAGGGTCATGGGGTGCAGGCCGCCGGAGCACAGGATCCGGAGGCGCGCCCACTGGCGACTGTTCTTTTTACGGGACACAGGCGGTAATTGGATAGCAGGGAGTTAACAATATTGCTGAGTTATGGCAACAAAGTCAACCAGCTTTCAACTGACGCCAGCGATATCCGGTTGCTGCTTGAGCGGCGCGTCGGCCGGCGCGCACTCCAGCGCCGCCAGGATGTCGGCCAGCGCGCGGAACTCGACCGGCTTGACCAGGTGGTGATCGAAACCGGCCTGCTTCGACAGGTCGCGGTCGCGCGCCTGGCCGTAGCCGGTGAGCGCGATGAAGGTCGCCTTCGGATGCTCGCGGCGCAGGCGGCGCGCCAGCTCGTAGCCGGTCATGTCGGGCAGGCCGATGTCGAGGATGAAGGCCTGGGTGTGGGCGATGTCGCTCGAGGCCAGGGTGCGCACGCCGTCCTCGAACACGTTGACGGTGTGCCCCTGGGCGCGCAGCAGCACCGCCAGCGACTGGGCCGCGTCGGCGTTGTCGTCGACGATGGTCAGCACGCAGGGATTGACGTTGCGCGCGCCCGCACGCTGGCGCGCCGGCGCATGCGGGCTGGCCGCGTCGCTGCCCGCCAGCGGCAGCAGCACCGACACCGAGGCGCCCAGGTTCGGCCCGTCGCTGTGCGCTTCGACCTGGCCGCCGTGCAT